>DAIPJJ010000004.1:27514-58968 GCA_036770325.1 Terriglobales bacterium
AATCACTGGCCACGAATCACGAATCACGAATCACGAATCACGAATCACGAATCACTCTAATCCAACCTCACCAGAAAAATTGCCCCCTCGGGCGTTCTCGTATCACGAACAATCTCTTCAGCCCGCGCACGCAAATCGTCTTTTACTCGCACCCGGACCCACCAGTCTCCTGCCGGACTGTTGAACGTGAGTATTTTGGCGGTGCGGTAGCGATGTGACAGGTGATCGGCAATTTCGCGCGCAGGTTGTTCGCGTTCAAAAGCCCCGATCTGCACGGCCCATTTTCCGCCAATATCAAGCGGCTGCGGGGTTTTGAGCAGCTCGACCCGCACCTCGCCGGTCCCCGCACGTATCAGATTAATTTTCTGCGCGGCTGCTTGTGAAAGATCAATAATACGGCCCTCGATGAACGGCCCACGATCGGTAATGCGAACGATGACCGAATCGCCGGATTTCAAATTCGTGACTCGAACGATGGAGCCAAGGGGCAACGTTCGGTGCGCCGCAGTCAGCGCGTGCATGTCATAGATTTCCCCGTTCGATCCTCGGCGGTTGTGATATGGCGCGCCGTACCAGCTTGCGATTCCGGTTTCAACCAGCAAAGGCTTTGTATCAGGAGAAATTTCGGTCTCGGAGGCGATCGGCGGCTCTGGAGGCTTTGTTTTTTCAGCTTCCACCGGAGGCGTTCCTTCGGGAACCTGTTGTTGCGGTGGAGGAGCCGGAGCCACTTTGACTTGCGCAGGTTTATGACCGCAACCAGCCAACAGCAAAAGCGAAGAAATGAGCAGAAGCCGTTTCATTTGCGCGAGGCTGAATGCTGGTCCATGTAGTTGGCGAGTTCTTGCATTTTCTGCGCGGCAACGCGCAAAGCTTTCGTGGAATGCTGGCGCACAGCGGGCACGACTTCTTCGTTCAAATATTTGATAAATTGCGCGGCTTCCTGCTCCAGCCGCTCGGTAGTCTCCTCTACTTTGCGATTGAAATCGCCCATATGTTGAAGCCCCTTCGATACAAACGCGAACACAATATTATTTCTTGTGAGAAAACTCTGGTCAATCGCATTGGCACATTTAGATGTTGTTTTCCCTGCGTCCTGATTTGTGTCCCCGCGAACTCTGCGGCTAAGAATTGTTGTTTTGTTGATCAGCACTCAAATTACAATCCGTTTCAATGCTTTGTGATACTCAGGTTTCGGTACGGCGGTTGCCGCAGTTTAGAAAGTCGTTGCTCGCCTGGTATGACGCAAATCGTCGTGACCTTCCGTGGCGCAGAACACGGGATCCCTATCGCATATGGATTTCGGAGATCATGCTTCAGCAAACGCGAGTGGCCGCCGTGCTGCCCCGCTATGAACGCTTTCTCGAAGAGTTTCCATCGGTTGAAAAGCTGGCCGCTGCCAAACTCGATGCGGTGCTCGCGGAATGGAGCGGCTTGGGCTACTACCATCGCGCGCGGAACCTGCGTGCTGCGGCAAAAGTGATCGTGAATCAGCACCGGGGCAAATTCCCAAGGGGTGCTGCATCATTGCTGCAACTTCCCGGCATCGGCCGCTATACGGCCGCCGCGATCGCCAGCATCGCGTTTAACGAACCTGTTGCGGTGCTCGATGGAAATGTTGAGCGAGTCCTTAGTCGCTTGTTTGGTGTCGCGTATACGAAAGCCAAATCCTGGGTTGCAGCACAGCATTTAATCGATCACACGCGTCCCGGAGACTTCAATCAGTCCATGATGGAACTGGGCGCGACGGTGTGCGTACCTCACGAACCCGCGTGCCGGGATTGCCCGATCAGGAAATTTTGCCAGACACGCGGCCGTGGCAAGTTCCATTCACCGAAGCCGCGCCAGATGCAAGCTTCAGTCGCATATGGGCTCGAAACGCAGCAGGATTCAGTCTTGCTGGTGAAAAGATCTTCTTGCGAATCGCTAATGCCGGGGATGTGGGAACTTCCACGGCTGGAAGCGACGAGTGGCGGGAAACTTATTTTTACGGTGCGGCATTCGATCACAGTTACCGACTATCGCGTGGCAGTCGTCGAATGCGACATCCGGCATCCGAAGGCGAAGCGGGTGAGAGTATCGCAATTGCGCGAACTTCCTCTCACCGGGCTGACACAAAAAATCCTGCGCAAAGCTAAAATCATCAGATAGGTCCCAGACGAGATGAAGTGGCCTAACTGGCTCGGAGGACGCACAATGACCGCACTCAATAAAGGTGTAGGAGCCCCACAATTTGAACTCCCGACAAGTGACGGCTCGAAGTTCTCGCTGAGTGAGGCGCTCACGCGCGGTCCCGTGCTGGCAGTGTTTTTCAAGATTTCGTGCCCGGTGTGCCAGTACGCCCTGCCCTTCTACGACCGCATTTACAAGGCTTACGGCAATTCCAAATTCAGCATGGTCGCAATTTCGCAGAACAACAAACAGGAGACTGAGATGTTCATGCAGAAGTTCGGCGTGACTTTTCCTGTCCTTCTGGATGACACGTCGACTTACCCAGCCTCGAACGCATATGGCCTGACTACCGTGCCCAGCGGTTTCTGGATTGCCGAAGATGGAGAGATTGAAGTCTCGACCGTGGGTTGGGTGCGAAGCGACTTTGAAGCGATTGTCAGGAAGGCTGCTTCGGGCGCGGACCAATCAGGGAAACTGATTTTCCAGCCGGGCGAGCAAATCGCAGATTTCCGCGCTGGTTGAAGCTCGAAAAATTAGCCCGCAGTTTGCGGGCACATGTAAAAGGTCAAAACAGAGCGCCAGGAGCCAGGTTACTTCCGCGCCTGTGCTCCAGATCAGAGTTGTAGCTGAACTTTTCCCGTACAATATTGCGTTCATCTCTTGCTCAGGAGCCAATCCGAATGCGCAAGGCCATTTGTATGGTGCTTCCGCTCGTTCTCGCCAGTTTCGCCCTCGGACAAAAGAATCGCAAAGGCCATCAGAACGCCGACGCATCTGCTCACCTTCCGCCGGCTGCAATTGCCGCGCTGCAGAAAACTGACCCCGAGCACATTCGCGCCAATGTGCGCTTTCTCTCTCTAGATCTTCTAGAAGGGCGCGGCACAGGCCAGCGTGGAGGAGACATTGCGGCTGAGTACATCGCGACGCAATTCTGGCTGGATGGATTGAAGCCCGCCGGGGACAACGGCACATTTTTTCAAAAAGTTCCGATGGTCGGGATTACTCCGGGTTCGGAGACTACGTTTGCACTCGCCCCAAAACGTGGCGATGAGATGCAACTCAAACCGCTCGATGACTATGTCGCGTATGACGAAACCCAACGCACACCGGACGACATTGATGCGGACATTGTCTACGTTGGCTATGGGATCCAAGCCCCGGAATACCAATGGGACGATTACAAGGGCGTGGATGTCCGCGGCAAAGTTCTCCTGATGCTGGTGAACGAACCGTCTAGTGACGATCCAAATTTCTTTAAGGGGGCGGCGCTCACCTATTATGGGCGGTGGACGTACAAATACGAAGAAGCAGCGCGAAAGGGCGCGGTCGGAGCCATCCTGATTCATAAATCAGATATGGCGAGTTATCCGTGGGACGTTGTGCGGAACTCAAACTCAGGCGAAAAGGAATTTCTTAAAAGCGACGCGCCGCAATTGAAGGCCGCCTCCTGGATTCAGCTCGAAGTCGCCCGGCAATTAGCGCAACGATCAGGCCTGGATTTGGAAAAGATGATGGCGGAGGCGCAGTCGCGAAACTTCCATCCCATTCCATTGCAGGCAAAGTTGAAGGCGCATATGGTCAGCAAAATTCGCCAAATCTCATCGAACAATGTCGTGGCGATGCTGCCCGGCTCAGATCCGAAATTGAAAGATCAGGCGGTCGTCTACAGCGCCCATTATGATCATTTGGGAATCCGTCCCGACATGCCCGGCGACAACATCTACAACGGTGCCCGCGACAATGCCACCGGTTGTGCAATTCTGCTCGAATTGGCTCGTGTATTTTCGCTTGGGCAGTCGCGGCCGCGACGCTCGATAATTTTTGCATCTGTCACGGCGGAGGAACAGGGCCTGCTCGGTTCTGAATACCTTGGTAAGCATCCGCCAATTCCGGCTGGGAACATCGCGCTTGATTTGAATTTTGATGACGTGCCTCCGCTGGGCGAGCCGCAGGAGGTGGAAGTTTCTGGCGCCGAGCGGACTACGTTTTATCCAACAGTTGAGGCCATGGCAAAGGAGTTCCGGCTTGCGATTCGTCCGGATGCACACCCCGAGGCCGGTCACTACTATCGCTCAGACCATTTCAGCATGGCGCGCGTGGGTGTGCCGGCGTTCTCCATGAATGAAGGAATGAAATACAAAGGCCACAACTTGGAATGGGGAATGCAACAGGCCGAGGAATATACGAACAAGCACTATCACCAGCCAAGTGACGAGTACAGTTCAAGCATGGATTTTCGAGGCGATGCGACTCTCGCTCGCTTCGGTTTCGCTCTGGGCTGGGCGGCAGCTTCGCAACCGAACCTGATCGGCTGGCAAAAGGGCGACGAGTTCGAAAAGGCCCGCTTACAGAGTCAGGGAGCCGGGAAGTAGTCAAACTCAAAATCCCCACCCTAGTCGCAACGGCAGCGACTAAAGGTGGGGCACTCACAGGCAGTTCATCGCGACCAGTTTCAATTCTTACAAGCTCTTCAAATACTCAACCAGGTCCTGCTTCTGCTGGTCCGTCAGGTGCAGGCTCTTGGCGGAGTCATAGTGGTTGACAACATCAAGCAGCGTGGGGAAGCGGCCATCGTGATAGAAACCGCCTTTGGTATGCGTCCAAAGGCCTTTCAGTGGAGACGTGCGGTAACGGTCATCGGGAGAGCGCGACGCCTGGAAATCATCGATTCCGATTTCCTGCGCGGTGTGCATGTTCCATCCGGGTTCGGTGAAGAGTGGCGGCACATGGCAAGTGGAACACTGTCCTGCTCCGTTGAAAACTTCTTTACCGTGTCTGGCAGCTTCGTGATTGAAACTGTTTGGGGGAGGTGGGGGAGCGTCAATCGCTAGCTGATAGAACTGCAGGTCTGCAAGTTTGGGTGTGATCAAGTCCTTCGCATTGCGCACGTTGTCGAATCCGTTCTGCGCCGCGATTGGAAACTTGACTGGATCTGCAAGTCGAGGATCAAAGAACGTCCCCTGGCCGTGCATTTCGAGATTGGCGACGAATGCGTTCCAGTAAGGGACTGAACCCCATCCGGTCCAGGTGTGCAGGTTGAAGCCGGCCAGGCCGAAGGCAGGAGGAATGAGCGTGGCTGCGGATTTTGCACCGTTAAAGGCCTTGCCGTCCATGAAAAGTTCCGCGTCGAATTTTCCGGGACCCCAACTGTTGAGCACGGTCCTTACGACGTCCTGGTTTACGTTCAACAGCTTTGCCACGCTGCTGAGGTCAGGAGAAAGGTTCACGATCGCGCCGACGTTCAAGTCGCGATTTGCCCAACCATCAAGGCGATGGCCGATTCCGGGCGCGAACGAGTTGTCGACTGTGGAATGGCAGAGCGCGCACTGAATGCCCACAGAATTCAACTTGCCATAGCGGTCAAAGAATCCAGTAAGGCCGACGACAGAGTTCAGTTTCAGGAGCGCCAGCGTGACCGCCGGATCATTCAGATTGACCTTGCCCGCTTTCAATTGATGAACCAGCGATGAGGGAAGGGCATCAACATCTACTTTCAATCCGACGGCCAGCGCGGTCGCGGGACTGACACCCGGACCTATGCCGCCGAGCTTCTGGCCTTCGATAGCTTTGTGGATTTGCAACGTACCGCCCCAGAAGGCCTGGTCTCCGAAGGTATCGAAGCGGAAGGTGCTGCGGCCATGCTCGATCATTTCAAGAGCATGGAGTTCAGTGCTGTGGTTGTGGTGCTCAAACTTATCGTTTCCCTGGTGGTCGTCAGCGGAAACATTGCGGATGGAACGTGGCAGTACTGCTGCCATGCCGAAGATCACGATCAACACAAGAAGAAAGGTGAGTACGCGGTTCATGCTTCCTCCACACACGTAAGGAGCATGAGGAGGTTAGGCGGTTACAGTTGGGCGCGGGATTTTACAAAATGAAGACGAATGGATTGACCAAGCACTCATGGAGATCGTTTGAGATATTTGAGCTCGCTTGCGCCGGCAGTGTTTCAGCCAGCCGGGCCTGCCTGATTCACGCGCCTTCAGTTGCACCGCGAGTAAATCAATGATTCGAGTCGTTGCCCGGAGAAATTCTCGAAAACACGGCCGCGACTACGCGATCGCAGCGCTCGCCCATGAATGGAAATGCGCTCTTGCAATTTGCGCCAACGCGCTCCATCAGCCAGTTGCGGACCATCAGCCGGCCACGATGCAGACGAACTTTCACATTTTCCTCGGTTAAGTCGAGAGCGGCAGCGGTTTCCGCCGTGTTCATTTCTTCAACATCGCGCAGCATTACGACCGCGCGGTATTGCTCCGGCAAGTGAAGCAGTGCCTCTTCCAAGAGCTGCGTTGTTTCTGCAGTTGAAGCTGCGGCCTCAGGAGTCGCGTCCGTCAGGCCCATAAACCCTCCCCCGTTTTCTTCTTCTTCATCGAGCTGATCGATGCGCTTGCGAAGCTTCAGCCGGGCAAGCGCTTCGTTCACGGCAATTCGCGTCAGCCAAGTGGCGAATGTTGCCCTACCGGCGAACTGGTCGAGATGCTGATATGCGCGCACATAGGCGTCCTGCATGACGTCTTCCGCTTCAGAGTCATCGCGCAGGATGGCACGCGCCACGCGATACAGGCGCTGGTTGTAGCGGCGCATGATGATTTCGTAGAGCGCGGTGTTACCCCCCTTGACGCGCTCGACGACCTCTTCGTCAGTCCAGGCCTCAGAATTGACCACTTCGAGAGTGCTGCCGATTTCCATCGCTATAAGAATAGATCGTGTACAAAGCAAAAGGTTACGGCCCGAAATCGCCGATCTTTAACATTCGTCGACCGATAACCTTATTTCCCGTCCATCCGGCTCTCCTGACTTGCGCCGGCCCCGGGTCTAAAAGTCTGGACCGGGGCGATTTTTTTGTTGCGTGCAATACCTCGCCGTATTAAAAGTCAATCGATGGCGAAGGTCAACGCCGTGCGTTCTAACATTGGAAGCCGAAGATCCCCACTCGATCTGGGTAGGGGCAGATTTGCATACAAACGGAACGGCCACTGGCATTATCGGGACACTGAAAACAGCGGGCGGTTGTTTCACAAGTTCGTCGAAGTTGCCGATAGTGAATTGATACTGGAACTTGAGACGCGTGGCTATCAGATATTGCATCCCGCACACGAGTGCATCGACCGGCCAAACCTGCCCTGCCCGGCATGCGAATTGGATCGACGAAACAGCAAACGGACAGCTTAGGATGCTGCTGTTTCGCTGCTAACCTCATATCAAATCTGCGTCAATCCGTTGACAATTCTTTACGCATAAACCCCTATACCTCAGCAGTTTGGCGAAACTTTGCTCCGCCCATAGTGTTTCCATTGATGTAGGTCGGAGGTGAGGAAATGAAGAAGCTGAGTTTACTTGTGGTGTTGGGACTGGCAGCACTCATCGGTTCCGCTGCGACGCCCAAGGCGAACGCTGAAGTGGTGGTTCGAGTCAGAATTGGCGGGCCGGTTTATGTGCATCCGGTGCGTGTTTATGGCTATGTAGCGCCCGCATATGTGCGCCCGGTCTATGTTGCGCCGCGCGCGTACGTGGCGATTGGACCTCGGCCGTATTACCGTCGCGCCTATGTGGCGCCGGTTCGGGTGTTCCATCGAGATCGCTTTTATGGGCCGCGCGTGATTGTGCACCGCGACTACTACGGGTATCGGCGTTAAGACTAAGTCGAAAAACGACTTAGTTGGGGTGGGCTGCTCGCGGCACATATCCCGAGTTGAGCGGAACTCGGGAACCACAAGAACGCGAGCAGCCCTTGTTGTCTCCGCTGGGATTTAAAGACTTTTTTGAAAGGAAAGAAAGAGGTTGAACTATGAAACTACGAACGTTGGTGCTTGGGTTAGGCCTGATTGCCTCATCGCTTTCGTTCACTCTGCCGAATGCGTTGGCGTCCGTGCAGGGAACGATCGCGATCGAGAAGCAGGTCAGACATGAATTGAACATGATTCCATACGTGAATGCCTTTGACTATGTGGCGTTCTCGGTGGATGCGAACAACAACGTCACGCTCACGGGAGCGGTGACGAACCCGGTAGTGAAAAGCGATGCCGGAAACGTGGTAAAGCGGATCGAGGGTGTAGAGAGCGTGAGCAACGAAATTCGGGTGCTCCCAGTTTCCTTTATGGACGATGGGCTGCGCGTCCGGTTGTTCCGCACGATCTACGGCTATCCCACGCTGCAGAAATATGCGTTGGGCGTGAACAAGCCGATCCGCATTATCGTGGCAAACGGCCGCGTGACACTGGTCGGTGTTGTTGATAACGAGATGGACAAGAACATCGCTGGCATGCGAGCCAATGGCGTGTTTGGCGTGTTCGCTGTCGATAATCAATTGCAAGTTGTAAAAGGCTAAGTAAGGTTTGTGTTGGAACGGGGCGGCCGATGGCCGCCCTTTTTGTTTCTCTGCGAGGGGCGGCGAAGAAGCGCGAGATCAAGCGGTCGCATTGTTTGCTATGCTCCAGGCGTGAAGCATGATTCCATTTTGATCGTTGGCGCGGGCAGACTGGGGAATGCCCTGGCTTCGCGGCTCGCTGAAACAGGATACGGAGTAACGAAAATCGCATCGAGGCGCAGTGGGCTGCCAGTGCGGTTGGCGGCGGATGTAGTTTGGTTCTGTGTTCCGGATGGTGAGATTGCGCGCGCAGCAAAGAATTATTCGAAATTTGATTGGAGAGGCAAGGTAGCGTTTCATTCAAGTGGAGTGCTGAGCAGCGGCGCTCTCGTGGGTTTGCGCAGGTCAGGAGCGGCGGTTGCTTCAGTCCATCCGCTGATGACTTTTGTTGCGGGATCAGTTCCGGAACTGGCTGGAGTGCCGTTTGCCATCGAGGGAGATGCGCGAGCGGTACGCGTGGCCAGAAGCGTGGTCCGCGATCTTGGCGCGAAAACAGCCACGATCAGGAAAAGGGACAAAGTTGCGTATCACGCGTTTGCGACTCTGATTTGCCCGTTGCTGGTTTCACTGCTCGCCGCGTCAGAGGGCGTGGCGAATCTTGCAGGTCTGAGCAGGAAAGAAGCGCGCCAGCGGATGATGCCAATCATCCGGCAGACGTTGAGCAACTATGAAAAGCTGGGTCCGGCCGGCGCATTCAGCGGGCCGATTGTGCGAGGGGATTCGGAGACCATTCAGGCGCACTTGAATACAATCGATAAACGTCCGAAAGCCAAGGACACGTATGTATGCCTGGTACGGGCGGCGCTCGAATTCCTGCCGAGCCGCAATCGTGCACAGATCGAGCAACTGTTGGCTGATTCCGGCTACCCCGCGAAAGCGTTTAGCCGCAGAGGTCGCGGAGGCGAACTAGGCTCGCAGAGCCACAATCATTGCGAACACGGGTAGTTTGAAAGCGAACTCTCGGCGCGCTCGTGTTTGTTCTTGGCGATCTCTGCGGTTAAGTGCTTTTTGCGAGTTAATGGACCGTTAGAACAACTCTCCGCAATCTGAAATGCAGAGATCTGGCGAGCAGGCGCTCAGTTGGTTGAGGCTGAAGGTTCCAGACGCAACTGCCAGAATTTGTGCTCCAACTTCTCGGGCGGCCGAAACGTCTGAAGGAGTGTCGCCGATGAAACAGGCCGTCGCACTCGGGCCTAGCTGGGCGCGCACGCAGGCAAGAGCGTTACGAAAGATGTCGGCGCGGCTTTCGTGATGATCACTGAAGCAGCCAAAGCTAAAAAAGCTATTCAACCCAGCGGCTGCGAGCTTGTGCCATCCGACCGCTTCGAGATTTCCTGAAGCTACGCCCAAAAGCTTCTTTTGCGCACTAAGAAACTCCAGCAGTTGAACAATGCCGGGGCAAACGACCGGCGCGAGCGCGCGATGATTCGCTTCGACTTCGCGGCAGACAATTTCGAGCGCCTTCGGAAGCGATGCTTCAAATGCAGAATCGCTCACGCCGGCTCGTGTGAGTGACGCGCGAAGGATTGAGAGATCAGTCATTCCGTGGTACTGAATTCCTTCAATGGTTGCGTCCACACCGTATGCTTCGAGCATCGCCTGGTGCAGCGCGTTCCAGTGCACGAGGTCTTTGGTGACGAGCAGAGTGCCGTCAATGTCGAAGATGTAGGCGTCGGCAGGGGGAAGTTTCGGCATTCGAGAAAACCCTTACCACAGAGGGCACGGAGTTACACAGAAGAACGCACAGAGGAACACACGCAGAGGCTCATGTAATCATGATTCTCTGAATCGATTTCGCTTTGCCTGTCATGTCATCGCTCTCGACGATGACCGCACACAGGCGCGTATCCCCGGTTGCGGGCTCAAAGCGGGCGGGCAAATTGTGCAGGAAGCGATCGATGATCATTTCTTTCTTCACACCGATTACGCCGTCGAAAGGTCCAGTCATCCCAACATCGGTAATGTAAGCAGTTCCTTTTGGCAGAACGCGTTCATCGGCAGTTGGAATATGCGTGTGCGTGCCAACGACTGCGGTCACTCGGCCGTCGAGGTACCAGCCGAGCGCGACTTTCTCCGAGGTGGCCTCAGCATGCAGGTCGACAAAAATGATCTTGGCTTTCAGTTGCTTCAGAATGTCATCGGCTTTGCGAAACGGATCGTCATTCGAGGCCATGAAGACGCGCCCTTGCAGATTGATCACCGCATAAGGAATGTCGTTCTTCTTGCCTTCATAAAATCCCCAGCCCGGCAGATCGGGTGCGAAGTTCGCCGGACGAAGAATGCGGCGCGCCGGGCTGTGCAGATCGCCATTAGCGCTCGCGTAGTAGTCGAAAAGTTCGCGCTTGTCCCAGACATGGTTGCCGGTGGTGAGGACGTCAACACCGAGATCGAAGAAATCTTCAGCCAGCGCAGGGGTAATGCCGAATCCGGCGGCGGCATTCTCGCCATTCGCGAGCACAAGATCGATGCGGTGCTCGCGCACTAGGTCCTTCAGCTTGTCGCGGACAATGGTGCGCCCGGGACGGCCAAAGATATCGCCGATGAAGAGAATTCGCATCCGATTTCGATGGTAGCACGCGGAGTGACGAGTTTTTCTCGGCGCGCTCCGGGGCATGCTCAGCGAACTCTGCGGTTAAAAGCTTTTGGTGTTGGTTCTTGGAATCATGCTGCAAATCAAAGCTCTTAACCGCAGAGAACGCAAATTTAGCGGAAGGGAAGACTAGTGAGAATTCTCCAGCTCGGCCGTCCTGAGAAAGTCATAGTTTCCCGAAGGATTCATCTCTAGGCTGTGCACGCGCCTGGATGAGACCATCACATTGTCGAAGTACCACAGATAAATGTACGGCAGGTCTTCGGCGAGGATTCTCTGGATCTCAGCATAATCACGTTTTCGGGCATCCTGGTCGAGTTCGCTGCTCGCCTGCGTGATCAGTTGATCGACCCGGCGATTTGAGTAGTATTGCCGGTTCGCGCCATTCGGAATAATGCGCCCGGAGCTGAAGGCGTATTCAAAAATATCCGGGTCTTCGTTCGCTCCCAGCCATCGCAACGAATACACCTGAAATTCGCCATGGGTGACGTCCGAGAAAAAAGTCGCAGATTCGTAGCTGCGGATATCAAGCGCGATCCCGACATCCCGAAGCTGCTGCTGAAAGACCGACGCCATGGACCGCGAGCTCTCTTCGGTCGAAGTCTTCATCGTGAGGTGAAAGCGGACGCCGTTTCTGGCCTCGTAACCAGCGGAATCCAGCAACTGGCGTGCCTTGGCCGGATCGTATGGATACTGGCGCACATCGGCATCGTAGGCCCAGCTCTCAGGCGGCAGGACGCTCGCCGCCGGCCGCACCGAGTCGTGCCACAAATAGTGCATGAGCGGCTGGCGATCGATGGCATATGCAATCGCCTGACGTACTCGGACATCTTTCAAGATAGGATCACGAAGGTTGAAGGCCATATACCCCAGGCGTGTACCCGGGCCGCGCAATACCTGGAGCCGCTGTTCGCGTCCGAGAGTAGCTTCCATATCAGGGCTGAGAGCGTTGAGCTCAAGGTCAGCGCTGCCTTTGCGCAGTTCGAGCGCGCGGGTGGTCGTGTCCGGAACCACCGCGAAGCGAATGCGCGCGACTTTTGTCTTTTCGCCCCAGTAGCGCTCATTGCGCTCAAGGACAACTTCTTTGTCCTGTTCGGCGCTGACGAAGCGGAACGGGCCAGAACCGATCGGGCTACGGCTGATCTCGGCCCCGCTGCCGTAGGGCACAATCCCCATTCCCGGCGCGCACAGGTTCCACAGCAACGCGGCCCACGGTTGCTTGAGGTGGAAGATCACGGTGTTCGCGTCGGGAGCATCAATGCTCTGGACGAAATGGTAAGTGGCGCCCTTCGCGCTGCGAACTTTTCCTTCGATCAGCGAGTCGTAGCTCCATTTCACATCTCGCGAGGTGAGCGGGCGGCCATCGGAGAATGTCACTCCGGGATGCAAATGAAAGATGTAAGTCGTGGGAGTAGGACTTTCCCATTTTTCGGCAAGACCCGGCTTGACGCTCAACTTGTCATCGCGTGCCACCAGATTCTCGAAGATCAGGCTGCCAATGTTTTGCGATTGCGCATCAAGCCCGACCCGCGGGTCGAGGTTGGTAGGACTCGATTCGATGATCATGACCAGCGTGTTGGGAGCGGGGCGGTGAGAGCAGGAGGTGAGGAGGAGCAGGATGGCGCTGGTCGCGAAGATCTTGAAAAACCGATTGCGGGCGGTGACCCTCGCAGCCCCACAAGCGTTCACTGTCATTCGATCTCCGACGCCATTTTGTAAAGTGCGTTAACCGTATTCCAGTTCCGCATCGTGCTGGTGATCGTCAGGATGCGGTCCATCGAGTGCTTCCACAGGCTGCTGCCAGAGACGCCTTTGGGAAAATAAAAATAAATTTCCCGGTCGACGCTGCGGACTAAGTCAGGCGGAAGTGTCAGCTCATTGAGCCTTTTCAGCGAAGCGGCTGAGGGCTTTTCCGACAAAAAGACCACGTGGAACTTCGATCGGTCCGCCTCCTTTTTTTTCAAGAGTGGATTGTTGGCGATTATCTGCTCCATCTCGTCTTTCGTGCGCGTGATTACGTCGGCGGAAAAGCCGAAGCCGCGCACGATGCCCTCGCCCAACTTCTTTGCCAGTGCGATGTCAGATAGCTTGGCAGCACGGAATACGATATTGCCGCTTTGAATGTAGGTCTTCACGTCTTCAAAGCCGAGCTTTTCGCAAGTCGTGCGCAGCTTATCCATTTTCATGCGCTTGTGTGGGCCGACGTTGATGCCGCGAAGCATGGCAATGTATGTGGACATGGAGTTCAGCTTTTAGCTCCTAGCTCTTAGCTTTTAGCTGGTTGGGAATAGAATCGAGCTAAGAGCTAACGGCTAAGAGCTTGTTCATGGATAACAAATCTTGCCCAGCACCGCTGCCCGCTTCGCGCCGGTTGCGGAGGGAATGTTCGACGGCCGCTTATTCCAGGTCTCATAAGCGAGGACCGCGAAAGCCACGGCTTCCTTCGCGCTCGAGGGAATGCCGAATTCATCCGAAGAGCGCAGTTCGAGCCCGAGGGGCTTGACTTCGTTCGCAAGCCAGGACCGGAGGGTTGGGTTTTTAGCGCCACCGCCCGAGACAATTAGTTCTTTGAAACTTCCCTTGCGAGGTACGAACCTGCGGATGGCTCCGGCAATGGAGCGCACAGTTAGCGCAGTAGCGGTTGCGATCACGTCGCGCTTTTCAACAGCTTGAATTGCCGCGGCCTCGCGCGCCGGCGATGGCCGCGCGGCGTGCAGAAACTCGCGGGCGAATTCGCGCCCGAACTGCTCGCGTCCGGCAGAGCGCGGCGGTCGCTCGCGGAAAAATGGATCTTCAAGAAAGCGGGCAACCACGTCCTCGAGCACGCGACCAGAGGCGGCGATCTTGCCATCAAGATCGCACTCCTGCCCGAAGAGCTCTTCCGAAAGCGCGTCGATCACCATGTTGCCCGGTCCGGTATCGAAGGCCATGACCTGGCTGAGCGAGGCGGCAGCAGGAATAGCCGTGAGATTCGCGATGCCCCCAATGTTGAGTGCGATGCGTCCCATGCGGGGGGCGCGATAAAGAAGATAGTCAAGATAGGGCACAAGCGGAGCGCCCTTGCCGCCGCGAGCCATGTCAGCGGGGCGAAAGTCAGAGACAACCGGAAGCCCGGTGCGAGCAGCGATAACCGAGCCTTCACCGGTCTGCCACGTCACCGACAGCTTGCGTCCCAGAAATTCGGCCGGGCTTCCCTGATGATAGAGGGTCTGACCATGGCAGCCGATCAGTTCGGCCTTGAAGCGCAGTTTTCTCTGCGCGGCCAGGACTGCTTCGGCATAGAGCTCGCCCAGTAAAAAATTCAGGCGCGAAAGGTCGGCCACACTGGCGCGCGGCGAGTTCATGGAAACCAGAATTCTGCGTCGCACATCGCCGGGGTAGGGGAATGCCTGGTGGCCTAATAATTGGAGCTTGGGCAACGAACGCGGTGAAGGCCGTGACATGCGCACCAGCGAAACGTCAATACCGTCGGCGGAGGTCCCGCTCATTACTCCGGCAACGATCATTGCCGCCCACCGGCGGCGGCCGCTGCGGACAGCGCGCTCAGGCGCACGCGCTCAGAAAATTCCCAGAGCTGGGTCGAAAGCCGGCTGATTTTTTCAGGTGAAGGCACCGGCGCGCGCGAGTCGATCTCACGCGACTTGCGCTTGAACGCCGCGATGCGCTTCGCCGATTCAGCGGCCCGGCGGCGGAAGCTCGAACTGCGTTCGCTCTCGCGCACTATCGCTTCATACGCATGCTCGACATTTTCCTGCAGGTGACAGACCAGGCCGAGATCGCCTCCGGCACGGATGAATTCGACCGCGGCCTCGCCCGCCGGCCGAGCCTCGACGATTCCGCCCATTTCGAGGTCGTCTGAGACAATCAACCCTCGATATCGGATTTTGCGGCGCAAAATATCGCTGATCCATTTTTTCGAGAGCGATGCCGGCATTCGGTCGCCGGTGACTGCCGGGTAGTTCGCGTGGTTGACCATCACCATGGCAAGCTCACGACGCATCTCGCGATAAGGAACGAGGTCCTCCGCCCAGAGCTTCTGAAAAGATTTCTCGATAATGGGAAGATGTTCGTGCGAGTCGAGCCGTCCTTCGCCCAGTCCGGGAAAGTGCTTGCCTGCGCCGATGACCTTGGCGGAGGCGAGACCCGCCAGGAATTCTCGCGCGTAAGCAATGACTTCTTGCGGTTCTGTCGAAAATGCCCGCGAGCTCATGACCTTTTTCGAGGCCTCAAAGGCGAGATCAAGCACCGGTGCAAAATCAACATTGAAGCCGAGCGTGCAGCAGATTTTTCCAATCAGCTCGCCGTGCCGCCGAAAGAGTTTGCGATCTCCCGTGGCGAAGACGTCGGCCGCCGAGGGTGCAGGGCCGGTCAGGTTGCGAAAGCGGTCCACCCGCCCACCTTCAAGATCGACAGAAGTGAAGAGCGGCTCGCGGACCGGCTTCTGGCACTCGCGCAGAAGCCTGTGCGTCTGCTGCGCATTGGCGATATTGCGGGCGAATAGAATGACACCCGCCGGCTGGACGCGCTTGAGCAGTGAGGCGAGAGCGGGCGAAAGCTCGACGCCATCAAAGCCAATGATGAGAAGCTGGCCGGCAATCGCGCGAATGGAATCCGATTTCGCAGGCATGCGGTAGTTGATCATTTTACTTCGATCCACAGCTTAGGCCAGTTTCAAAAGCGTTCACCGCCGAGACCGCCGGGAAAACCAACTTCGTTCGCCGCGGATTTGCGCGGATTCACACGGATCAGAATTGAACTTATTGAGATATTGAGCCTCTCGCATCATCTTGTGATCTGGGCGACTCGGCGATAAAAGGTTTTACCTGAAGCCTTGTTATTGCGATAGCGAGTCTTCATTCCCCATTGAGCAGACAATGGCAAAATTCAAAGTCCCGAGAGAATTTCATAGGTTCAGTCTTAATCCGTGTGAATCCGCGGAAATCCGTGGCGAACGAAGTTGGGTTTCCTCGGCGTGCCCGGCGGTGAATATATTCCAGCTATCGCACCTCGGCCTTCAGTTGCGCCAAGAGATTCAGTGCGGCCAGTGGTGTGAGCTGGTTTAAATCCAGCTCACGCAGCTTCTCAAGCACAGGTTGCGAAAGCGGTGTAAAGATCGTGAGCTGGGCCGCCGGAGGCTCACCGGTAGAGCCGGATCTCCCGCTGCTATGCGAGATCTCGTGTTCGCTCAGTACCTCGCGCGCCCGCTGGATGACCTCATCTGGAAGCCCGGCGAGCTTTGCCACCTCGATTCCATAGCTGCGGTCGGCAGCGCCCGGCTCGACTTTGCGCAGAAAGACAATACCTGTACCGGAAGAATTCTCTTTTACTGAAACATGAAAGTTCCTGATCCCAGATACCTGGTCTTCAAGTTCGGTGAGCTCGAAGTAGTGAGTAGCAAAAAGCGTCTTGGCGCGTGTGCGGGTGGCGAGGTGCTCAATCGCCGCCCAGGCGATGGCCAGTCCGTCGTAGGTCGAGGTGCCGCGCCCGACCTCGTCCAGAAGTACAAGCGATTTCGGGGTCGCGGTATTGAGGATAGCGGCGGTCTCGGTCATCTCGACCATGAAGGTCGAGCGCCCGCGCGCCAGATTGTCGCTGGCCCCAATGCGGGTGAAGACGCGATCGACGATGCCCAACCTGGTCCTGCTTGCCGGAACAAAGCTTCCCATCTGCGCCATGATGATGATCAGCGCGGTCTGGCGCAGGTAGGTGGATTTCCCGCCCATATTCGGACCGGTGAGCACCAGCAGGTTGTGGGTGGTCGAATTCAAATAAAGATCGTTGGGGACGAAGCGGTTCGCGCCCGGCAATTCTTCCCGTTCGATGACCGGATGGCGGCCGCCGGCAATTTCAATGTCGGCTGAATCATCGAACTCAGGGCGGCTGTAGTTGCGCGTGACCGCAAGCTGGGCAAACGCTACGAGCACGTCGAGTTCGGCAAGCGCGAGAGCGGTTGAGCGGATTCGCCGGGCTTCGGCGGCAATCGAAGCGCGCAGTTCAGAAAAGATGCGCCGTTCGATGGCGGCAATTTTCTCTTCCGCATCGAGGATCTTGGCCTCGTACTCTTTCAACTCGGGGGTTACAAAGCGCTCGCCGTTGGCCAGGGTCTGGCGACGCTCGTAGTCGGCAGGCACGAGATGCAGGTTGGATTTTGAGATCTCGATGTAGTAGCCAAAGACTGAGTTGAACCGCACCTTGAGCGACGAGATCCCGGTGCGCTCGCGCTCGCGCCGTTCCATTTCGGCCAGGAACTGCTTGCCGTTGCGCGAGAGCTCGCGCAGTCCGTCCAGTTCGCGGTCGGCGCCGGGTGCAATCGCGCCGGCTTCAGAGAGCGACATCGGCGCCTCGGGGACGAGCGTGCGCTCGATGCGCTCGCGCACATCAGAAAGTTCATCGACTGAGGCAGAGAGCGAGCAAACGCGGGAAGCGCCAAGCGGCTGGAGAGCACGGCGGAGCGCGGGCAGGCGCGAAAGCGAAGCCGCCAGCGCCACCAGGTCGCGCGGGGTCGCCGTCTCAAGCGTGACCCGGCTGAGCAGCCGTTCAAGGTCGAGTACTCCCGCAAGTGTGCTGCGCAGTTCTTCACGCGCGATCGTCTGCCTCGTAAACTCTTCGACCCCGTCCAGGCGCGCTGCGATTTCGCCTCGGTCGATCAAAGGCCGCAACAGCCACGCGCGCAACAACCGTTTACCCATCGGGGTAGAGGTTTCATCGATCGATCGCAATAGCGTCACGCTCTCTCCGCTGGCGGAAAACAGCGGTTCAACGAGCTCGAGATTGCGTACCGTGACCGCATCAAGCACCAGCGAGCTCTGCCGCTCATAGAACCCAACCCGGTCGATGTGGTCGAGTGACCCGCGCTGCGTCTGGCGAACGTAGTAAAGGATGGCCCCGGCCGCGGTTGAAGCCGCGGGCTTTCCCGCGAGGCCGAAGCCTTCGAGCGAAAGCACGCCGAAGTGGTTTTCAACCAGGGGAAGAGCGTGCTCGGGGGTAAAGACCCAATCGTCAAGCGGGGTAAGTGACCAGGCGAAAGCGGGGTTTGGCCGGGCAGAAGCGGTGCGTCCGGTTACATGCTCCTCAAACAAAGGCGCGGAGCTTGCGTACAACACCTCTTTCGGCCGCAACTGCTCAAGCTCGGCCTCGATACGCCGCAGAGCATCTTCGCCCTCGAACTCGGTGGCGCGGAACTCTCCGGTTGAAAGATCGAGGGCGGCAAAGCCGGCGGCTTTTCTGCTTTGGGACCGCTCGAGGCCCTTGCCTTTTGCGGCGACCGCCTGCCCTTCGAAGGTGACCACGGCAGCCAGAAAATTGTTCTCTTCGGAGTTGAGCGAGGAGTCGGCAGTACCCGGGGTGACGACGCGCGTTACCTCCCGCCTGACGAGCTTCTTTGCCTGCCGCGGGTCTTCCATCTGTTCGCAGATCGCCACCTTAAAGCCGCGGCGGATGAGTTTCGCGATGTAACCCTCGGCGGCATGGTGAGGCACGCCGCACATGGGTATGGCTACGCCCTTTTCCTTGTTGCGGGAGGTGAGCGTAATCTCCAGTTCTTTAGCCGCGACGACCGCGTCATCGAAAAACATTTCGTAAAAATCGCCCAGACGGAAAAAAACCAGCGCCTGCGGATGTTCTTTTTTGATCGCCGAGTACTGCCGCATCAGCGGCGTGGAGGGTTCTGTCATCAGTTACCAGTTACCAGTTGTCAGTTGCCAGTTGCCAACAAAAAGCTTTTACCGCCGAGACGCCGAGAACGCCAAGAATGAAAACGGCTGGCCACGGATATTCACCGATCTACACGGATGCAAGAAATCGGTGTGAATCCGCGAAAATCCGCGGCCGAGAAGGTAGCCTTTCTTTGCGATCTCGGCGTCTGGGCGGTGAATCGTGGTTCGTGACTAGCGGTGGGTGATCACTGAGCACTAGCCACTGACCACTGACCACGAGTCACTGCATTTTTGCGGATTATAGCAACCACTCCCCTCGCGCCTGCGGTGGAAAACCCGTCCCTAATACCTGCGTGCGATAATTTCGTGGGCCTGATTCCCTGAAGCAAAATGGAACTGAGAAAAGATCCCCTGACCCGCTCCTGGGTCCTGACCGGCGACGACATACCTGACGTCGTCTCACGGCCGGGCGCGGAGTGCCGCCTTTGTCCGGGAGCTCGCGAGGTGCAGGTGGTCTCAAGCCGTGCGCCGGTTTCTTCGGGCCCATGGTCGGCGCGGGCGATCGTACACCCGCAGGCGATTTATCACGTTGAGGGCACGCCCGAACGCCGCGGCGAGGGACTCTACGACCGCATGCCGGCGGTCGGCGCGCACGAAGTGCTGATACAGGGTCCCGATCATGGGCGCGAGCTCTGGCAGGCCGAAGACGCCGAGATCGCCGAATTTCTCTTGCTCGCGGCGCAACGTATCGCGGACCTCAAAGGCGACGGCCGGTTTCGATATGTCAGCGTGTTTAAAAATTTCGGTCCCGGATCGGGCCAGGAGTTCGAGCACCCGAACTCGCAGCTCACCGCGACGGCGTTTATTCCCCGCAGGGTGCTTTATGAACTGCGTGCCGGACTCGAATACTTCAAGAAGAAAGAGCGCTGCGTATTTTGCGATATGGTCTCGCAGGAGATGCGCTCGGGCGAACGCGTCATAGAAGTGCGGGGAGATTTTTTGGCGCTGTGTCCATTCGCCATGCGCGTGCCTTATGAAACCTGGGTGCTGGCGCGTGTGCACGAAGCCGCTTACGAGCGCTTTGCCCTGTCCGCGACCCCGGCGCGTTTGTGCGACCTGGCTGGACTGTTGCGGCGCACGCTCGCGCGCATTCGCCACGTCGCTGAGGCCTTTCACCTGGTGCTGCACACCGCGCCCAACCGTTCGCGCCAGTCTTCGAGCCTGGGATACTGGACGACGCTTGATGAGGACTACCACTGGCACATCGAGATCCTGCCCATACTTGCTTCGAAGCCGAAGTCCTATTCGTTCAAAGAAACTTATTACTCACCGGTTTCGCCTGAGACTGCGGCGAAAAGGCTGCGGGAATCGCCCATTGCAGGTTAGGGTGCTTTCGTGGTCATCAGTTTTGTTGACCGCATGGTGCGCGCTCCCTGCCGTGGCCGGGTCCGCTCCGACCTTCTATCGCGATGTGGCGCCGGTCTTTGCGCAACACTGCCTGACCTGCCATCGCGCGGGCGAGATTGCGCCCTTTCCGCTAGTAAGCTACCAGGACGCAAAACCCTGGGCCAAGCTGATTGCAAGCTCGGTCGAATCGAGGAAGATGCCGCCGTGGTTTGCAGATCCCTGCTGTGGTCACTTTGCGAACGATCCGTCTCTATCGAACACCGAAATTGCGACCATTCTCGATTGGGTCAAGGCCGGTGCTCCGGCCGGTGATCCGAAAGATGCGCCCGCACAACCACACTGGACGAGCGGCTGGAACATCGCGCCGCCGGACCTGGTCCTGAAAATGTCGGTCGCGGTGCAGCTCCCCGCGGAAGGTGACGTCGAGTACACCTACGAAATCGTGCCCACCAATTTTGAAACCGGCCGATGGGTCGAAATGTCTGAGCTCAAGCCGAGTGCTCGCGATCATGTGCATCATGCCGTGGTTTATATCCGACCGCCGCAATCGACATGGTTGCGTGGCGCTCCCGTCGGCATGCCATTTACGGCTTCGAGTCTCCGCGACCCGCACCTGATGCACGAAGCCCACTTCACCACCAGTGATCTGTTGCTCGTCTATGCGCCGGGCAGCTCGCCGGATGAGTGGCCGGATGGAATGGCGAAATTTATTCCGCCGCACTCGGACCTGATATTCCAGATGCATTACACGACCAACGGAAAGGCAGCCCGCGATCAGACGGAGCTCGGGTTGGTTTTTGCAAAGCATCCGCCGAAAGAGCGGGTGCTGACGCTGCAACTGGCGAACCAGCACGACACCATTCCCATTCCGCCAAACACCGACAACTATCGTGTCGAAGTCTCGGGCACGCTGCCGAACGATGCCACGCTGCTTAGCTTCTTCCCGCATATGCACCTGCGCGGGAAGAAGTTCGAGTACAACCTCGTGCACGCAGATGCCACGCGCGAGACTTTACTGCGCGTGAACTACGATTTTTACTGGCAGCTAAGTTATCGCCTGGCTGAACCACGCTTTTTGCCTGCCGGAACAAGACTTGAGGCCGTGGCCTGGTATGACAACTCGCGCAGGAATCCGCACAATCCTGATCCCGACAGTCCCGTGCAATGGGGCGAGCAGACCTATAACGAAATGATGGTCGGGTTCTTCGATGTGGCCGTTCCAGCGGGAATGGACAAAGAACATTTCTTCATGCGCCATGATGGGCGGTAAGTCAACTTCTTTCGCCACGGATTTACGCGGATCAACACGGATCAAATGATCCTTTGCGAACTTTGCGTGGTTTCCTTTGCGCCCTTTGCGGTTAAAAGCTTGTGCTTGGAGAAATCGCTGGTGCCGGCAATGTGCCTCACCAGAATTCAGAGAAATGAAAACTCAAGACTGATCCTGGTGAATCCGCGTAAATCCGTGGCGAAGAAGTTGTTTATTCCCCCAGGCGCTCGAAGAACAAACAGATCGACTCGATCCCGCGATAGAAATTCGGAATATGGAATTTCTCGTTAGGCGCGTGCAGGTTGTCGTCGGGCAGGCCGAATCCCATCATCACGGAGGGAATTTTGAGTACATCCTGAAAATCGGTAACGATAGGAATGGACCCGCCGGAACGAATGAACACGGTTTCTTTCCTGAATACGTCGTGTAATGCCTCGGTGGCCGCCTTGATAAATTTATTGTTCGTGCCCACGACGCAGGCTGGTCCCTTGCTCCAGACCTTGATCCTGGTCTCAATCCCTTTCGGCGTGTGCTTCTTCACGAATGCCTGGTAGCGCTTCAGTATGTCGTCGGGGTTCTGGTTGGGCACGAGACGCATGGAAACCTTCGCCGAAGCGCGCGCCGGGATTACAGTCTTTGCGCCGGGAGCGATGAACCCTCCCGGCATGCCGTGGACTTCGAGTGTGGGCCGCGCCCAGGTACGATAAAGCACCGAATACCCCGGTTCGCCCGTGAGCTTTGAGGATCCAACTTCGGTCTTACGGTAATGTTCCTCGTTAAATGGCAGGCGCCTCCAGGCCTTGAGTTCGGCTGCGCTGGGCGTTTTCAGTTTGCTGTAGAAGCCGGGGATCTGAATGCGCCCTTTTGCGTCTTTCAGTTTGCTGATGATCTCAATCAGCGCAAACAAGGGATTCGGCGCTGCGCCCCCGTACATGCCGGAATGAAGATCGGTCTTAGGGCCGACGGCCTCGATCTCGGTATAGACCAGCCCGCGCAGGCCGACACAGAGCGTCGGAAGATCAGGCGCAAATAGCTCGGTGTCGCAAACCAGCGCAAAATCGGCCTTCAGCTTTGATTTTTGCTTGCGCACGTACTCCGCGATCGACTCTCCGCCGACCTCTTCTTCTCCTTCGATGAGAAATTTCACATTGATCGGCAGCTTGCCGCCATGGCCGCGCATGAGCGCTTCGATGGCTTTGATTTCCATCCATAGCTGGCCTTTGTCATCGACCGCGCCCCGGGCATAGAGATTGTTGTTGCGCTCGGCGGGCTCAAAAGGAGGAGAAATCCATTCGTTCAGCGGATCGGGCGGTTGCACGTCATAGTGTGCGTAACAGAGGGCAGTGGGTTTTCGAGGGGCATGCAGCCAGTCGGCGTAGATGAGCGGGTGACCTTTGGTGGGAATGACTTCGACGTTCTCCATGCCGACGCGGCGCAGGTCATTGGCCACGTATTCAGCGGCCTTCTGTACGTCGGACTTACGCTCGGGGGCGGTGCTGACGCTCGGAATGCGCAGCAGGTCTTTCAGTTCATTCAAGAAGCGTTGCTGATTCTGGCGGGCGTAGGCGACGGCAGGAGAGGCCATGGCTGGTCCTTTCGCGAAAACGTCTCAGTATAGCCGAGCGAAATCCGGTTCACCACGGACACACGTAGGCACGAAGGAAACCAAAGAACATAGTTGAATTCTGAACAAACCAGGAAAGCTTCACGCACGAATTTTAAACTGCTCTTCTCCGTGTCTCCGTGCCTCCGTGGTGAATTGAAGCCGGAAAGCGGGCCGGCCGAAAGGGTTCCAAGTCGAACGAAGGGGCCCTGTTCAGGACCAGCGAAAACCAAAGAACATACTTGAATTCTGAACAAACCAGGAAAGCTTCACGCACGAATTTTAAACTGCTCTTCTCCGTGTCTCCGTGCCTCCGTGGTGAATTGAAGCCGGAAAGCGGGCCGGCCGAAAGGGTTCCAAGTCGAACGAAGGGGCCCTGTTCAGGACCAGCGCCGCCAGGACTTGTGCAGTGATGGGTGCCAGCAAAATACCGTCCCGATAGTGACCGCTGGCGATGAAATACCCCGGCGTGGAAGTCGCGCCCAGGATCGGCAGTTCGTCTGGGGTTCCCGGTCGCAGGCCGGCCCAGTCTTCATGCTTTCTGGAGTTCGCAAGCTCAGGCACAAGCTGCTGAGCTAGTTGAAAGAGCCGCTGGATGGTAGCAACTTCGACCTGCTTATTGAAACCCGCGTCTTCAAGGGTTGAGCCAATGACGACGCGTCCGTCGCTGCGTGGCACGAGATAAACGTCGTCCCCGCGAATGACATGCTTGATCACTGGTCCGCCGACCACCGCGAGCATTTGCCCCTTAACCGGACGCACAGGAAACGTCTGCGGGCCGAGGCGGCCTGCCCACGCTCCCGCGCAATTGATCACGACAGGCGCGGAATAGGCAGTCTTGTCGCTTCGTACTCCGGTTATCTGGCCCGATTCGGTGAGTACCGATTGCGCCTCGCTGCCGGAGGAAATATCTACTCCGCGGTGCCGCGCAGCTTTCATTAGAGCAGCCATCAGCGAGCGGGGATCGACAGAGCGCTCGCTGACGTACGCAGCCTTACGGTCCTGCCCCGAAAGTTGAATTGCCGGCTCGATCCCGCGCACTTTCTCATCGGTCAGCGGTTCTGCCCTTGCCGGGAACAGTGGCTCGCGCGAAATGATGATCGTGCCGTGACCACGAAAGTCGATTTTCAATCCCGATTCATCTTCAAGCTCATGCACGAACTCCGGGTACATCCCCGCGCTCTCGGCCGCAAGACCATGCAGCGCCGAAGGCATTTCGAGTCCCGACCCGACCAGCATTCCTGCTGCCGCCCAGGAAGCTTCTCTTCCTGGTTCGCCTCGTTCGACCACCAGTACCCGCAAGCCGTCTTTGCGCAGGGAAATGGCGAGCGAAAGCCCGATGACACCGCCGCCGATGATGATTGCATCCCAGGATTTCATGGAGCGCAGTGGCTCGTGATTCGTGGTTCGTGGTCCGTGGCTCGTGATCAGTATATGGAAACGACTCACCGGCTGCAGCCCACTCCGCCGGATCTGACCACCAGCCCTGAACCACGAGCCACCAACCACGAGCCACCAACCACGAACCACTAGCTTCTCAGCCGGCTCAAATATTCGATGATCTCTGGCTGATTCCAATCGATGGCGCCGATGAACTTGCGGCGAATAACTCCATGGCGGTCGATGATGTAAGTCTCAGGAACTTTGTAGGTCCCGTAGCGGGAAGATACCGGAGCGATCACACCGGTGTTGGTCTTCTGCCCGGATTCGCGCACGGTCAGCAGGTTGATGTTGTAGTCCTTCAGAAATTTGTGATAGTCGTCACCATCGTCATCGACGCTCACGGCTAACACCGTCACGTCGGTTCCCTGGAATTTTTTCTGCAAGCCGACCAGAGAAGGCATTTCTTCGATACAGGGCGCGCACCACGTCGCCCAAAAGTTCAGTACCACAATCTTTCCCCGGAACTGGTCGAGGCTCACGCTGTGGTCTGCATCTTTAATTGTGAAGTCCGGAGCAGAAATGTTGATGTCAGTCGGCTTTGAGCGGCTATAACAGCCCGCGAGCATGAGGCACGCAGCGCAGGCAAGAACGACGGCGAGAGAACGCACGTCAATATAATAAATCGTTCACTGTAGGATTTGGCGCATTCCGCATAGGTGTCATTCCGAATGGCTTCAGCCATCAGGAATCTGCTTTGAGCATCGGAACAGCAGATTCTGCACCGCTAAAGCGGTTCGGAATGACAGCGAAGCTAAGGTTCGGTTGCAAAGCGAAGCCAATCCCGTAGTTTCCGTCATTGTTCCCGCGCGGAACGAGGAGGCCTGTCTTGCACGCTGTCTGGAATCACTTGTCACCCAGACTGGAATTGACTTCGAGATTGTCGTAGTCGATGACGACTCCACCGATCGCACGGGTGAGATCGCGCGGTCGTTTTCATCGGTCAAGGTCATTCAAGCTGGACCGCTTCCCGAGAACTGGACCGGCAAGAACAACGCCATGGCGGCAGGCGCGAAGATTGCGAAAGGGAAGTGGCTGCTGTTTACTGACGCCGATACAGTGCACAAACCTGGGTCTCTCGCCCGGGCCGTTGCTGAGGCCGAGCAACATGGGGCGGCGTTGCTTTCCTATTCTCCCGAGCAGGAGGTGCGCACGTTCTGGGAAAAGGCCGTGATGCCCGTCATCTTCGCTGAACTTGCAGCAGCCTATCCGCCGGAGAAGGTGAGTGATCCGAGTTCTCCGATTGCTGCCGCCAACGGTCAATATCTGCTGATCTCACGCGAGGCTTACGATGCGGTTGGCGGGCACTCGAAGATCGCCAACGATCTGCTCGAAGATGTCGCTATGGCGCGGCTGGTGAAATCTTCCGGTCGCAAGGTTCTCTTCCGCTACGGCGGCGATGCCGTCAGCACGCGTATGTATCGAGATTGGGCACAAATGAAAGAAGGTTGGACGAAGAATCTAACTTTGCTGTTCTCAAATTCCGGGCAGTTGGCGATCATGAACCTTGTGCTGGTTGCGCTGTTGATAGGTGGTGCGAGGGCCTCTTTTTCGCAGCCATTATCCCACCTCCTGCTTCCGCCCTGGCCGACCTGGCAAGAGAAAATGCTGGTTCGGGAGCTACTCCTCGCTCTGTTCCTACTCTTGTATTTCTTGAACCGGTTCGGGTTCTTTTTGCTGCTTGCATATGTTCTTGTTCGCACTCGCAAAGCGCACTTTCCATGGAAGGCAACTGTGCTGGCGCCTGTAGGACTGCTGATATTCTCATATCTTCTGCTGCGTTCTAGGTACCTGTATGCGAAGGGCCGGCTGGCTTGGAAAGATCGTACATATGTTTATTCAACAAAGGAAATAGAACAACTGAAACAAGGGGGTGCCTCCGGCTTGTCTGAAGAAAGCGGAGCGCCGCGGGAAACGGTAAATTAATTGAAATGCTCTACCTCACCCGCAAAGCTGAATTCGCTGCCTCGCATTACTATCACAGCCCGAAGCTTTCTCCGGAAGAGAACCAGCGGTTGTTCGGCAAGTGCAACAACCCGAACGGGCACGGGCACAACTATGTGCTTGAAGTCACAGTTAAGGGCGAAGTTGATCCGCGCTCAGGTTTTGTTGTGGATCTAAAGCAGCTCAAGCAGATCATGAATCGCGAGGTGCTCGATGCGATGGACCACCGCTTTCTCAATAAAGAAGTTCCGGAGTTCGCTACACGGATTCCGACGACTGAGAACCTGGCGATTGCTATCTGGCAGCGGCTTGCGCCGAAACTGACGAATGCCAGGCTTCATCGCGTTCGAGTGTATGAGAACCATGACTTGTTCGTGGACTACCTTGGTGAAGAGTAAGCAACTGTTCATTCGCTCTGTCATGCCGAGCGAGGCCGATCGGTTGTGAAAGAACAGATCGCGAGTCGAGGGATCTGCAGTTCTGGTTGCGAATTCTGTTCCTCGCGTGAGAAAAGCAGATTCCTCCACGTGTTTCGGATCGGGGAAGACCGCTCCGAAACTTGGTCGGACTGACATCCCAAGGGGGGAATGACATCGCAAGAGAATGAAGGCATACCTGAATCGTCGATATCGTTTCTCGGCATCACACCGGCTCCACAGTGACCACATGTCAGACGCTGAGAACCAGGCCACGTACGGTAAGTGCAACAATCCGCATGGACACGGGCACAACTACGTGCTCGAAGTGACCGTGAGCGGCCAAGTCGATGAAAACGGGATGGTTTGCAATCTGGTGGATCTGGACGAATGTGTGCAGCGCGAGATTGTAACCAGATTCGATTTGGAAAATCTAAATATGGTGAGGGAATTCGCAGGACTCGTGCCCACGACCGAAAACCTGTGCACGGTGATTTATGACATTTTGAAGCAAACCTTCACCCGGGCGCATCTCGAAAGGGTGCGGCTGGAAGAGACGATGATGAATTCATTTGAGATAACCGGCTCTTAGCTGTTAGCTCTTAGCAAACCTAGTGCGGTTTAGGCTAAAGGCTAAGAGCTAAAAGCTAGAAGCCTATGGCTATGAAAACCGAAATTCCGACCCTGACTTCAGCTTCCTTCGAGGATCTAGTCAAAGAGATGTTAGTGCGCCTCGGTGAAGATCCCCAGCGCGAAGGATTGCTGCGCACGCCGGAACGCGTGAAAAAAGCGTTTGAGTTTCTCACAAAGGGGTACAACGAAGATCCGGAGACTCTGCTGAAGAAGGCGCTCTTTACCGTCACCTATGACGAGATGGTGATCGTGAAGGACGTAGAAATGTTCAGCCTGTGCGAGCACCACATGCTGCCGTTCTTCGGTAAGGTGCATGTGGCTTACATTCCAAACGGCAAGGTCATCGGCCTGAGCAAAATCCCGCGGTTGATCGAAATGTTCTCCCGGCGGCTACAAATCCAGGAACGGTTGACCACCCAGATCGCGGAGACAATCCAAAAGGTCATTCAGCCACAAGGTGTAGGCGTGGTGATTGAAGCCCGTCACCTTTGCATGATGATGCGCGGGGTCGAGAAGCAGCATTCGGCTGCCGTAACCTCTTCCATGCTCGGCTGCTTCCGCGATGAACAGGAGACGCGGACGGAATTCCTTTCCTTGATTCGCCAGAGGCCGAACGGAACTTAGTTTCGACAGCATAGGAATAGTCCTTTGTCCTAGCCCCTACTGGCGGTAACCCACTGTCAAAAATTCAGCTTGCTTTCGATTTCGCTCTGGGCTAACTTTTCTGCACTTGGTGCCTTTCGCGTCTTGGGCTCCCTGGAGCAAATATGCGGCTCCTCCGTGCAGTTCTCCTCGCCACTTTTTTCGTCTATTTCACGCTGCCAAGTTTTTCGCAGAACACCGATTCAGTCCTGCAGCCGCCTGCGGCCACGAGCGCGGTGAGGAGCTATCACGACGGCAGCATCCGCGACATAGAAGACATCGGCAGGCGGAACATTGGTTGTTCGCGTGGCATTGGTAACTGGTACAGCCTGGAGCACCAGATCGCCATGGGGAAGCAGTATTCCGACCAGGTGGAAGCCACGTCGAGACTGATTAGCGACCCGCAGATTACTGAGTATGTGAACCGTATTGGCCAGAACCTGGTGCGAAATTCCGATTCGATGGTGCCGTTTACGATCAAAGTCATCGATTCGGATGACATCAATGCCTTCGCGCTTCCCGGTGGATTCTTTTACGTCGATTCGGGATTGATTCTCGCAGCCGATAACGAAGCGGAATTAGCCGGAGTAATGGCGCACGAAATCGCCCACGTTGCCGCTTGCCACATGGCGCGGCAAAACACGCGCGGAAAAATGATGCATATGGCATCGATTCCGCTGATGATGCTGGGCGGGCCGATCGGATACGCAGGATATGAGGCCCTCACGCTGGCGATGCCGTTTACTTATCTCAAATTCTCGCGGCGGTTTGAGTCCGAAGCTGACTATCTTGGCGTGCAGTACATGTACAAGGCCGGCTATGATCCGCAGGCGCTGACTTCATTCTTTGAAAAGGTCAAGAGCCTGGAACGCAGCAAGCAGGGCGCAGTCGCTAAGGCGTTCCGCACTCACCCGCAGACTCCGGAGCGTATCGAAAAGACGCAAGCCGAGATCAATACCTTGCTGCCGCCGCAAAATGAATACAAAGTGGACACCTCGGAATTCGAGGACGCAAAACTGCATCTGGAAAAATTGGAAAATCGCGGCGGACTCAGGATTGAAAACGCCAACCATCATCCGACATTGCGGCGGAGAGAACCGGACCCAGGGCAGAATTAAGTAGCGGATCGCGCCACAACTGGCATTCATCGCAGAACTCAGGGCGTGAGCCTGCCGGCAGCAATATCCTGGACCAGATTCAAATCAGCTTCAAGAAAATCGTAGCCGGGGAGGTTTATTGGCTGTTCCCATCGTATGTCGCGAAAAATCCGATTTTCCATCTCACCTGAGTATTCGCGCACATCATAGAAGCGCAGCTCAACCGAGTTGCCGCTCGGATAGTCGTGGCGGAAGCGGGAAACTTCGTCGCCGATCACCGCGTTGATTCCCAGCTCCTCTTCGAGCTCACGCCGGAGAGCATCACGCGGCTGCTCACCTTCTTCAATCTTGCCGCCAGGGAATTCCCATTTCAGCGGCATGGTTTGGTGACGCGTGCGCTGACAGACAAGCACGCTGCCATCCCGCCAGATCAAAGCTGCCACGACACGTTTCATGAGATTCAGTAATTGAGCCGATTACAAAGTATCAAATCTACTCGTTCATCCGTCGCAACCCAGCCGTCTCCGGAAACTGATCCGGATGAATGGCTGCAGCCAACGCATGTAAACCGCAGATAAGCGTCGGCGCCGGAGTATTCAGATATTCGTCGGGGATGCAGTATACGCGTCTGTTCTTTGCAGCGGTAACGTCCTCCCATTTACGTGTGCGAATAATTTTTTCAAGTGGAACGCGGTCGCGCGCTCCGCACCAGGCTGCAATGATGACTTCCGGCTGCAATGCTGCTGCATCCTCAAATGAGATTTGGGCGCCCGGTTTGGCAACGAACTTCCCTCCCGCGGCCTCAACCAACTCGGCGACCCACAATTGCGAAGCGATGAGCGGCTTCCCCCACTCCTCGCAAAAAATGCGAGGTCGCAACAAATCTCGCGTCTGCTCCCGAACACGAGCGATGTCGCTCTGCATTTTCTCAATCACGCGCATACCTTGCTCGCGTGCATCAACGATTCCGGCGATCATCGCGATGTCCCCATAAATGTCAGACAACGATTTGGGAGCAAGGCCGAGGAAACGCGCTCCGGTCTTCATGATCTCTGCGATCGCTTTTTCTTGATAGGGAACAGACGCGATCACCAAATCGGGCTTGAGCTCGGCGATCTGTACAGCCTGCGCCGTCCACGAGTCCGCAACTGTCGGAATCCCCGCGGCTTCGGGGCAAAGATCGCGGCAATACTTCGTGCAGCCAACAAGTAGCTGCAGCATCCCGAGTTCACGAAGAGTAACCGTCGCGCTCGGCTGTAAAGAAACGATCCGCTCAGGGTTCCAGCCCATCACGCTAGTATTGCAGAGACTTCGGAACCACCTTCAACCGAGCCACTGAGGATTCTGGTACGTCCCGTCAAAATTATGCGTGGTCTTGTACTGTTCGAATTCTCCCTTGGAAGCTGCAGGAGCAGTCTTGGCCAGCACGGCCGCGACTTGCTCTGTGCTCATTGGCTTGAACGTGCGTGCGGCTTGAAGCGCTTGCTGAAGAATCTGCACGGAATCGCAACCTGTGATGACGACGCTCGTAGGCAGGTGCATCGCGTAGTGCAGGCATTCAACCGGAGTTGCGGTCTTGCTGTTGAGAATGATTTTGTCCCCCATTGGCTTCATGCCAAGCACACCAATGTTGTGCTTCAAGAGAATTGGCAGCGTCTTCTTCTCGAAGCTTTCGTAGTGCGCGTCCATCACGTTCAGCGGCATTTGAACGGCGTCGAAGGTGAAGTTGTGCGCGAAGGCTGTATCAAGCATCTTGTTGTGATAGTCGGGACTCTTGTGCCCGGTGAATCCGATGTAACGGACCTTGCCGGCCTTCTTTGCCTCGATTACCGCTTCCATTCCCCCACCGGAGGCGAAGATGCGATCCGGATCCTCAGGGCGGATCACTTCGTGGAATTGCAGCAGATCAATGTGGTCCGTCTGTAAACGTTGAAGTGATTCGTTCAACTGTTTGGCGGCAGCAGCTTTGGTTCGACCATCGATTTTCGTCATGAGAAAAGCCTTCTTGCGATAGCCATTACGTAGCGCCTTTCCCATGCGTACTTCGCTTTCGCCGCCGTTGTAGTCCCAACAGTTGTCGAGGAAATTGACGCCGTTGTCGAGCGCTGTGCGGATTATGCGAATGCCTGCCTGCGCGCCGACGGAGGGTGCGCCGATGTGATAACCGCCAATGCCGACGATTGACACCTTCTCGCCTGTACGTCCCAGAGTGCGGTGC
>DAIPJJ010000280.1:0-3728 GCA_036770325.1 Terriglobales bacterium
ACAAATCATCGAGGAGATGAAGTGATGCCGACGGCAACGTTTCGCATTTGGCGCGGTGAAAAAGGCACGGGAGAATTCCGCGACTACACGACCGAAGCCGCGCCGGGAATGGTGGTGCTCGACGCAGTCCATCAGATCCAGGCGGAGCAGGCCGGTGACATGGCCGTCCGCTGGAACTGCAAGGCCGGAAAATGCGGTTCATGCTCGGCGGAAATCAATGGCATGCCAAAGCTGATGTGCATGACACGGCTGAACACGCTGCCGCTGGATAAACCAGTCACCATCGAACCGATGAAGGCTTTTCCTCACGTCAAGGACCTGGTCACGGATGTTTCCTGGAACTACGAGGTCAAGAAACGCATTCCGAAATTTCAGCCGCGCAAACCCGACGCGCCGGACGGCACCTGGCGCATTGCGCAGGAAGACGTCGAACGTGTGCAGGAATTCCGCAAGTGCATCGAATGCTATCTCTGCCAGGACGTCTGCCACGTCTTGCGCGATCACCACATGCACGATCAATTCATCGGCCCGCGCTTTCTTACTTACGCAGCGGCTCTCGAAATGCATCCGCTCGATACCGTCGATCGCGCAGCAGAATTGAGAAAAGAATTCGGCATCGGTTTGTGCAATATCACTAAGTGCTGCACCAAAGTTTGTCCCGAGAGCATTACGATCACCGACAACGCGATAATCCCTCTGAAGGAACGTGTGGTGGACCGGTTCTTCGATCCCGTTGCCAAAATGTTCAGGATTTTCAGCAATGCAAAAACGTAGGAGCTGTTATGCATTTCGAACTCAAATCCATCTCCATCGAAAGCATCCCCGAAGCGCTCGCCAAGGTGGAACGCTACAGACTTTTGAACGAACCTGACCTTGCGGAGAGCATTTGCCTCGACATTCTTGCAATCGCGCCCGACCATCAGCAGGCGCTGATTTCGCTCCTCCTCGCCCGCACCGATCAATTCCAATTGAGCATTCAAGTCAAGGCCGCCCAGGAAGTCCTCGCTCAAATCAAGGGTGAGTACGAGCAAGCCTACTATGCGGGCCTGATCTGGGAGCGCATGGGGAATGCTCGAATTCGGCAGGGCGCCGGCGGAGGAGCTTCGGCATACCACGCCTTGCGCGAGGCAATGAGCCACTACGAAGACGCGATCAAGTTCGCTCCACGCGGAAACGACGACGCCATTCTGCGATGGAACACATGCGCGCGCACTATCATGAACCACGCGGAGATCCGTCCCGCACCGGAGACCGACCCTTCACAGGCGTGGGTGCACGATGAAGGCGGATCCTCCATGGCGGACGTCTAGTTTGCGGAGCGCGACGCTATTTCTTCAGAAGCGCGTCAATTCCGGCCTGCGCGATGGCTTCGTCAATCTCCGATTTCGCCCCGCTTGCCGAAATTCCGCCAAGAATCTGGCCATCGACCATGATAGGAAGGCCTCCCTGATTCGGGAAAAAATCCGGGTAAGCTAACGCCTCAACGTTGCCTTTCTTCACGGTATCTTCTGCGGCTTTCGAGGGACTCTTATAGAACGCCGCGTGCCGTGCTTTCTTCTGTGCCCAGGTGATCGTGTTCAGCGGCGCACTGTCGCCCTTTTCGAGGAAGAGCAGGTTCCCGCTTTCATCGACAATGCAGATCGTCACTTCCACATGCTGGCGTTGCGCCTCCGCCTCCGCCGCAGCAACCATGGTCTTGATCGCGGAAAGGTTCAGATACTTCTTGCTGGGAAGCTCGGCCGCACATGCCAGGACCGACAAGCTCAATAGAACAATCGTTAGCTTCAACATGGGAAGCGATGCTAGCACACAGTCGACCGTTCGTAGCACGCAATTCTGTTGACAACAGAACCGCAAGCCCAACTTTGCTGTTTCTGTTGTGCGGATTTATCATGCGCATCCATGCGCATTTTTAACTTCATGCTCGCGCTTTTCTTTCTGATTGGCTCATCCCAAGCCCAGCAGCAATTCGATCTCGTCATCGAAGCCGGCCGGGTCATGGATCCGGAAACTGGCCTCGATGCAATTCGTAACGTCGGCATCACTGCCGACAAAATCGTCCGAATTACTGAAGGCCCGCTCAGTGGCAAGCGCAGGATTTCAGCAAAAGGTTTGGTCGTTGCTCCCGGTTTCATTGACCTGCACCAGCACGCCCAGGACCTCGACAGTCAGCGCCTTAAGGCCTTCGACGGAGTCACTACCGCGCTGGAGATGGAAATCGGAAAGCCCGATGTCGCTGCCTTTCTTCATTCGCGTGAGGGTCACTCGCTCATCAACTACGGGACCACGGCAAGCCATGTTGCCGCGCGTTCTCTGGCTTTTGGCGAGCCCTTGCCGGAGCTGCTGCCAAAATCTGGCCCCTCCACCGATCAGCCCGCGACTGCAGCACAAATCACTCAGATAAAAGAGCGTTTGAACCACGAGCTTGACAACGGAGCGCTCGGCATCGGCATGGGTATCGCCTACACGCCCGGAGCCACTCGCTCCGAAGTGATTCAGATGTTCCGGCTGGCGGCTGAACGCGGAGTTCCGGTGTTTACGCACGTGCGCAGCTCCGGCCGTCTTGAACCCGGCTCATCGGTCGAAGCGGTCAGCGAAGTAATCGGCGCCTCCGCGATCACCGGCGCTTCGTTGCAAGTCGTGCACGTCAACAGCAGTTGCATGCAGGATGCTCCCGAATGTCTTTCGATGATCGCCGGCGCCCGTGCCCGCGGACTGGATGTGACTACCGAATCCTATCCGTACATCGCAGGCATGACCTACATCAACTCTGCGGTATTCAATCCGGGCTGGCAGCAAAGAATCGGAATCAGCTACAACTCCCTCGAGCTGCCTGACACTGGCGAACGCCTGACCAAAGAGCGATTCGATGAACTCCACAATTCCAACCAGCCACAACTCGTATTGATATTCCAGAACACGCAGGCAGCGGTCGATGCCGTGATTACAAATCCTCTTGTCATGATTGCCAGCGACGGGCTAATTAGTCATCCCCGCAATGCCGGAACTTTCTCGCGCGTTTTGCGACAGTATGTACGCGAGCAGGGAAGCCTGACTTTGATGGCCGCCCTCCGAAAGATGACGCTCATGCCGGCGGAACGGCTTGAACGCGCCACGCCAGCAGCAAGACAAAAAGGCCGAATGCAGGAAGGCACCGACGCAGACATAGTCGTCTTCGATCCCGCGACCATCACCGACCGCTCCACATTTCAACACCCGATGCAGCAGAGTACCGGCGTGCAGTATTTGATTGTGGGTGGGCAAGTGCTGATCGATCAAGAAAAGATAGTTCCCAGCGTCTTCCCCGGACGCCCATTAGTGGGTCCAGGAAAACACTGAAAAAGCTGATACTAGGAGATGTCATCCCGAACTCGTTCGCCTGAAGGCGGGCGAGAGAGGGACCTGACGAGTGCTGTCCAATTATCACGGACGCGGACGGGAACTGTGACTGCCGACGGGCGCCCAAGAACGAGCAGCCGCCCTGCATCGTTGGTGCAGGCAACCCATTTTATTTCTCAATCCGAAGCTATCTGCGCCGGGACTCCGATCGGATTCCATGCCGGTGGAACCTGAAGCTCCGGCATAGGAGCACCCGCAAACAGATGTCGGCAAGGTTTCGCCAGCCAGCGTGCCCACTGCGCAGATCGAGAGACTCGGGCGCTGTCTGTGGCGATTCCGGTATCGGCATACATCTGCCGGTAAATCTTGGAAATCAGAACGAATGCCAG
>DAIPJJ010000281.1:0-3728 GCA_036770325.1 Terriglobales bacterium
CGTATCTTCCTTTAGTTCGGTTACGACGACTTTATGGACGTGAGCGTCGAGGCCCGTGAGGACGTTCTTAATAAGGTCGTGCGTCATGGGGCGCGGCGTGCTGACCTTTTCAATTTCTAGCGCGATGGCGTTTGCCTCGTAAACCCCGACCCAGATCGGCAAAACAGTGTCACTGCCGGAATCTTTCAGGATCACGATGGGGGTGTTCGTAACGGGGTCCATTAGCAGCCCGCGAATTTTCATTTCGACTTCCATCGTGTGACCTCAACGGCTTCGTCTATTCCACGCTTCTCTCTGTGGTATTTCTCTGTGAAACTCTGAGCTCTCTGTGGTTATGTTTTGAAAAGCTCGACCACAGAGAACACAGGGTTGCACAGAGCAAAACCACAGAGGAGTACTCTACATCACCATTTCTCCGACGAGACTGTTCGGATATGCGACCGTGACCGACGCAGCGACATACTTGCCAGACTCCAAAACCTGCTCATCGGAAGCGGTGAAGTTCAAGGTCTTGTTCTGTGATGTGCGACCGATCCACTGGCCACGTGCTTCATTCTTGCCTTCAACCATTACTTCAAGTATTTCGCCAACGTGTTTCTGGTTTCTGCGGTGCTGAATGGCGCGCTGCTTCTCAAACAACACGGCCAGGCGGCGCGACTTTTCTTCATCTGGAATTGCGTCGTGCATAGTTACCGCGGGCGTATTCGGGCGAGGAGAATACTTGAACGCGAAGATGCCGTCGTACTCGACTTCATCAAGCAACGAAAGCGTTTCCTGAAAGTCTTTTTCGGTTTCGCCCGGGAATCCGACGATCACATCTGTTGTGATGCTGATTTCCCGACGCGCGGACTTCATCCATGAGATGCGCTCGAGATATTGCTCACGCGAGTAAAGGCGCTGCATGGCATCGAGGATGCGAGTCGATCCGCTCTGCACGGGAAGGTGAACGTGATCGCAAAGTGCAGGAACGGAGTCGATGGCCTCGATGATGTCTCTGCCGAAGTCTCGCGGATGAGAGGTTGTGAAACGCACCCGCCGAACCCCGGGGACTTCTGCTACTGCTGCGAGTAGTTCAGCGAAAGTTCTCTTCCCTGCCGGATCCTTGTACGAATTCACGTTTTGTCCGAGAAGCTGAATCTCCGTGTAGCCGAGATCGGCCATCTGGCGCGCTTCGGCCAGCACGGAATCAGAGGTCCGGCTGCGCTCTTTGCCGCGAGTGAAAGGAACCACGCAATAGGAGCAGAACTTGTCACAACCTTCGATGATGGTGATGTACCCGCGATTAGGATTGGTGCGCGCGGTGAATTCGGTTTCGAAGCACGCGTCAGTCTCGCAATCGTCGAGTCCGGTCGCGCGAACTCGCTTCCCTGCCTCGGCTTCTTCAATTTGTACAAGCAGCTTCGGCAGGTTTCGATACGAAGCCGATCCGCAGACCAGTGAAACGTGCGGCGCCCGGTCAAAAATCTTCGTGCCTTCCTGCTGCGCAACACAGCCGAGCACGCCAAATTTCTTTCCTTGTGATTCCAGTTTTTTGTAGTCGGCAAGGCGATGAAAGACTTTTTGCTCGGCTTTGTCGCGAATGGAGCAGGTGTTGTACAGCACCAAGCCGGCTTCTTCAACGGTCTCGACCTGGCGGTATCCCTGAGAAACGAGCGTGCCGACGACCTTTTCGGAGTCGTGCGCATTCATCTGGCAGCCGAAGGTTTCAAGGTAAAACGTCTTTTCCTGCGCGGCCATGAAGCTCAAGTATAGCGCAGCAGGTTTGTACTACCCATGGGCTTCGCTGCCCTGAACATTTGAAAGCCTGTCGCCTTCTTATTTGATCGCATTGCGCAAGCCAGCGCCCATTTTGGTACGCTACTCACCTATGCGCCTTCACCTGGCTTTGTTTCTCCTGATATTGGCAGGGCCTTCCTTGCTCTCGCAGAATGTCCCCACAGTAGCCGATCGCATCGCTCAGCAGAACGCGCTATTCGACGAGCAATATGAATCCGATCTGCGCAATTTCCCGGAACGCGCTACTGCTTTCGGCGACTACCGGTACAACGACAGGCTGACCGAACATTCGCTCGCCGCGATTGCCGAACGCGAGAGGACCGATGCCTCGTTTCTGGACCGGCTCAAAGCAATCTCCACCACCGGTTTCTCCGATCAGGACCAACTCTCACACGATCTGCTGATTCGTGTGTTGCAGCAGCGCATTACCGATTTCAACCTTAAAGAATACGAGATGCCGGTGAACCAGCAGATCGGCATTCACACCACTCTCGCCGATCTGCCTCTTGCCGTCCCGTTTGACTCCGTCAAGCACTACGAGGACTACATATCTCGCCTTCACCAGATTCCGCGCGTGCTTAGCCAAACGACGGAAGTGCTTCGCGCCGGCATGAAAGACAAACTGATGCCGGTACGTTTTCTGATCGAAAAGCTTCCGGCACAGTGCGAGGGCATCATTGAGAGCGATCCGTTTCTCTTACCCACCAAGAAATACCCAGCCAATATTTCTGCTGCCGAGCAAAAGCGTCTTACCGACGAGATCACCGACGCTGTTAATCACGACGTCATCCCTGCATACAAAGCCTTCGCTACTTTCTTGAAGACGGAATACGCTCCGCACGGACGACTTACGCTCTCGGTGACATCCCTTCCCGGCGGGCAGAGGCGCTACGAGAACGACATCTACGCCCGCACCACCACTCACATGACGCCGGACGAAATTCACCAGATCGGCCTCAAAGAAATCGCGCGTATCGAATTCGAAATGACTGCCATCGCCAAGAAGGAAGGATTCGTCGATCTCGCTTCGTTCCGCGCATCCCTAAAAAACAATCCCAAGTACATTCCAACTTCTGCCGACCAGATACTCGAATATTTTCGCCATTGCATTGCGCAAATGCAGCCCAAGCTCCCCGAACTGTTTACCCTGCTGCCCAAGTCGCCGGTCACGGTAGAGGCCATTCCACCATTTCAGGCCGCTGCCGCCACTCACTATGTAACTGGCACTCCTGATGGCAAGCGCCCCGGCCGTGTGGTAGTTGCAACGTCAAACTTCGCTGAGCGCACGCTCATCGACGACGAAGCCATTGCCTACCACGAAGGCATTCCCGGCCATCACATGCAGCTCTCGGTTCAGCAGCAACTCCAAGGATTACCTAAATTTCGTCTTCACGGTCTTGGCTTTAATGCATATAGCGAGGGATGGGCCTTATACGCCGAACAGCTCGGCAAAGATGTTGGCTTCTATCAAGACCCGGTTTCTGACTACGGCCGGTTGTCGTCGGAGCTGTTCCGCGCGGTGCGTCTCGTAGTCGATACCGGAATCCATGCGAAAGGCTGGTCGCGCGATCAGGTGGTAGATTTCTTTCGCAAATCAGAGGCGGTGGACGAGCCCACAATTCAGACCGAGACGGACCGTTACATCGCGTGGCCTGCGCAAGCACTGAGCTACAAACTCGGAGAACTGAAAATTATGGAGTTGCGCGAGCGCGCGCAAAAGAAATTGGGTGCAAAGTTCGACATTCGCAAGTTTCACGATGAGATCCTCGATGGCGGCGCGCTCCCACTCGATATGCTCGATGCGCGCACAGAGAAATGGATTGCGGCGCAAGCCCAGTGATCGCGCTGGGTAACTTAGTTTGAGCCGGGCTGCCCAAACCTGCAGAGGAGATGGCACTGGTGAGCGCGGAAGGAATCGAACCTTCAACCTACTGATTAAGAGTCAGTTGCTC
>DAIPJJ010000139.1:0-11505 GCA_036770325.1 Terriglobales bacterium
ACGAGGGTCCGGACGTCGACGCCAGTCCAGGAGTTGTCAATGCCTTCGGTGCGGTCGGAGATCAGGACGGGACCAATCAAACGGGCCATTCACGAATCGGCGATGCAGGTTCGCGAGCAGTTGGGCATTCCCGGCTGTCAGGTATTCGTATGCTTTGTCCCACTCTTCGCCGGATTGCCAGCCGGTCTGCTCAAGTCCGACTAGTGTCGAACTACCGCGCGATTCGAATCGGAATCGTGCCCGGGTACGATTGGCCCGCACGGTAGGAAACTGCTCCGGCGCCATCGCTGAAATCACAATTTCTTTCTCTGGCACAAAGCTGATGATGGTGCCCCCGCCAGTCTTTCCGCCTGGATAGTGCGCCGTCCACTCGCCGCCGGGACGAAGATCAACAACCGCATTCGGAGTAAGCCAAGTGCTCAATCCTCCACTGGTTGCAAATGCTTTCCAAACCTCCGCACGGGAAGCTGGAATGGTGACTCCGATAATCAGCACTTTGCCGCCGGAGTTTTGGTTTGCGCCCGATTGTCCAGCAGCCGGCGCAAGGGCCGCAGCCGAAGCCATCAGCAGAACCAGGAATGCCGTTTTCATAACCCTTCTACCTCGTCGTAACTACTTGAATGACCATTCAACTTACTTAGTTGATCGTTCAAGTAAAGCACAGTAACCTAAATACGGCAATAGTTTTTATGCCCGAGAATCTCTCCACTCGCGAGCGCCTGATCGCCTCCGCCCGCTACCTGTTCTGGGAACGCGGGTTCGCCGGGACCAGCATGGCCGACCTGCTCGCCCACTCAGGCGTAAACTCCGGCAGCTTTTATCACTTTTTTGAGAGCAAAGAGGCACTCCTGCGGGCGGTTTTGGATATGTATTTGCACGCTTTGCGTCCGATCATCGTTGAACCGGCATTCGCCAAGACCAATGACGCGGTCGAGAGAATCTTCGCCATCCTCGCCGGCTACCGAGAGCGAATCCTCCAGACAAATTGTCAGTATGGCTGCCCGCTCGGGCGGCTGGCGCTCGAAATCGATCCGGAAAACCGCCCCGCACACAAGTTGATCGCAGAAAATTTCCAAGGCTGGATTGAAGCGGTTCGTGAATGCGTGGTGCAGATGAAACCTCGCCTGCCGCGAAACACCGATCCTGATGCGCTTGCGACTTATGTCCTGGTTGTTATGGAAGGCGGCGTGATGCTTTCGCGTTCATATGGATCAGTCGAGCCGTTCGACAAAGCGGTGCGCCAACTGCGAGAGCACTTCCGCTTGCTTCTAAAGCCGTCGAAGAAACGGCTGAAGTAAAGAAGCGGTCATTTAACCCGAATCTTCCTGCCAGGCACGTCGCCAAAAGCTTTTAACCGCAGAGATCGCAAAGAAAACCCGCAAAGAGCGCAGAGAAAAGCTACTCCAGATGCAGCACAGATAGAGAGTGCGGCTAGGCACTGGCGCGGACCGGGACGCCGGATTCCCTCACAGATTTCCACTCGACCTGCTCCACTTTGCCCACGATGAACACCCACGCCAATGCTCCGCCGACGCATACGACTGCCGTGATAGCAAATGGCGCAAGAAATTTTCCGGTGTGCTGCAGCACGAACCCGGTGAGCCACGGTCCCGCGATCCCAGCAAAGTTAGCGAAACCATTTTGCCAGCCATACCACTTCCCGACAGCTTCGGGTCCAGCGAGTGTTTGTGGAAATGTATAGAGCCCTGGCCCGGTCATGCCACAGCCAAAGCCGGCAGCCATCAGCCACGGGATGTAGGCGTTTCCGTGTGTTATAGCTGCAAGAACCAGCGCAACCGCGGACATCGAAAATCCGATCACCATGGCGGATTTGCGCACCAGGGTAGGCGAGTGCCCCTTCGTAATCGCGTAGTCCTGCAACCAGCCCGTGCTCACCGCCGATAGCGCGTCAACGGCATAGATGAGCCCCGCAAACACGGCCATACTCCTCATTGAGAGGTGGCGCTCCAGCACCAGATAGGTGGGCAGCCAGGTCAGCATGAAATAGAAGAGGTAGTTAGTAGCGAAGTGGCCCGCGCTGGTGCCCCAGAACGATCGATGCCCGAGTATGTCGCCAAAACGCGGACCGGTCCGCGCCGGAGTGACGGGTGTGAGTTCACGGCGTGGCATCCATTTCGCCCATACGGGAAGCCAAAGCAGGCTGATCAGGCCGATGGCGATGAACACAGGACGCCATCCGTATGACGCCATCAGCATTCCGGCACCGAGCGTTCCGATGACGTTGCCCCATTTCAGGCCGGACATGACGCAACCGCTGGCGAATCCGCGATAGTGCTCGGGCAAGTGGAGCGCCAGAATTTTCGATCCGCATGGCAGCGCCACCGATTCGCCGATGCCAAGAATGAAACGCATTCCCAGGAGCAGAATGAAGCCGTCGACCAGCCCGATGCCAGCAGTGGCGATGGACCAAAGCAGAAAACCAGCCGCCAGGATCCAGTTCGCGTCGAATCGGTCCACTAGCCAGCCCATGATGAACTGCATCGCTGTATAGGTGACGAAAAATGCCGAGAAGAGTAGCCCAAGCTGTGTTGCGGAGAGGTGAAATTCGTTTTTGATCAGGGGGCCGGCAACAGAGATATTGCCGCGATCGATGTAGTTAATGATGAAGCTGATAGTTAGCAGAACGAGAGCTGGGGCAAACCTGGCTAACGAACGGGACTCGTTTCGCTCTGTCATGCAGACCGTGGCATTCTGCGCCGGAGCGACAAGGGATTGCAAGAGGGTCTGACCAGCACGGGCGAGGACGCCCGTGCCCCACCCGAGTTCGCGAGCCGCTCAGCTTCTCCGCTGCCCAAACACCCGGTTCGGATCAATGATCACAAATACTCCACGGCCACGAGCCAGTACTGTTCCCTTCTCATCGAGAATCTCCGCCGCGCGAGTCAAACGTCGTCCTGCTCTTTTGATTTCGTGGGCCTCAACCCGCAATGATTTTTGCAGCGGTACTGGTCGCAAGTATTCAATGCTCATCTGCGAAGTTGGCGCGATGACGTCTCGGAATTTACTGAGCTTGCTCATCGCTTCGTCAAGAATGGTCGCGATGATGCCACCATGGCAATAACCGGGCGGACCGGTATAGCACCGGCCTAAGCGGAAATCGCAAATCGCACGACGCCGCTCGTAATCGAGGGAAAACTTTAGATGCATTCCGTCTGAATTGTCTTTTCCGCAGCCAAAGCAAAAGTTCTTCTTCAATGACAGTGACCGCGTTCCGTGCCCCGCTGCCGTTTTCTTCGCCATAAATCGTGAATTCTACCCGACCGGCTGAAACCAATCCGGCTCAAGTATGATCTAAGCGTGGGTGCTGCAGTCCTATGGTTCAATAAGATTGTGGAGGAACATGGTGAAACAAATCGAAGCTGTTTGGTTCCCGGTCTTGATCTTCTCTGTGGTTTCTTTTCTTGCGATTGCGAGTTCCGCCCAGGACTCGGGCGCGGCCACTTTTAAATCCAAGTGCGTCCTGTGTCATGGCGCCGACGGCACAGGCAATACTCCTCTGGGAAAACAACTTCAGGCCGCCAATCTTCGCTCTAAAGATGTTCAGAAGAAAACCAACGCCGAGCTCCACCAGATCGTGCACGATGGAAAAACCAATATGCCCCCGTTCGCCGATCAGTTGAGCGAAGCGCAGATCAATGCAGTAGTCAAATACGTGCGTACGCTCGCAAAGTAATAAATTAGTCTGTAGAGCAGGCTGTTTTATGCCCGTCGTTCCCCCGCCCATTGCCGTAGAAAAACCGAAGTCCGGAAATGGCGGCGGGGGCCTGCATCCTCCCGCGCACGGTGGCGGCGGAGACAACGGCCCCGGCGACGGTTCATTCGACTACGGCCGCCGGCTTTATCGCGCACGCCTTGGGCTGCTACTGGCTATGGTGTCGATTTGTGTGCTGTTCGTCACCATCACCGGGGTATTTTTTCTCCTCCGCCGCGGGTCGCTGATGCTCGACGCGCCCCATACCGCAAGCTACGTTCGCCAATGGGTACCCATCGAACTGCCTGTCCGTCTTCTCATGCTGAATACGGCGATTTTGCTGGTTAGCAGCTTCACTATCGAAATGGCGCGCCGCTCCATTTCACGCGAGATGGTACTTGCTCCAGTGCGGTCGATCGCCGGCATCGCTTTCGACCGCGAACTCGGGATTCCGTGGCTTGGGATCACGATTCTGCTTGGGCTGCTTTTTCTCGGAGGTCAGTGGGCCGCCTGGTCGGCGCTTGAATCGCGGGGCTTTCATATCTTCAGCGGCGTACCCAGCCCCTTTTTTTACATTCTGACCGGAGCACACGCCGCTCACCTCGCCGTCGGGCTGATGGTTCTTTTCTACACGGGAGTATGTTCTCTGCTTCACCGCAGCATCCAGCACCGCCGCATCGTGATCGAAGTGGCTGCCTGGTACTGGCACTTCATGAGTGTGCTCTGGATTTACATTTTTGCTCTGCTGCAGCTTGGAAGGTAAGACTCAGTTGGTAAGACCTCGTCGGCTGAACTGTCTATCCGCTCACTTATAATAGAAAGATTCGGCAGTGCTCGCGGGACCGCCTGAGGGCACTCATTCCAACACTGACGCACAGATTTCATGCCTGAAGTTTCCAACGACAGTATCGTGGTGCGCGGCGCGCGTACTCACAACCTGAAGAACATCGATTTCGAGATTCCGCACAACGCTTTCACAGTGGTCACGGGAGTTTCGGGATCGGGCAAATCGTCGCTTGCCTTTGACACAATCTATGCAGAGGGACAGCGCAGGTATGTGGAGTCGCTCTCTGCCTACGCCCGCCAGTTTCTCGAACGGATTGAAAAGCCGGATGCAGACCACATCGAAGGAATTGCTCCCGCTGTCGCTATCCGACAAAAGAACACTACTCGCAATCCGCGGTCCACCGTAGGGACCGCGACCGAGATCTACGACTACTTGCGTTTGTTGTTCGCGCGAGTAGGTCGAACCTATTGCCTGAATTGCGGCGCAGAGGTAAAGAAAGATACCGTCGATGAAGTCGCAGACGCCGTGCTCGCCTTGGGCGAAGGCACACGGCTGAATGTTCTATTTCCGCTGCAGTCAGCATCTGTAACCAACCCGAACTCCGACGGTGATGTCATTCCGAACCGCTTTAGCGGTGAGGAACCTGCTTCTCGCAAGGGGAAAGCAGATTCCTCACCGCTAAAGCGGTTCGGAATGACACGGCGCAGAGGGAAGAAGGCGCAAAGGGCAGCCAGTCCAGCGGAAGCCACGAAGGCGCGCCTGTTCGAACTCCGCCAGCGCGGCTTCAATCGTTTATTTCAGAACGGTCAGATCTTCGAGTTCTCCACCCCCGAGTCTTTGCTCGATATCAACTTCGCTGAGCCGGTGTTTATTCTTGTGGATCGCATCTCGCTTTCGGCAGACTCCCGCGCAAGAATTGTCGATGCTACCGAAATCAGCTTCCGCGAGAGCGGCGAAGTCCTCTTCCAAACCGCCCCGCGCGATGATCAGGCCGCGCAGCAACTTCGTTTTTCACAGCGCTTTGAATGCAAGAACTGCGGCATCCGCTATGAAGAACCCGAGCCGCGTCTGTTTTCCTTCAACAATCCGTTCGGCGCGTGCCCACGCTGCCAGGGATTCGGCAACACCATTGATTTCGACCTGAACCTGGTAATCCCAGATCAATCGAAATCTATTGATGAAGGCCCCATCGAGCCTTGGACAAAGCCGAAGTACCGCGCGTATGCGACGGAATTGAAGCGATTCGCGAAGCAAGTAGGCATTCCGCTCGACGTGCCCTGGGCCGAGCTTGATCCCGAGCAACGGCAAGTGATTATTGACGGCGCCAAGAAGTTTCCCGGCATTCGCGGCTTCTTCGAATATCTCGAGCGCAAGAAGTACAAACTGCATGTACGCGTCTTCCTCAGCCGTTATCGCGGCTATACGCTTTGTTCGGACTGCAATGGAGTTCGGCTGCGGCGCGAAGCACGGCAGGTAAAAATTGCCGGAAAGAATATCTGCGAAGTCTGCTGCATGACCGTCGAGCAAGCGGCGGAGTTTTTCAATCGCGTACAGCTCAGCCGCGAAGAATCTGATATCGCGGAAAAGCTCTTACACGAAATTCGCACGCGTCTGCAATTCTTAATTGACGTAGGCCTCGAGTACTTAATGCTTGACCGCCTCACCTCCACTCTTTCCGGAGGGGAGGCGCAGCGAATTCAACTTGCGACATCGCTCGGCTCGCGACTGGTTGGGACACTGTACGTTCTCGACGAGCCTTCGATTGGCCTGCACAGCCGCGATACGCATCGGCTCATCAACATCCTTCATGGCCTGCGCGATCTCGGAAACACGGTGCTGGTAGTCGAGCACGATCCCGACGTGATGCGCGCGAGCGACCGCATTCTCGATCTCGGCCCCGGCGCGGGTGAACACGGCGGAAAGGTCATCGCAACCGGCACTTATGATCAGATCAAGCACACGCCTGCTTCGCTGACTGGCCGCTATCTCGCGCACGAACTTCGCATCCAGACTCCGCCGAATCGCCGCAAGCCCGGACGGCAGCGCATCACAATTCGTGGAGCGCGGGCACACAACTTGAAGAAGATCGACGTGACCGTTCCGTTAGGAATGCTGGTTGCGATCACCGGAGTTTCTGGCTCAGGAAAATCAACGCTGCTGCACGACGTTCTCTATCAGGCTCTCCGCGCTCGCAAAAACCAACCGAACGGCACGCCTGTTGAGTCTCCCTTCTTCGACGAGTTGACCGGAGACGAGTTCATCGACGATGTCGTGCTGGTCGATCAGTCGCCAATCGGACGGACTCCACGCTCGAATCCAGTCACCTACATCAAGGCATTCGACGGCATCCGTGACCTTTTCGCGGCGACCCCTGAGGCCCACAAGCGCGGCTTTGGCCCAGGACATTTCTCTTTCAACGTTCCCGGAGGCAGATGTGAAACCTGCCAGGGTGATGGAACCGTCGTGGTCGAAATGCAGTTCCTCGCCGATGTGGAACTCATTTGCGAGGAGTGCAAGGGCAAGCGCTTCAAACCGGAGGTACTCGAAGTCCGCTATCGCGGCAAAAACATTCACGAAGTGCTTGAGATGACGGTGCGGGAAGCCATGCATCACTTTGCGAGCGCACCAAAGGTGGCAGACAAACTTCGCGTGCTGGATGAAGTCGGGCTCGGCTACCTGCGGCTGGGCCAGTCAGCGACCACGCTTTCGGGCGGCGAGGCGCAGCGGGTGAAACTTGCCGCCCATCTTCAGCCGGCGGCCGCCGCACGCGCGACCAGGCCTCAGTTGCGCCGCCGCATACTTTATATATTCGATGAGCCGACGACCGGCCTGCACTTCGATGACATCAGCAAACTATTGTCAGCTTTCCGGCGTCTGATCGAAGCAGGGGGGTCGATTCTCCTGATTGAGCACAATCTCGAAGTGATAAAGACTGCCGATTGGGTCGTCGATCTTGGCCCGGAGGGCGGGGAGCGAGGTGGGCGCGTGGTCGGCGAGGGAAGTCCTGAAGAAATCGCCGCCATCAAGGATTCCTACACTGGGCAATTCCTCGCAGAAGTGTTGAACAGCAACGGAGCTTCGCCGTCGAATGGGCACAGATAAACGAACAGAGCGCAAGCTCGCGCGGGCAGGACACATTGCCTTGTTCGTGGCGCTTATCCTCGCCTCAGCGTCAGCCCAGACTGTTCGCCACCATCGTGTTCAGGTGCAAGATCCCGACGCCGCTATTCTTTCCGACGCTGAAAATGACATTGGTAAGCAGGACTATGCGAGCGCCGAGCCGCTGCTGAAGAAATACCTGGCAGCTCACACGGACAATTACACCGCGTGGTATGACCTAGGATTCCTCTATCACGCGCTAGGGCGGAACGACGACGCGATTGCCGCGTACCAAAAATCGATTGCTGCAAAGGGCGACGTCTTCGAGTCGAACCTGAACTTGGGTCTCATTCTCGCGGAGATCGGAAACCCGGGCGCAGTGGAGTATCTTCGCGCCGCCACTCGGCTGAATCCCACTTCGAATCCTGCACAGGGACACAAGCGGGCGAGCATCGCTCTAGGCCGCGTACTCGAATCCAGCAATCCCGACCAGGCGCTCGAAGCATACGAGCAGGCTTCTGCCGTCGATCCAAAGGACCCCGAGCCACACCTTTTGGCCGGAAGCCTGCTCGAAAAACAACAAAAGGCGGACGAAGCAGAAAAGGAATATCAGCAGGCTCTGGCCGCAGCCCCCGGTTCGAGCGACGCGCTGATCGCGTTAAGCAATCTGTACATGCGTCAAAAGAAATTTGCTGAAGCACAGACGCCGCTGAAGAAACTTGTGTCCGTTCATCCGAACGATGCTAGCGCTCATTTTCAACTTGGGCGCATGCTAGCCATCTCTGGCAAGAACGACGATGCTATCGTCGAAATGGAAGCCGGCCTGAAGCTTGATCCTGCCGACAGCAAAGCTCAACGCGATCTGGCCGATATGTACGCTGATGCAAAAAGATTCGAAGATGCCTCACGTCTCTATTCCGCGCTCCTCACAACCCATCCGGACGATGCCGACCTGCACGTCGGCCTGGGACGCGTTCTGTTGAAGCAGAGAAAATTTGCCCCGGCGGAACAGGAATTGATCAAGGCGGTGAAACTAAAGCCGGAATGGGGCGAAGCCTATGGCGAGTTGGCAGTCGCCGCGAACGAGAATAAGGACTATGCCCTGGCCATCAAGGCGGCTGACATGCGGGCGAAATACATCCCCGACAATCCCATGAGTTACTTTCTCCGCGCTACCGCCTACGATCATTTGCGCGACGCCCAGAATGCGGCGAAGTATTATCATCAGTTCCTGGCGGTTGCCGGCGGAAAGTATCCTGATGAGGAATGGAAGGCCACACACCGGCTCATCGCGATTGAGCCCAAGAAATAACCGATCGATGAAGCGCAGAGCTCCGCTAATCCTTCTTTTTATCCTCGCTGTCTGCGCTCTTTCCTTTTCCAAGAAGGAAGACTCGCTTGAACAGCTAATGGCCAAGGCCGATGCTGCGTCCGGCGGCGAGCAGGCCGATCTCTGCATGGAAGTTGCCGAACGCGAACTGAAGCTGACAACGAACAGTTACAAAGCCAACGCCTTAGAGGATGCCCGAGCCTCACTCCAGCAGATCGTCAAGTACTCAGACAAAGCCCGCACCGCCGCCATTCAATCGGGCAAGAAGATGAAGCATACCGAAATCAAGATCCGGCGGATTTCCGAACGCCTGCGTGACCTGAAATTCAATGTCGAAGCTGACGATCAGCCGGGAATCCAGAGCGCCATCGATAAACTTGAAGACTTCCGCACAGAAATATTGAAAAATATGTTTGGATCAAAGCCTCATGACTAGCCGGCATGTGTTGCTCGCCGTTTTCATTTGCGCGCTGTTTCCCGCCGCTCTCGCAGAGCACCACGATCCACTCACCGAACCGGAGATCGAAAAAGTCCGTGATGCCGCACAGGAACCGGAGCAGCGGCTGAAACTTTATGTCGAATTCGCCCGCGCTCGACTCGAACATTTGCAGCAGGTCCATGCCGATACGAAAGCCACCGATCGAGAAGCGCAGACTCGCGATGCCATTCAGGACTTTCTCGACGTGTATGACGAGTTGAACACCAACGTCGATACTTTCGCAGACCGCGGGGCCGATCTTCGGAAGGCGATCAAGCCGGTAATTGAAGCCGATACAGAATTCGGCGCCAGGTTGCGGGCATTCAAGTCCTCGCTTGGAAGCACGAAGGAAGCCCGGGACGATGATTTCCTCATTGGCAGCGCGCTCGACGCGATTGACTCCGGAGCCAAAGACCATCGCGATCTGCTCGCCGAGCAGGAAGAAGCGTTCAAGCACAAGAAGAAGCAAAAAGATAAGGAGAATTCGCAGCGTGCCGAGCAATAGCTCGTGCTAGGCTCGTCATAGTGCATGAGGGATTAACAGAACTCTTCCATCAGAGCTACCGCGAGTTGCGCCCGCGATCTCCCGTTCCTGAACTCAAGGTTGAGTTTTTCCGGTTCGCAAACATCAATAACACCATCCGGCTCCGTGATGGCCGGCTGCTGGTGCGGGTTTCCGACCTTCTTGAAGGCGCTCCGGAGTACGTTCTCAAAGCCATCGCCCACATTCTGCTCGCCAAAATGTACCGCAAGCCGCTGGACCGCGCGCGGCTTTCACGATACCGGCGTTACGTCTCGTCCCATCACATGACGCAAAAGGCGCATTTGGTTCGCCAGGTTCGGGGACGCAAGCGCATCGCCTCGGCGAAGGGTCGGGTCTATGACCTCGAAGCGATCTTCGACGACCTGAATCTGCGCTTCTTTCATGGACTGATGGCGCGTCCGCAAATGACCTGGAGTTCGGAAACCGCCAGGAACCGCCTCGGCCACTACGATCCGGCGCATAATGCCATTGTCATCAGCCGTATTTTCGATCATCCTCGTGTGCCACGATCCGTGACGGAATACATCGTCTATCATGAAATGTTGCATTTGAAGCACCCGGTCAGGTTAAAGGGTAGCCGGCGATGTGTACATTCCGCCGAATTCCAGACTGAAGAGAAGCTTTTTCCGGAATTGGAGCACGCAAAGGAGTTCCTGAGACGGCTATAAACTGCACCGTTTTTTAGGCAGCGCGCGTTTGACGGGGTCAGACCTACTCGATATTCTTAATACAGCTCTCTACTTGCAACCCAGTCGCAACTAGGCAGGCCTCATTGCTGCAAGCATTCATTATCACATTGCGCGAAGGCGTAGAAGCCGCCCTCATCATCGGCATCACTCTCGCCTATTTGAACAAAATCCAGCGGCAGGACCTTCGCCGCGCGGTTTTTGTTGCCCTCGGGGCCGCATTCGTCGCCAGCATAGGCGTAGCAATTGCTCTTTCCCGTTTTCAGTTGAGCCCGGATCTGTTCGAAGGCTGGGTCATGCTTGCAGCCGCCTTCTTTGTCGCCAGCATGATCGTCTTCATGATGCGTACCGGCCGCAAGCTCAAGGGCGAGATCGAAACCAAAATCGGCTCACTCGCAGGGCGCGGCTCTCAGTTGGGAATTTTTCTATTCGTGTTTCTGATGGTCCTGCGCGAAGGCGCGGAAACGGTGTTGATCCTCTCGGCAGTGTCGTTGGAAACGAGTGCATTGATGAGCTTTCTCGGCACGCTGCTCGGAGTCGTGGCTGCGGTAGTGTTCGGAGCGATGTTCGTCAAGGGAAGCGTGCGAATCAATTTGCAAAAGTTCTTTCGCGTAACCACTGTGATCCTCTTCTTTGTCGCCGCACAGCTCCTCATCTCCGGCCTGCATGAACTCTCGGAGTACGGGGCTCTGCCTTCCTCCAAACGTGAGATGGCCCTAATCGGCCCGATCGTAAGCAACGAGTGGTTTTTCTTCGTCACCATCCTCGCCCTGGCCGCCCTAATGCTCCTGTTCGAAGTTCGTCGACGTCAGCCGGAGCCGCTTCCAGACTCTCCCGCTCAAAGACGGAAGGCCTTATGGAGCGCCCGC
>DAIPJJ010000140.1:0-11450 GCA_036770325.1 Terriglobales bacterium
ATCACGACGTGATCAACGGCAGCCGCCGCAAGCGTATCGCCCGCGGATCGGGAAGAACCGTGCAGGAAGTGAACAATCTGCTCCGGCAATATGCGCAAATGCGGAAGATGTTCAAGTCGATGGGCAAGGGCAACATGATGCGCAAGCTGGCCGGGATGCGGCTGCCGGGATAGCCTTCAGACATTCAGCAACCAACTGTCATTCCGAGGACCTTCGGGTCCGAGGAATCTGCTGTTTCTCGCCACAATTCATAATGACATGGTTCATTGGCAAGCCTGGAAGGCGGCCATGGCATGAGTGGCTCAATTTGAATTCCCCCAAGCGGCGTCGGGCTGCGCAAAGCCGTCTTTCAGGCTGAGCGAAGCATCTCGCATGGGGCGCCGAGTTGTTCCGCGCAAGATCCCTCGCCCCGCTGGTGAAAACGCGGGGCATCGGGATGACGCATTTAGTGACCACTATCTCAATGACCGCATGTTGGCAGCCCACTTATAATTGACCCATGAAGCAGGTCGTCCATGCCGCATGTCCGCACGATTGTCCGGATGCCTGTGGGGTGCTGATCACGGTCGAGGACGGCCGGGCCACGAAGATCAAGGGCGATCCGGCTCATCCGGTCACGCGCGGGTTCCTGTGTGCGAAAGTTTCGAAGTACCTCGATCGGGTTTATTCGCCGGAGCGCGTGCTGTATCCGATGCGGCGAGTTGTGCCCAAGGGACCCGCGGACAAGAGTGTCCGCGCCACACGGCCAGAGTTTCAACGCATAAGTTGGGATGAAGCGCTCGATGAAATCACCGCCAAGCTGAAGAGCGTCGCAGCGGAATTTGGGCCGGAAGCGGTCATGCCGTACTCCTACGGAGGCACACTCGGCAAGCTTGGTTACGCATCGATGGGGCATCGATTCTTTCATCGATTGGGCGCGTCACAACTTCACCGCAACATTTGCGCTGAGGCCGGTGCGGCTGGAGTCAAGTCCGTATATGGCGTGAATTTTGGGACAGAGCCCGAGCAGTTTCCGCACTCGAAGTACATTATTGCCTGGGCCGCGAACATTCATGGCAACAATGTGCACCTGTGGCCTTTCATCGAAGAGGCGCGACGCAACGGTGCGAAGTTCGTTGTAATTGATCCTTATCGCACGCGCACGGCTGCCTGCGCGGATTGGCACATTCCAATCAATCCCGGTACTGACGTTGCTCTCGCGCTTGGCATGATGCACGTCATCTTCAATGAAAATCTGCACGACCCCGACTACCTCTCCCGCTACACGACTGGCTTTGACGAACTGCGCGCAAGGGTCCAGGAGTATCCGCCCGACAAAGTCGCGCAATGGACGGGAATTTCGGCCGCGGATATTCAAAAGCTGGCACGCGAGTATGCGACCCAGCGGCCTTCGGTCATCCGACTCAACTACGGTGTTCAGCGTTCTCAAAATGGAGGCATGGCCGCGAGAACAATTTCCATGCTGCCTCTCGTAATTGGATCCTGGAAGGAAGTTGGCGGAGGCTTTCAGCTTTCGACCAGTGGCGCTTTCAAGTTGAACGAAACCGCTCTTGAACGCGAAGACCTGATGCAGAAATCGCTTGGCCGGCCTGCGCGCACGTTGAACATGGTCGAGTTGGCCAAGGCGCTCAATGAAGTAAACGATCCGCCGGTGAAAGCGGTGTTCGTTTACAACTCGAATCCGGCGGCGGTTTGCCCGAACCACAACGAAGTCATTCGTGGACTCATGCGGCCAGATCTTTTCACCGTGGTCCACGAGCAGTTCTTCACCGATACCACTGATTACGCCGACATCGTTCTGCCGGCAACCACGTTTTTCGAGCACAAGGAGTTACAGGGCGCGTACGGGCACTACTACTTGCAGATTTCCAATCAGGCAATTCAGCCGCTCGGAGAGTGCCGATCGAATGTTGACCTGTTTCGAGCGCTGGCCGAGTACATGGGGTTTGACGACGAATGTTTCCGCGATTCGGTCGATGACATGATCGAGCAGGCGCTGGATTCGCCGAATCCGTGGCTGAAGGGGCTGACGCGCGAGCGACTGGAGAAACAAGGGCACGTTCGGCTGAACTTCCAGGCGCAAGTTTCATCGACTGAGAAAGACAAAAGCAGATTCCTCACCGCTGAAGCGGTTCGGAATGACAGCAGTATGGGTTCGGCAGGTTCCCCGGCGCCGGAACCTTTCCTCGCGTGGGCGGAAGGGAACTTCCGGACTCCCACGGGCAAGGCTTTGATTTACAACGAGCGGCTGAAAGAGCAGGGGCTCGATCCTGTCGCGGAGTTTGTTCCACCCGCCGAATCGCGGCACACGCAAGCCGCGAAGAAGTTTCCGCTGGAGCTGCTGGCCCGCAAGGCGGACAATTTCCTCAATTCGACTTTCTCGAATCTTCCGACTGTGCAGCCGATTGAAGAACTCGGCTTGCTTGAGATCAGCCGGCCTGACGCTCAGCAGCGCGGCATCCGTGACGGCGATACAGTGCGAGTCTTCAATCAGCGAGGAGAAATTGAACTTAAGGCGCGCGTGGATGGCCGAGTTTCGCCGGGCGTGGTGGCTGCGAAACTTAACTGGGCAAAACTTACACCCGGAAATCGGAACATTAACGTGCTCACCTCGGAAAAACTATCCGATATGGGCAACTCTGCTACGTTTTATTCCGTCTTGGTTGAGGTGGAGCTTTTTCAGAAACAGTAGTCAGTTGCCAGGTGCCAGTTCCCAGTGTTCGGGCACAGCACCCGCTCGGCAATTTTACTGACAACTGAACACTGGCAACTGGCAACTGATTTTGGGCTCCCAACAGCTCTACCGTATAATTGCGGTTTTCCATTAACTCCATTGATTTGAGGTAAGTGCCGATTTCACGCATTCATCAGGACAGCCCTGTGTCTTTGGGGAGAAGCGTCAGTCGGCGTCAGCAATGGTCCTCGCTGGTTTGCGTATGTCTTTCAATTTCTAAGGTTTCCGTGAAATTTGTTCTTTCGCAAATGCTGCTCTTGCTGGTGCTGTTTGCGGCAGGTCCGCTTTACGCCCAGCAGCAGCCCGACATCATTGTGGATATCGTTCCGCACGGGAACCGCAGCGTACCGTCTGAGACCATCCTTGCCCATATCTACACGCGCAAGGGCGATATTTACGATCAGGCGGCCATCGAGCGCGACTTCAATTCACTTTGGAACACTGGGTACTTCGAGGACATCCGATTTGAGCGCGAGGCCACACCCAAAGGCTGGATCCTGCACATCTATGTGAAGGAAAAGCCGCGCATTCGCGAGATCAATTATCTCGGGATCAACGCGATTTCCAAAAGCGATATCCTCGATCGTTTTAAGCAGGACAAGGTCACTCTCTCTCCGGAATCGCAATACGATCCCACGCGAGTCAAGAAGGCCGAGGTCGTCATTAAGAATTTGGAGGCCGAGCACGGTCATCAGTTCGCCACCGTGCGGACGGAAGTCAGGCCCATCCCGCCGGCCGCTGTTGGAATAACGTTTGTCGTCCGTGAAGGGCCGAAGGTCAAGGTCGGCCGCATTACATTTGTCGGCAATAAGAACGTGAAGAGCCGCGAGCTACGAGCCAGCATGCACTTCCTGAAACCGATCGGGATCCCGCATTCAATATTCCTCGAGAATCTTTTCGCAAAGACTTACGATGCCACCAAACTCCAAGACGACATGGAACTGGTGCGCGAGGCCTTGCAGAACAGGGGATTCTTCAAAGGCAACGTCGGCGATGTACAGACGAAAATCCGTGACACTGGCCACAAGAGCTTCCACATTCCTCTCATTCGTCCAGGCCCGGGTAAGGTGATGGACATTACGGTCCCGATCGAGGAAGGTGACAAGTACCGGCTCGGCGGAATTACTTTTACCGGGAACAAAGCGATCCCGAATACGCAAGCCCTGCGTAGTGTGTTCGCGATCAAGGATGGCGATGTTTTCAACCGCGAAAAAATCGCCAAGGGCCTCGAGAACCTGAAAAATGCCTATGGCACGCAGGGATACATCAACTTCACTTCGGTGCCCCAGCCACGCATCGATGAAGAGAAGAAGCTGGTCTACTTCGACATCGATATCGAGGAAGGCAAGCAGTTCTCCGTCCGCAGAATTGAATTCGAAGGCAATACGACCACGCGCGACAAGGTCATCCGCCGCGAACTGCTGCTCGAAGAAGGGCAGGTTTACAACGAGCAGATGTGGAAGCTGAGCTTACAGCGGCTGAATCAGCTTTCATTCTTCGAGCAACTGAAGCCGGATGATCCGAACGTGACCGAGCGCCATCTGGATGAAAAGAACGGACTGGTTGATCTCACCCTGAAGGTCCACGAGAAAGGCAAGAACCAGATCGGTCTTTCCGGCGGCGTCAGCGGCCTGGCAGGCTCTTTCATTGGCCTGAGCTACAGCACGAACAACTTCCTCGGTCTGGGCGAAACACTGACGGTGCAGGCGAATATCGGAACCCTCGAACGTAATCTGATGTTTGGATTCACAGAGCCGTATTTCCTTGACCGGCCGATCACGGTCGGTTTCTCGGTTTACGGCCAGAAGCTCCGATTTGACGAAGCCCGGCAGACCGCGCTGTTCGCCGGACAGACACTGGCACTATCGCAAGCCCAACTACAAAGCTTGCAGGATTACACGCAGTCGAGCCAGGGATTCACATTGAGCGTTTCGCACCCGTTGCATCACTCGTTCAAATCGATCGGGGCGACATATTCGTTTGACGTGTCGTCACTGGTGGCACTCTCAACGGCTTCGAAACAACTGTTTGGCGCACTGAATTTCAGCGGCCTCAGCGGGCCCAATGCGCTCAACGGAATCATTACCAGCAAGCTGCTGTTGAACTACACATCGAACCGCCTTGATGCCGGCTTGTATCCTCACTCGGGTACTTACTATTTTCTCGGTGCAGAGTTCTCCGGACTTGGCGGGACCGTTCGCAGTATCAGACCCATTGCCGAATGGAAGCACTTCATTCCGGTAAACAAGAGGCGAAATGCAATCGGCTTCCACGCGATTGGCTCGTTTATGACCGGCTATGGTGGCCTGGTGGCACCGCCATTCCAGCGTTTCTACATGGGCGGCGAAAACGATCTTCGCGGTTTCGATATTCGGTCGGTGTCTCCGGTCGCATACCTGCCCACCGCTACAACGATTCCGCTGCGAAATCCGGACGGCTCAGTTGTCCCCAAGGACCCGAATAATCCAGCGCGCGGACCCTACACCGTGCAAATTCCGTTTGAGCAGATCACGTTTCCGGGCGGCGACCTCGAACTGCTCACTAACGCGGAATATCGCATCACCATCGCGGGGCCGGTGGCAATTGCGCCATTTTTCGATTTCGGATTTGAGCCAATTCTGCGCAAATCGCAGTTAAGAATTAACGATGCCGAATTTGCTGCTCTGAACCAGACGCTGTTTGGCTGCCCATCCCAGGACCCAATTACCTTTAACTGCACCGGCCAGCAGAAAATTCAATTCAAACAAAACCTGACGCCGCTGGGCAGTTCGAGTTGGCAGCCACGCGCTTCAACTGGCCTGGAGTTGCAGGTCTTTCTGCCGGTTGTGAATGCGCCGTTCCGTATTTATTGGGCTTACAATCCGGTCCGACTGAACGAAATCGCGCAATCCCCGACGCCGGTCACGCGAGACATGTTCCCGCCGACCGATGCCGGAACATTCACGTTTTTGCAGGCTAAGAACACTTTCGCGACCCGATATCAACTGCGTGAGCCGCGCAAGACGTTCCGGTTTACGGTGGGGACTACGTTCTAGTTTGACGCTATGAAGGGGCTATTTCTATAATGGGGCATCCACACCAGAGTGGCCGGTCGTGCGCGGCATTGATGCCCGCATCTGGATGCGAGCCGAATATCCGAGCTGAAAAACGAAGACCGGTCTGCCCTATTGATGTTCGCGTTGAGACGTGCAGGAATGGTGCGGGTACGTCCCAGGAAATCTCACTAAGATCGAATTCAAAACCTATTGCAGTAACTCAAGGAGTCAAAGCAAATCCCATGAAACCCAAGTTTGTATGTTCATTAGCCGCCGCGTTTGTTCTCACTTCGGGCCTGGCGCTCGCGCAGGCGGGTAGTTCCTCAGCGGCGCTGCCGTCCGCGCCCGGTGCTGCTGCCGATCCACCTGCAGTGGCCACCAATCCCGGAGGCTCGAAACTCGCGGCCATCAACATCGAAGGCGCAATTTTCGCCAGCAACGAAGGCCAGCGCGACATGGACGCATTGCAGAAAAAGTTCCAGCCGAAAAGCGACGAGCTGAAGAGCAAGAATGATGAGCTCGAAGCGCTGAAGAAGAAGCTCAACACGCAAAGCGCGAGCTTGAACGACGATGCCAAAGCCGATCTGCAGCGTCAGATTGAGACCAAGCAGAAATCTCTCGACCGTGAAGCGCAAGATGCGCGCGAGGATTTCCAGAACCAGCAGAACGAGATTGGGCAGCGCATTCTACAAAAAATGGCGCCGCTCATTGTGAAGTATGCAAATGACAACGGCCTGGGAGTGATCATCGACACCTCGAATCCCTGGCCACAAGGACAAGTCGTCTGGGCGTCTCCGTCCGTCGACATTACCAAGCCGGTCATCGAGTCCTACAACGTGCAGTCCGGTGTGCCTGCGCCGCCCAAGCCAGCCAGCGCCTCGGGAACCAAGCCTGCCGGTGGGTTAAATACCGCGCCGCGGACTACAACCCCCGCCAGCAAGCCGGCGACAACTACGCCACCGAAAAAGTAGTTCGGGAGTGCTCTTTGAAAAAGGCCGCGAGAGATCGCGGCCTTTTGTTTTTGGTCGATCCTGAGTCTGATCTTAGCGTTTTAAGTTTCTTTCCTGACCACAAAAGCTTTTAACCGCAAAGGACGCTAAGGATGCGCGAAGTTCGCAAAGGCAGTCCCGGAAGCTAAGGGTGAGAAGGAAGACTTTCTCTGCGGGCTTTGCGATAAGATTTGCGATCTTTGCGGTGTCTTTACGGCACGATGATGCGGCTGGCTTCCTGCGGAGCGGCCACTGCGGAATGTCGCTCGGGGAATTGTTGCGATAGGAAGTCCACATAGGCGCGCGAACGCGGGCGTCCCGATGTGCGGCTCACGGCCATGCGCAGCAGAAAGATGAGTGCACGCAACACGTCTGAGTCGCGCAGTCGGCTGTACCCCATGTGCTTCTGCTCGGCCTCGCGATATTCCTTAATCATCTTCTGCAGTTCGGCGGCAATCGCCTGATGCGCAAGGTTCGTGAGCGGCGTCTCGAAGTGCAGGCCGGAGTTGGCAAGAGTTTCGTAGCTTTTAGCCATTGCGCTTAAGACGGCAATCAGGTCGGCATCGCGAACTGCACGATCATGGTGGGCGCTGTTTGCAAGCGCGAAAGTCAGCCCGAGGATGAGATGCTCCTGGTCGTAAAGAAACTGCTGCGGAATCTCGATGCCTGGGAACAGTGCGTTGCGGTCGAGTTGTTCGATCGCACGCGGCTTCTCATGCTCGCGCGCCTGCTCCAGATAGACGCACTCACTCGGACAGTCGAGCGAGACCTCACGCTGTTCACCGCAGCATTGCGGGCAAATGCGACCGTGGACCGCAGGACAAAAGCGTTTCTCTTTTCTTTTCTCGCAGATTGCGCAGGCCAATTCGGGAGCTCCGGTTTTCATTATTTCATGCAAAATACGTTGCACTCACGTGCTCGGCTAGTGGAATAGCGTTCCCTGCGGGAACTAGCACGTTCCCGTGACAAAATGGCTTGAGGATAGAAGTTTCCTCTCATTCTCAACCGTGCAATGAGCCGACCGTCTCGAATTCTATCTCGCTCTTTTTACGACCGCGATCCGCGACTGGTCGGGCCTGACTTGCTCGGCAAGATTCTCGTGCGACGTGAAGGCCGCGAACTGTTGACCGGGCGAATCGTGGAAGTCGAGGCCTACCTTGGCGCCGACGATCCCGCGGCGCACGCCTCAATTGGAAAGACGAATCGTAATGCGGTCCTATTCGGGCCGCCTGGATACGCGTACGTGTACTTCATCTACGGAAATCATTACTGCCTTAATGTTTCCTGCCTTCCCGACGGCACTCCGGGCGGAATTCTGTTCCGCGCGCTCGAACCTCTACAAGGATTGGAAAGAATGCACGAGCTGCGTGGAATCGAACAAGGATCCGACCTGCGGAGACTCACCAGTGGCCCGGGAAGAATGGCGGCGGCATTCGGCATCACACGCGAGCGTGACAACGGCAAAAATTTAACAGCCGGGAAATCGGACCTTTACATTGCAGACGATGGCACTCCGCCGCCCCAGGTATTGATCACGAAAAGGATTGGGATCACGAAAGCGGCAGATATGCCGCTAAGATACATCGTGGCGGGAAACAGGTTTGTGTCTAAAAGCCGTGGCTAGTGGCTAGTTAGCAGTGATAGCTGTCAGTGATTAGTGACTAGTGGCTCGTGATTCGTGAGTAGTAGTAGCACGGACTGACTACTAGCCACCTATCACGAGCCACGAAACTACTCCACCGCTTCTTTCTCGATCACGACTTTCAGGTGCGCAGTCACATCCTTGTGCAGCTTTATGGGGACGGTGAATTCGCCCAGGGTCTTCAGCGGCTCGTGCAAGTTGATCTTTCGGCGGTCGATGTTGAATCCCTTCTTTTCGAGTGCCTCGGCAAGATCGCCCGAGGTGACTGAACCGAACAACTGATCGTGTTCGCCCGAGCGGCGCTGGAAGGAGATCGAGACGCCTTCGAACTGTTTGGCCAACTCCTCCGCCTGCGCCTTCTCTTTGGCCGAGCGGCGCACGGCAGCGGCGCGCATCTGCTCGATGACTTTCTTGTTGCCGATGGTGGCTTCAATAGCCAGCCGGCGAGGCAGCAGGAAATTGCGGCCGTACCCCTCGGCAACTTTTACGACATCTCCACGCGAGCCGAGCTTCGCGACATCTTCTTTGAGAATGACTTCCATGATGGCTCCAGTAAATTCAATTTGCCACGGATTTACGCGGATTAACACGGATCAACCCTTCAAAAATCCGCGTGGATCTGCGTTGATCCGCGAGCAAGAAGTTAGGCCGCGCGGCCTGCAAATGGCAGCAGGGCGATGTTGCGCGCCAGCTTGATCGCGGAACTCAGGCGACGCTGATGCGGCGTGCACACGCCCGACAAACGTCGAGGCACAATTTTGCCGCTTTCGGCGACGAACTGCGCCAGCAGACGCACGTCTTTGTAATTGATCGAGTCAATCTTCTCGACGCAGAATTTGCAGACTTTCTTGCGGCGGAAATATTTCCGGCCGCCGGGACCGCCCGGTCCGCCTTCGCGTCCGCCTCCCGGGCCTGAACGTGGTGGACGGCGTTCGCCGCCGCCTTGCCCATCGGGTGCCGCAGTTGATGTTGGTCTTGTTTCTTCAGCCATGATGCTCCTTAATAATCGTCATTGGTCATTCGTCGGTAGTCGCTGGCAAGCCCCGCCCGGCTAAGAGCCGCATTTGCGGGAAAACCTGCGCTCGTCGAGTTCGTTGGCGGTTATGCCGTCACCGCCGGCGCTTCGCCTGCGGTCTCAGGTGCAGCCGTTACCGGCGCAGCTTTGCGTTTCGAGTCTCGAATTGCCTTGATCTTATCCAGGCGCTTTTGCTCTTCATCAATGCGCACGCTGAGGAACTTGATAACAGGTTCATTCACGCGCAGCCGCCGTTCAAGTTCATGCACAAGTCCGCCGCTGCCCTGAAACGTGAGCAGAATGAACATGCCGTCATTGAACTTGCGCACCGTGTACGCCAGGCGGCGCTTGCCCATCTTCTCAACGTTCTTCACTTGTCCGCCTGACGACGTGACCGCCGACTCCAGGTTCGAAATCAGCTTGTCCTGATCTTCTTCCGTCATGTCAGGCCGGACGATAAACATCAATTCGTAAGTACGATTCATTGCATTCTCCAAAACCAGTTGCTAGTGGCCAGTTGTCAGTTGCCAGTCTTTGTGTTCACTGGCTGCTGGCAACTAGGAACTAGGAACTGCTTTCCTCCGGCTTGCGATTAAATCTCTGCATCGCCGCCGCCGGCCCTTCCGTGACAATTATCTTTACCGCTTCCGCTACACCATCGAGCACTGCTTCGAGCGCGTTAAGTTGCGGCTTGCGCATCGGTGAAAGCAGATAATCCTTGCCGTCGCGCGGCTTGTGCTCCGGAGCTGCTCCGATCCTGATGCGCAGGAAATCATTCGTTCCCAGTGAATCGATGATCGATTCAATTCCGTTATGACCAGCCGAACTTCGCGCTCTTTGGATACGCAACGTACCAAACGGAAAATCCAGCTCGTCCTGGATCACGATCAAGTCCGCTTCCGGACTGATCTCCAGCTTCCTGACCAGCTCGCCAACGGCCAAGCCGCTCAGGTTCATGAACGTCTCGGGTTTGGCAAGAACCACCTGCTCCTGTCCGATCATCGCTTTCGCGGTGAGCGCCCGGCACTGGCGGTTTCTGACTTCAACACCGTAGTCGTCCGCAATCCAATCAATCGCGAGAAAGCCCAGGTTGTGCGGCGTGAGCTCGTACTCCGGTCCCGGATTGCCAAGTCCCACGATCAGCTTCAATTTCGTCGTCCGTCGCCGGTCGTTGGTCGTTGGCAATATCTGGTGTGCCAACTTCGTATTTTTTGGCCAACGACTAAGGACCAACGACTAACGACGTGGTTATTTCTTTTCTTTCTTCTCAGCCTTCTCCGGAACAGCTTCACCTTCCTCGGCCGTCTCTTGTTTACCCTTCTTAATGACTTCAGGCTCGGCCGGTGCTGCCGCAGCTTCACCCACGGCCGCTTCAGCCGGAGCTTCTTCTTCCTTGATGCTGATGATGTGCGCGACCGGTTGATCAGGATCGCTGATGTACTTCACCTTCTCGTTCTTCGGCAGGTCAGCGATACGCAGCACCATTCCAAAGACCAGCTCCGCGACATTCAGTTGAATTTCGTTCGGGATGTCGGCTGGCAGGCATTCGATTTCGACTTCGCGCGTAATCTGCTCGAGAATTCCACCCTGCTGCTTTACACCCGCAGGTTCGCCGACAAGCTCGATGGGCACATTCACCCGGAGCTTCTGGTCCATGGCAATGCGCTTAAGATCGATGTGCAGTAACGAGCCTTTGATCGGCTCGTATTGCCAGTCGACGATCATTGCCTTGCTGCGCTCGCCCTCGAGAGCAAGATCGAAAACTGTGTTGTGGCCGGTTTCCGAATGCAGAATGCGCGAAACCTGGCGTGGATCGACGCTGACCGGCTGCGCATTCTTGCCCGCGCCATAAACCACGGCAGGAATCTTCCCGTCGCGACGTACGCGGCGCGCGTCGTTTTTCGTTCCAGATTCACGCGGCTGGGCCTCAAGTAAATTCTGTTCTGGTGTTGCTGTAGGCATATTCGAATTCCTATAAGAACAATTTGCTCACGGACGTCTCTTCGTGAATCGACTGGATCGCGCGTCCGATCAA
>DAIPJJ010000141.1:0-11405 GCA_036770325.1 Terriglobales bacterium
AAGTGGAAGTCGATACTCCGAGTTTTTCCGCCGCGTTGCGCGCCTCTCTTCGTCAGGATCCGGATGTCATTCTCGTCGGCGAAATGCGAGACATGGAAACGATCGGTACGGCACTCCACGCCGCCGAAACTGGCCACATGGTGTTTTCGACCCTGCATACTTTGGACGCAGTCGAAACCATTAACCGAATTATTTCCGTCTTTCCTCCGCCTGAGCAGAAGCAGATTCGTTTGCAACTCGCGGCCGTGTTGCGCGCCGTCATCAGCCAGCGCCTGGTTCGGCGAAGCGATGCCGAGGGCCGCGTTCCTGCCGTCGAAGTCATGATCAATACTGCTTACATTCGTGAATGTATCCTTGTGCCGGAAAAAACGCGCTCTGTGCGTGATGCCATTTCCGCCGGCACGTCGCAATATGGCATGCAGACTTTCGATCAATCTTTGTGGGACTTGTTTCAGGCAGGTCTGGTCGCTTACGAAACTGCGCTCGAAAACGCTTCGAACGCAGACGACTTCAAACTCCGCATGCAAGGCATTTCGTCAACCAGCGACATGTCGAAGAATGCGATGCAGGCCGCAGGCTTCGGCGGAAAATAAGTTCTGCGTCGGCAGCAAGAGGCGGGAGCATCGAGCTCCCGCCTTTTTCGTGAAACAAAGTTATGGCGAGCGAGCTAGAACGGCTGAAGGTCTTGATCGAGTCCTCCACGCCAATCGTGGTGATGGAGACCGTTGAAGAAGTTCGTGCAGTGCGACTTGTGCGCGCAGCCTGCTTTTCGTTGAACCTTGCAGTGTTTGAATGGAGCATTGCAGGGGGCTTGATTCGGTGTGGAACCAACGACTCGTCGGAGGCTATCTATCACTTTGATGGAAGGCCTATCGCACAAAGCATTACCGGCCACGATCAAAACGATATCAATACGCAGGCGCTCTACAACAGTCGCGAGCCAGCACAGGCGCTTTCAAACCTGGAAGCCATATCTCTCGAAGCGGTGTTCATCCTGAAAGACTTTCACAGGCATCTGGAAGATCCAGTAGTAGTGCGGCGGCTGCGAGACGTCGGCCAAAAGTTTTCCGTCAATCGACGAACAGTGGTTATTACCGGGCCGGCGATCAGCGTTCCACCTGAGCTTGCCAGCCTGGTGGAGTTTCTGGACTTGTCACTGCCAGATCAGCAACGGTTGCGCCAGATCATAGACGAGTCAATCGTCAGAGTTGGAAAGACTCACACGTTGCGTCGCACCGCGGGTGCTCACGATTTGGACGCGATGGCAGCGAACCTGCGAGGACTTACGGAACAGGAAGCGGAGCGCGCAGTTTCACAGGCCATCGTGACTCGCTATGGAGTCATGCCCGAAACTGCCACGGACGTACTTGAAGCGAAAAAGGACTTGCTGCGCCACTCCGGAATGCTCGATTTCATCGACGTATCGGACGATTTGCAGAGCCTTGGCGGTTTCGAAAACCTGAAATCATGGCTTGCTCAGAGGAACGGCAGTTGGGAACCGCCGGCACGGGACTTCGGGTTGCAGCCGCCGCGCGGAGTAGTAATTCTCGGAGTTCAAGGTTGCGGGAAAAGTTTGTGTGCGCGAGCGATTGCCGGCGAATGGAAGCTTCCGCTGGTGAAGCTCGATACGGCTGCAATTTACGACAAGTACATTGGTGAGACTGAAAAACGAATTCAGAAAGTGTTCCGCGTCGCCGAAGGGCTTGCGCCGTGCGTTCTCTGGATCGATGAGATCGAGAAAGTATTTGCGGGTAGCGGCCCCGGTTCCGCGTCGGCCGATGCAGGCGTCTCATCGCGGTTAATGGCCGCATTCCTGGGATGGATGCAGGAGCGCAAAGAGGCGGTATTTGTGGCCGCAACCTGCAACGATGTGAGCGTACTGCCGCCGGAATTGATCCGCAAAGGAAGATTTGACGAACTCTTCTTTGTCGACTTGCCGAATGCTACCGAACGCAAGCAGATCCTCGGGATTCAATTGAAGAAACGAAAGCGCGATCCTGAAAAGTTTGACCTGGATCGTGTCAGCACTGCTGCGGATGGGTTTTCTGGTGCAGAAATAGAGGCCGCCATTCAGACGGCCCTCTATGCAGCCTATTCCCGTAAACAGGAGCTAACTACTGCCGACTTGCTGAACAGCATGAAGTCGACGGTTCCGCTTTCCACCACTCGTGCCGAGGAAATTCTAGTCCTCAGATCGTGGACGCGGGAGCGTGCAGTTTCAGCATCAGCCGCACTTGCCAAAAAGGAAGGGACTTCCTAAATCCCTGCCGGGACGTTAGTAGGCTGCCGCAACCGCGGGACGCTGTTCGCAGCTACACAACACTTCCAGCGCGTCGTGGAACGTCGAGATATCGAACACGCAGCTCAGGTGCGTGCGCGTCAGCATCTCGTGAACGAACGGCCGCGGATTCACCAGCTTGAGATGTGCCCGGTTGTTTTCCGTCCAGCGATGCAGGTACACGAGTAGATTGAGTCCGCCTGCATCGAGCGTCTCAATTTCCGTGAGATCGAGCACAATCATGCGCGCGAGCTTCTCCTGCAGCACTGCGTTGCGCAACGCGGCTTCCTGACCGCGCACAATTCTTCCGGCGCACTTGATTACCACCACATCGCCGGCGCGTTCACTTCTTACGGTAAGCATGACTGGCTCCTGTTTCTGTTACGCATATAGACGATCTGAAGTTCCAATTGTCATCAAAAAGTTTGGTAAACATTCTGTTAATATCCGCACGGAAGTGCTGCTACTTCTATGTGAACATGGGATTTACGCGACGTAAGCTGGAAACCGAAGACGAACTCTATGAGTACGCAGTTGGCGCTCTCGCACGACGTATGCGTTCGATCGCAGAGTTGAAACGCTTGTTGCGGCAACGTGTAGAAATCGATACGGATATTGGACAAACTCTGGTTGAACTCGTAATAAGGCGATTAAAAGATCAGGGATATTTGAATGACGCGAAATACGCTGCGGCGTATTCGTCCCTCCGGCGAGACAACGAAAAGTTTGGGCGCAGGCGAGTGATCACTGAGTTGAAGACTAAGGGCGTGCACTCGGAAGTCATCGAGAAGACGATCGATTCAACATTCGGCGAGGTCAACGAAGAGAAACAAGCGCGAGAATATTTGCGTCGAAAGCGGCTGCAAAAACCTGGTAACCAGAAGGAAGCGGCGCGGGTTTTCCGTCAACTAGTACGCGCGGGGTTCGGCACAAAAACCATTTTTGCAATCCTGAAAAAGTGGGAAGTTGATGACGAGACGCTGACTGCCCTCGAAAGCGAAACCGAAGAGTGACCCGCTACACAGAGGTTTGCTTTCGTAAGAGGTCTTCCACGTCTTCGATCTTGTCACCCAGCCAGTTCATCTTTCTCGCCAGTCCCTGAATTTCCACCTCTGCGCGCCGGTTCACTTCGAAATCCAATTCGCTGCGCAGGCGATCTTTCTTGTCCTGGCGGTTCTGGCTCATCATGATGATCGGTGCCTGGATGGCTGCGAGCATCGAGAGGAACAGATTGAGAAGGATGAATGGGTAGGGATCCCAGGCGCGGTGCCGAAGCAAAACGTTTGTTGACGAGTACGCGACCAGAACGCAAATGAACGTAATGATGAAGGTCCATGAGCCGCCGAAGCTTGCGACCGAATCGGCAATACGCTCACCAAAGGTTTCCTCTTCTTCGATAATCTGATTTGGATTGCGATTAGCGCGCACGCGAACCAGCCGTTGCGAAGCATGGAACTGCTTTCCCAGTACAGTGAGCATGTCCATTCCCGCCATCGGCTTGCGCTGCAAGAGAACAGATATGTCGTGGCGATCAACTTCCAAACAGACCGTCTCATCCTGTGCGATCGCCGTCGTCTGATGCGGTGTCTGCTCCAGCATGGAAGCGAAGCCGAAAAATTCACCGTGCGCCGGCTGGTCGACGACGACTTCCTGATGGTCCTCATCGACCGTGGTTACCCGGACTGAGCCGGAGACAAGAACGTAGGCCCTGTCTCCCGGTTCGCCCATTTTGTAGATACGCTGGCGGGGAGCAAATGTCTTAATTTCGACTTGGCTCGCGAGGACGGCGGTTTCTTCGTCATCGAGCAAGGCGAACAGGGGAACTTGTCGCAAAATTTCAGGGTTGCAGGCCATGGGTCCTCCGGAATTGAATCATTGAATCATCGGAACATTGAATCATTGAAGACTGTCGCCCGACAATTTATTCGTGTCGTTTAGAATTGAAGTTCTACATGCTGACTGGTTCTGAAATTCGGCGGAAGTTTCTCGACTTCTTTGTTCAGAAGGGGCATCGCGAGGTGCATTCATCTTCGCTGGTGCCGCATAACGATCCGACGTTGCTGTTCACCAACGCCGGCATGAATCAGTTCAAGGACGTGTTTCTTGGTCTCGAAAAGCGAGACTACAACCGCGCGACTTCCTCTCAAAAATGTGTTCGCGCGGGTGGTAAGCATAACGATCTGGAAAATGTCGGCTTTACCAATCGCCATCACACGTTTTTCGAGATGCTGGGAAATTTTTCGTTCGGAGATTATTTCAAGAAAGATGCTATCGCCTATGCGTGGGAACTGATCACGTCGCCGGAGTGGTTTGGCATTCCGAAGGACAAGCTGTACGTGACGATCTTCAATGGCGAAGGCGGCGTCCCGCGCGATGCCGAAGCCCACGACCTTTGGCTCGGCCAAGGTGTTGCGAAGGAAAGAATTTTTGAGTCAGGGCTAAAAGACAATTTCTGGCAAATGGGTGACACCGGCCCCTGTGGCCCCTGCAGCGAGATTCATTACGACATGGGCCCGATTGCTTCCGGCCAGGGACATAGCGATTGCGCATTTGGCTGCGACTGCGGGCGCTACGTCGAAATCTGGAATCTGGTCTTCATGCAGTTCGACCGCGATTCCTCGGGCCGGCTGAACCCCTTGCCGAAGCCTTCGATTGACACCGGAGCAGGTTTAGAAAGACTTGCGGCAGTAATGCTAAATCTTCAAGACTGGACCAAGATCTCGAATTATGACACCGATCTGTTCAAGCCTTTAATCAAAGCCGCCGCGAACCTGACGAAGTACAACCCCTCAGATGACGATGTCGCTTCCGACAATCCTGAAGCTTCGTTGCGGATCATTGCGGATCACTCTCGTGCGGCAACATTTCTAATCTCCGATGGTGTTCTCCCTTCGAATGAAGGCCGAGGATATGTTTTGCGCAAGATCATGCGGCGTGGCATTACCCATGGACGGCTCCTGGGGCAGACCAAGCCGTTCCTCAACGAGATGGTTTTTGCGGTGCGCGATCTGATGCAAGACGCATACCCCGAACTCAACGAAACTGCCGACCGCGTGAGTAAGGCCGTTTTGGCTGAGGAAACCCGCTTCCTACACACCATCGACGCCGGTCTGCATATGCTGGAAAAGGAGCTGAGTGAATTAAATATCAAACAGGCTGAACCTCTGCGGAAGTTGCCGGGTATTGTGGTGTCAACACAGCCCCTAGTGCTGCCCGGAACAATTGCTTTCAAGCTTTACGATACGTTCGGGCTTCCTCTGGATTTTATAGAGGACATACTGCGAGACCAAGGCGCAGATCTAGACAAACAAGGCTTTCAGCAGGCCATGGCGGATCAGAAAGCACTCTCGCGCGCCTCCTGGAAAGGTGCAGCCAAGCAAACCGCGAATCCTGCCTATCAGCAGCTACCAAAATCGGTATTCGAAGGTTACTTGCAAACGCGGTCCGAAGATTGTGAAGTGCTGGCGATCATTAAGAACGGTCAGGGCGTACAGGAACTGAAGCCCGGGGAAGAAGGCGAGGTCATTCTTGACCACACGCCGTTTTATGCCGAAGCGGGCGGTCAGGTCGGCGACCGTGGCACTTTTTACAGCGACGAACGGAACGCCGTGATCGCCGAGGTCAAGGGCTGCTATTACCCTGTTCAAGGCGTTCGCTCACACCAGGTCATCGCCAAGCAAGCGATTCGTGTTGGGGACAAAGTCGACGCAGTCGTCGACACCTCCATCCGCGCCGCTACCATGCGCAATCACACCGCTACACACCTGTTGCACGCCGGACTACGAGAAGTTCTCGGAAAGCACGTGAAGCAAGCTGGGTCGCTGGTCGCGCCGAATCACTTGCGCTTTGATTTTTCGCACTTCACGGCGGTCGAAGACGAAGAATTGCAGGACATCGAAGACATCATCAATAAGGAAGTCCTGCGCAACCAAAAAGTTGAAGTCATAGAGAACGTTCCCATCGATGTCGCCGTTAACGAGTATCACGCGATGGCTCTGTTCGGCGAAAAGTACGGTGACCGGGTGCGCGTAATCAAGATCGGCGATTTTTCAACCGAGCTCTGCGGAGGCACGCACACCGGAGCAACCGGCGAAATCGGCCTCATCAAGATTCTGAAAGAGGGAAGTGTGTCTTCGGGAGTGCGGCGCGTCGAAGCCATCACCGGAGAAGGCTCTCTGCAGCACTTCAGGAAAGATCACGAACTGGAGGAAGTGGTCTCCAGATTTGTGGTTCCGGCTGCTATGAAAGGGAGATCAACTTCCCCACCCTTTCCTGAAGGGGAAGGATGGGGCACCCGCGAGCATTCACCTGCGGAAGCCCTGAAGGCCGAACTCGACAAGAAAGACGCCGAGATCAAGCGGCTTATGCGCGAACTCGACCAGGCGCGCATGAAGCAGGCATCGTCATCGACTGCCAATATCAGTGAGAAAGTAAAAGATGTCCGCGGAGTCAAAGTGCTGGCCCATCGCGTTGACAATCTTGAACGTCCGCAGATGCGAACCCTCGTCGATCAGCTTCGCGACAAAATCGGATCCGGCGTTGTCGTTATTGGATCGGCAAACAACGGCAGCGTTACGCTTATTGCTGGCGTGACCAAAGATCTTACCGAACGGATTCAGGCTGGTAAGCTCGTTGGCTTGGTCGCGCAAAAGGTTGGCGGCAAAGGCGGCGGCCGACCTGATCTTGCCGAGGCCGGGGGAAAAGACCCTGCCGCGCTAGATGCTGCCCTTGCAGATGTGTATTCCGTGGTCGAGTCGTTAGTCACTTAACGCACAACCTTTACCCCGTGTTCGCGGCCGCTTGACATAGCCATCTCAGATAGCCATAATGATTGTTGTTATGCAGTTCAGTGTGGCAGAAGCCAAAAACAAGCTTCCTGAATTGATCAAGGCAGTTGAAAACGGCGAGACGGTTACCATTTGCCGCCGCGGGGTTCCGGTTGCAGATCTTGTTCGTACGACGACTGCTAGTTCGAAAAAGCGAGTCTTCGGGGCTTTGAAAGGAAAGATCGAAATTCTCGATACGGACTGGTGGAAGCCGATGGACAACGAGGAACTCGAGGATTTCCTGTCTGGGCGCAACTAATGCGCGTGCTTCTCGACACGGCGGCGCTGATCTACGTCCTCGGATCTCCGGAACGCCTGGGCAAGCGGGCCACCGCCACCCTTGCAAATTCTGAAAATGTTCTCGAACTCAGCTCGGTTTCGCTGGTCGAAATCGCAATCAAATCGGGCTTGGGCAAGCTCAAGCTTCATGCCGGCGATGTCCGTCAAGCTATCCAGGACCTCAGCATCCGAGTGCTTCCATATACCGCGGATCACGCGTTTCAGTTGTTCGCTCTTCCCACGCATGATCCCGATCCCTTTGATCGCCAGATTATCTCGCAAGCACTGAACGAAGGACTTCCCGTCGTAACGCCTGACGAGACATTTCGCAGATATCAGGGACTCAGGGTGATCTGGTAGTCACCTGCGGCTTTCTTTCGAGTGGGTCTCGATCAGTTTCTTGGTCAATATCAGCAGACCTAAAATCTGCGTCCACTCCGAGACGATGTTTCCGACCACCTGTCCCCACCTCGAATTCGGATCCATGCTCGCGTAGAGCGAGATCCAGCAAACTCCGGTCAGAATCAGGAAAATAGTCAAAGAATGATCACGAAGTTTGTCCAGAAATGGCCCGAGAAACCGATCGGGTGGCCGACGGCTCTCAGCCGATCCCTTCTCGTACATGAATTTTGTGGCGAGCACGGTCACCACCATGCCAGTCCAATCGGCGATTGCGTTGCCAAAAAAGCCGCCCCAGTGTTTTGTGGGATCGGCGTGCAGGTATAACAGAATCCAGATCAGGAGGATGAGACTTGAAACAATGCTCAACGAGTGCTTATGGAAAAACGATCGCTTATGTTTCCTCACGAGAATTCGATGACAAGTAGCGATTCTGGGTAGGCCAGTTCAGATTGCACGGCAGGTTCGCAGGCAGTGCTTAAAGAGATGGATAGATGCTCAAAAACAGGTCCGGCCAGTTAACGGCTTCTCGCTCAGGATTTCTTGGGAGTGCCCATCAGGCTCATCATGGCTTCGATGTCCTTTTTGGCCGCCTGCTCCCGGTCGCTGAGGTCAACTCCCCAAAAGCTGTCCACCGGCTGCATGGCTTCGATTCCGGCATGTATTTCTTTCGGGCTGATTTGACGGATCCAAACAACGCGAAAATTCGCTTTTCGCCCGTTGCGGGTCAAACTCACTGTCTGGCCAGCTTCGAAAGTGATCTGCACGCCACCCAGACGAGCGCCGTGAGAGGTGATATCCATTGTGTAGGCAAGACCGGCGCCGTCGGCGATGGAGACCTTTACTGGCAGAACCATCTTCCTTCTGAGATTGCCGCGGCGCTCCTGCATGAAGAAAGATTATGGTTTCTGCGACCAGAAGTTGAAAGTTACTGGAGTAACCTGAGGCTAGTTCGTCAGTTTTTAAGCTGTCGAAACCCTATGGGCCGGTCGGGCTGTCCGGGCTAACCGGAGGATGGCGGTGGGAAAGGATCCAGCCGAGAACGCCGCCGGCTGCGGCCAAACCAGCGCCTTCGGCCCATGGTGAGGTCAATATCGGCCCAGACGCCGCGCTCGGAGCCCCAGCCTCGCCCTTGTCTGCCAGCCCACAATTCTGAGCGTCCGCCCGGGTAATCTCGTGGCCTTCCTTGATCACGGTGGACTTCTGGGCGCCGCACTTGATTTCTACATCGTTCTTTATCGCGACAATATGGATCAGGCCGGCCGAGCGCTCCACCTGGTATTGGGTCCAGTCAGAAGTTGTCGGTGTAATCTCAAAATCGCGCGCAAATACTTTCAGGGATTTGCCGGTTGCCATCCCAATCGTCCCTCGATCGAGGGCAAACCCGCCATCTCGGGACCTGACGATTCCGTTTGGCTCGACCACTGCAGTCGAACCCTCCATATCGATGTGGGCCTCGCTCACATCTTTGGTTTCAACGACGTCGCCCTGCATCATGGGCATGGAATTCGCAAGTTGCGAGCCATCCAGATAGACCGAGCCGGTTCCGTAGACAACGCCGGCGGGCGGGTTCGGCGGATCGACAGCGAGAAGCACCGATGGAAGGAGCGTGATCAGCAACCAACCGATCAGCGCACGGAGATAAGGCCGCTTCGACATATATCCAGTCTAAATTTGACCCGAAGCTCTGGCTTCGCTCAAGGCTCATTATCGGTTGGGAACCCACGAAGTAATCTGGCGGCAAAAGGGGCCGCAGCCCTGCGAATCTCGGCTGACTAGTACAAAGCTACTATTGACCCCCTTCAACTCGCGTGTGAGTGTATGGAAATCTTCGTTGTTAGAGGAGGCATTCGTGGCGGTTGCAACTCCGAATCTTTGTGCAATAGATGAACTCACGGCGAAGCAGAGTTTCTATGAAAAACTGAACTCGAAGTGGCACAAGCCCGCCCTTTTGGGTTTTATGGTTATTGTGATCGGCCACTGGGGCGAACATCTTTTTCAGGCCTATCAGATTTATGTGCTGCACTGGCCCCGGCCGAAAGCATTGGGCATGCTGGGATTGTTTTATCCCTGGCTGGTTCAGACTGAGGCGCTCCACTACGGCTATGCGCTCATTATGCTGATTGGTATTTGGCTGCTACGAAAGGGTTTTACGGGGACGTCGCTGACGTGGTGGACGGTTTCTCTCTATATCCAGTTCTGGCACCACATCGAGCACGCGGTGCTGCAATATCAAGCTTTGACGCATCATTATTGGTTCCACTCGCCCGTGCCAGTGAGCTTCTTGCAGGCCGCCGGATTGCCGAGAGTTGAACTTCACTTGTTCTACAACACGATCGTATTTATCCCCATGGTGATGGGCATGTACTACCACATGTTCCCGCCTGAGGGAGAAACCCAGCATGCGAACTGCAATTGCGCCTGGTATCCGAGAGAGGTTGAAAGCGCTGCAGTTGCAGCATAAGCAGAGACGCGAAGTTCGGGGCCCGGGAACGTGTATTTGTTGCGAATACGAGAGTCGGCGGGAGCACGCCGATTCTCGTTTTATTTTGCCGGGCTTTTGCTGACGGCGCTTGGTTTTTTCGCGTTCAGCGGATGTGACCGTCGTGGTGATGCTTTACCGTCTGTCGTGCTTACTTCCAAGATTTCGCCCGAACCGCCCAGAGTTGGCCCGGTCGCTGTGCACTTGAGTTTAGCGGACTCGTCATCACGTCCGGTTCATGACGCGAAGATGACGCTTGAGGCTGACATGTCGCACCCCGGTATGGCTCCGGTGTTCGCGGATGCAAGGGAGACCAGTTCCGGCAACTATGAAGGTACAGTCAATCTCAATATGCCCGGAGACTGGGTGGTTTTAGTTCACGGGAACCTCGCTGACGGTAAAAAACTCGAGCGGCAAATCGATGTGAAAGGAGTGCAAGCTAAATAGTGTCCGCAGATTCATATAGTCCCGTGCTTGAGCTCGAGGAAGTCGAAGAGTTCGACCTGCTCCGTGTCTCAGGAATCGGCGCGCTGCTTCGCTGGCGGCACTCGCGGACACTGCTTCAGATCCCGTTGTTCCTGGTCAGCCTGGTCATGATTTTTCATGGTCTGTTTGGGCCAACGCTGGCCCCAAAGAATCTGGCAACCACTCTGACGTGGCTCCATTTCCGAGGACTGCTTGCGATAGTCATTCTGGCCGCGGGAAACTTCTTTTGCCTGGCTTGTCCATTCATGCTGGTGCGGAATGCTGCGCGGCGGTTCATCCGGCCGCGATTCAACTGGCCTCGATCACTGCGCAATAAATGGCTTTCGATAGCGTTATTCATCGGCATTCTGTTTATCTACGAACTATTTCACTTGTGGTCTTCACCTTGGTGGACGGCATGGCTGATCGTTGGTTACTTTGGCGCGGTGCTCGTTGTTGATGGGTTTTTTAAGCACGCATCATTTTGCAAATTCGTCTGCCCGCTTGGACAGTTCAACTTTGCGGCGTCGCTGGTTTCTCCGCTTGAGGTGAAGGTAAGAGACCACCAGGTTTGCGCGAACTGCGGAACAAAGGATTGCATTCGCGGAAGACGGGCACCGGGGGGATCAGATTTGGTTGTAATTCAGCGTGGCTGCGAGTTGGCACTCTTCCAGCC
>DAIPJJ010000142.1:0-11347 GCA_036770325.1 Terriglobales bacterium
ACCAAAATCGGTTGTTGCGACCTACTGTAAAGCTGGAGCCCGATTCCTACGGGTTCACCCAACGAGAAGAACTGCTTTGAAGGAAGAGTGGAAAAATACAGCTCGGGGGCCGTGGCTGACTCCACTGGAGCCTGCCCCCACGTGCTCTGCGAAGAAGCTAAGGAATACGAAAACAGAAATACAGAGGCCTTCAGAATCCAGCGGTTCGAGTTGCGCATATTGATAATTGATATTAGACACCGCAAAAATGATCTTTGGGCTTCCCTTCTCGGTTGTCACCCATTCGGAAACAGTAGCAACGGGCATAACAGCCCCTAGCAATCATGGCTCAAGTTTGGGAAATGCGGCTCGACACTTGGATACTGAAGAGAACGAAATTCATGCTAGTTACCAGAAACCTCATAATTGGCGGGTTGGCCCACCTTTCCTTTTCGACCTTGAAAAGTACCACAAGTAAGGCTGCCCCACCCTTCGCGGTTTTCGAAGGGTGGGCGACAAGGCGTATGCTCAGTCGTCACAGACAAGTTTTCAGGACTTGGTTAGCTTTTGCCAGATGCCTCTCCGACTTCTGCGAAAGAACAATACCGGACATCTGCACTTCATCACGACTAGCTGCTACCACCGTACGGCGGTTTTAGGCAAAGCACGACGGCGAGATCTATTCCTTGCGATCCTTGGGCAGGTGCGGCGGCGCTATCAGTTCATTGTCGTCGGGTATGTAGTCATGCCCGAGCACATTCATCTAATCATCAGCGAGCCGGAGCGTGGCACAATCTCGACCGTCATGCAGGTGTTGAAGCAGCGAGTTGCCCGACGAATCTTACGCGAATGGCGCTCGCAGGTCTCCGCTCGACAAGAACATCTGTGGAGCGCACTCGGTCTGACCACGTATGGCAGAAGCGCTTTTATGATTTCCTGATCTTGAGTGAAAAGAAGAAGGCGGAGAAGTTGCGCTACATTCACCGCAATCCTGTACGGCGCGGACTGGTTCTTCAACCTGAACAGTGGCGTTGGAGTTATCGATTTTATGCCTTCGGAAAAGCTGGACCGGTGTTTATCGACTGCGAAACCAAAGCTGAGGTAAAGGTTCGTGCCATTTCACGATTTGGAGGTTAGTATCACCCACCCTTCGAAAAGCGCGAAGGGTGGGGCATCCTAATTTTGAAATGGCGCAACGGTTTGGCCAATCCGCCAGCACTTACTCCGCCGCGAACACCAGGAAGTAGTCCATTCCGTCCTTTTTATAGTCTTCCTGCTGGATCACCTTATAGCCGGCTTCCTCCATCTCGCGGATCACCACATCGCGGCCGACTCCGTGATCCGTGCCATTGCCGTTGCGGTCGATGATTCCGACCTTGGCATCTTTTGAGAGTGAGTGGCGCAGGTTGCGGAACAGGACGACAGGCTGCGCAATCTCGTGATAGGTCTTGAGAAGCAATACAGCGTCAACCGAAGCGGGCAGAAGCGGATTGTCCGCCTTGCCCAAAATCGTTTTGACGTTGTGCAGGTCTTCTTTTTTCAGGCGCGCATCGATATACCGGACCGCATCGGGATTGATGTCCTCGGCGTACACCGTGCCTTTGTCGCCTACTCTCCGAGCTGCCAGCACGGTGAAAAATCCCGAGCCCGCTCCGATGTCCGCAACTTTCTTGCCGGGCGAAATTCCGAGCGTGTCCATCACGTTGTTGATTTTTAAACGTTCCGCTCTTCCTTCGTTATCAAACCTGGAGAGATCGCCGGTATAAGGAGTGCTCGTTGGCCGCTGTGCAGGGGCTGGAGCCTGAGCAAGAGAAAATGCGCAAAAAGTGACGACAAAGATGAACAGCGTGAGTTGCCTGAAGCGCCGCATGGAGGATGACTCCCGATTATACGGTCACGCCCTGCTGTTGGCTCGCGGCAAGGAGTTCGAAGGCTTGTCCAGATGGGACGGGAGGCGAGTACAGGAAGCCTTGCGCCATTTCGCAGCCGAGGCGTTTCAGTTCGGCGATCTGGTCTTCGCTGTCGGTCCCTTCCGCCACCACTTTTAATCCCAGGCTGCGGGCGAGGTTCAGAATGAGGCGAACGATTTCGTGACTGTCATGCTCTGCGGACATCTGTGAGATGAAGACGCGGTCGATTTTTAGTGCGTCAATAGGGAAGCGAGGCAGACGGCTCAGTGATGAGTAGCCGGTGCCGAAATCGTCGATGCTCAGCCGCACGCCGAGTGCTTTGAGGTCATTCAGTACGGAGAACGCGTGATCGGCGTCGCCCATGGCGATAGTTTCGGTGATCTCCAGGTTAATAGCGCTGGGGCGAACGCCGGATTCCTTGATCAGTACGCCGATTTCTTTGGCGAGCTCAGGTTGAGCAAACTGGCGCGGCGTGATGTTCAGGCTCATCGAGAGAGGCGGCTTGCACTTCAGCTTTGCTTGCCAAGCGAGCAGTTGCTGGAAACATTCGACCATGAGCATGCGGTTCATGGGCAATATGAGACCAGTCTCATCCGCCAGAGGAATAAATTCCGCCGGCGAGACCATGCCGTGCTGAGTCTTCCAGCGGCTCAGCGCTTCGAAGCCGATGATTTTACCCGAATCCAGCGAAATGATCGGCTGGTAATACACGAGTAGCTCACCACTTTCAATTCCGCGGCGAAGATCGGTTTCAAGCTTCAGGCGCCGAACCGCGGTCGAGTGCATGGCCGGATCAAAGACTTCGCAGCGCGCTTTGCCGGTCTGCTTGGCGCGGTACATAGCAATCTCAGCGTCACGGAGCAAGGCCTCCGCGTCGGCGTAAGTATTACTACTCGCCGCGATGCCGATACTCGCAGAGATGACGATTTCCTGTCCGCCGATATTGAATGGGTGCGAAATCCTTTCGAGGATGCGGCGGGCGGCGCGGATGGCATGGCTCGGCTCGCGGACATCGTCGAGCAGGGCAGTGAACTCATCGCCGCCAAGCCGTGCCAGCCCTTCGTCAATCAGCTTCGAACTCGAAGCGGTGCCGGTTCGAGAAACTGTATCCGTTTCGCGGAAACATGCCGTGAGGCGCTTGGCGAACTGGATAAGCAGCTCATCGCCGGCAGAGTGCCCGAGACTGTCATTCAAAACCTTGAAGCCGTCGATATCAATAAAGAGAACGACAAAGGTGTAGTCCGTGTGACGGCGGGCACGAATGAGCGAATGCTGTAACCGGTCGAGAAACAGAGCGCGGTTGGGCAGATCGGTAAGGCCGTCGTGAAGCGCGCGGTGCTCAAGCATTTCTTCGGCGCGCTTGCGTTCGGTGATGTCGCGATTGACGATTACCAGATGCTGGCTCCGGCCATTGCCGTTCTGGACAGGGCTGGCGGTTGATTCGAGAATTCGCCAGTCGCCGTTCTTGTGGCGCATGCGGTATTCCAGGCGTTGGCCGCGTCCACTGGCGCGCGCCTTAGCGGCTGCCTGCATTACACGTTCGTGGTCGGAAGGATGTATCTGATCGGAGGATGATCCGGTGCTTAGCTCAGCGGGCGAATAACCAAGAACTTTTTCGTACGCCGGGCTGTTATAAAGCCGGTTGCCCTCTCCATCGACCACCGCAATCATGTCAGCGGCATTTTCCGTGATCAGTTGAAACAGTTCATCACGGTCGGCCAGTTCGCGGCGGATTCGCTGCAACTGAAAATGCTGCCACATGGTGTAGATGTCAAAGATCAAGACCAGTGCAGAAAGGCCGCGTACAGCTTCTTTCAGATCAACCCAATATTGAGCGTTGGCGTGTGCGTCGTGATCGAAGAAAGTGAGAAAAACAATGCCGGCCGTGAGGGCGAGAGTAACCAGTACGGCGAATCCCCACAGCCACCATTCGCGGCCCTCGATTTGCCGGACCTTGAGCGGAGACAGGGCATAGCTTCTGGGGGAAGCAGGTTTGAACACGACGGCCATTCAGGATGAAACTTCAATTCTTAGGCATGAGGTAAGCAGGGGCCAAGTTACCCAGGTGGCTTGGCTTTGGTTTTGTTCCGTTTTTGTAACAGGTTCCAGGGAGAACAGAGTCCGGGCCAGAAAAGTGAGAAGGTGTTTGAAATGGAGGTCATCCAGCTACTTTGTTGAAAATGCGGTAGTTTGGTCGAGCACCGGCAATCCGCGCGGCAGTCCTGTAGCCATAGCTCAGCATGGGCCCTTCGTGCCCTTCAACTGCCCTCAGCAATGCAATACGTTAGAGGCGAACGACATGAATTCTGCTGCCGAAATTCGCGCACTGGTTCTGACTCGTGACAGCGGTTTGGCGACTGCGTTCGCCGAGGCGTCGCGCGAGTTTGGAATTGAAACTCAGCGAAGCGGCAGCGTGGGGACTCCCAGCGAACTTGGCGCTTCGAAGTACGAAGCACTGTTAATCGACTTTGAAACCATCACCCAGCCAGGAACAGTGTTTCGCGTACTTCGGCAGAGTCCCGCGAACCGCACTGCAGTGGTCTTCGCGGTTGTAGGTGACCCGGACACGAGGCAGTGTGCTCGAGATCAGGGCGCGACGTTTCTTCTGGAACGTCCACTCAAAGGTGACGCGATCCGGCGAGTGTTGCAGGCGGCTTACGGACTTATGACTAAGGAGCGGCGGCGTTACTTCCGCTGCGCAATCGACATTCCTGTGCAGTTAGCGCGGGACAGCGGCGAAGAACTTGAATGCCGCACAATCAATATCAGTAGTAACGGGATCGCAATCAGTAGTCCTGAATCTTTTGTTGCCGGGGAGAACGTACAGGTATCATTCCTTCCGCCTGACGCTCCTTCGCAGATTCGCGCGGTCGGCACAGTTGTCTGGGATGACAAGCACGGAAAAACCGGAGTAAGTATGGAGTGCGCGACTCCGCGCATGCAAGTGGAACTCGATGCCTGGCTGGATTCGCAATTCAAGCAGACGGTAAGAAGGCCGAACTAGGTCAGAGGCTGGGCTCTGGGTGCCCCAACTTCCTTGGCTTTGAGAGACGTGGGGCGTCCTCTGATTCATTTTGGTCGTGAGTTATATTCTTCCTGGAGATGTGGGCCACCGGCGAATGAAGAAGGTTATCGGTGTTGCGAGCTTCATCGTCTAATTGCGCCCTCATCTGGCTCAGCTGGAAATTTCAACCTTGGATGCGGACTGGACGGGCAATCCACATCGCTAGTACACATCTAGATGATTACGATTTTCAAATCTGGCTGCGGAAGAATGCTGGAATAACAGAACCATTTGCGACTTGGCTATTCGCTCGTAGGCAGGGCGGCAAGTGGATGCCCTATCTGCTGGATTTTGAGGATACTTATCGTCCTGTTGTCACGTTGCAGAAGGAAGGCTCTGGAATTCTTATCATTCGCGATGTACGAGGCTAGGGTCCTTCAATGAGGTTCGACAGACATTCATACGTGCAGCAGACGGTGCAAGTTTCTCTAGTGCAGCAATCAATTCCGATCCCCCCGGAAATTGGTGACCTTAAGAAGCAGTTGTGGACGACGTCGCTGGTGTCGGAGGCTGGCCCACCCTTCGCGATGTTCGAAGGGTGGGTAATCAGTTCCGAGCCGAATTGCGGGCATCAAAGGTCATCTCGTTGCTGGCGTGTTGCCGACGGATGCCGGGACGCCCGAGCGTAAAGAACCAGTCCATCTCCACCCACCCTTCGAAAATCACGAAGGGTGGGGCAGCCACAGTCGTGTTAATGTTCATGTCGAAAACCATAGGGTGGGCCACCCGCCCCCCAGAGAAAAGGTGGGCCAACCGGCCTGCTCTGTTTCAGATTCCAGTGCTAATGGCACTGCAGCCAATCGGGCAACGCTCCGGAGTTGCGTTTATGCTTGGATTCACAATCGCTGACGGCTTGCTGATCATCGCAATGATTTATTGGGCGTGCCTTAGACACGAGAACTGAGAATTTATGGGTTGGTCTGCCCTTAATCGCGGCAATTAGAAACAAAAAGGGCGGCCGTAGCCGCCCTTTATCTTTCGACATCAACTGAGTTTTAGAACCGGTACAGCAAGCCGGTGTTCACGCGGACGTTGTTGTTGTCGCTCACGCCGCCGAAGCTCAGGCGCATCCAGTCCACGTTCACTGCGCGGAAAACGAGTCTGCGCTTGCCGAAGTCCAGACCGCCACCGAACAGGACTGCCGATCCGCCAACTCCGATTCCGGCCGCTCCCGCGTGCGCGCCACCGAACAAAGCGTGTACATACGGAGCAACACCCTTCTTCTGGAACGAATACACCGGGCCGCCGGTGTAGGTGTAAAGGCTCTGGCCCTGGCTAAAGCCGGAACCGAGATCGCCCGTTACGCCGAGCCCTTTCCAGATGTAGAAGTTCGCGGACGTGCTGAAACCGCTTGCGTGCCAGCCACCGTCGGTGCTGGTGAACTGGTATCCGCCGAAGACTTCAGGCTTTGGAGCCTCCCCGGCAACGGCGAACATTGAAGCCAGGCAAACCAGGACTGCAACTCCAACAAGTTTCTTCATTGATTCTCCCCTTTAAGTTAGAAAAAGTGCACCGGCTTCCGTCCTCATCACGGCATAACTTGCAGCCGGTCTTGCGTGAGTGCGCCTACCCGAGGCGGACTGCGCTCAGGTGCTGAGTCAATGTTCCGGTGTGAGGGGCTGGACGGGCAAGTGACAGAAGAATGATAAGAAAACCGGACTTCGGTAATGAGGATAAGTACCTATTCGGGAATGGGATAGGGGCGCTTAGCCCACGGATCCAGGCGAGACGGAGCTGGCGGGCCTAATCAGGGCAACCATTCCAGCCGCGGCTGCAACTATTTAATTAGTTGACGTTTTTGAAATGCGCCAGTCCAACAATCAGAGAGCCCGAAGTGCCACGTAAACAATCAGCCACATTGACGGAAGCCGAGCTGCGCATCATGAACGCGCTCTGGCAAAAGGGACCTGGCACGGTGCAGCAGGTACTCGACTGGCTTCCGGAGAAGCCAGCGCTGGCGTACAACTCCGTGCTCACCACAATCCGCATTCTCGAAAAAAAAGGATACGTCGGCCACCTAAAAGATGGACGGGCGCACGTTTATCAGCCGCTCGTGGACCGCGACGAAGCCAGCCGGTCTGAGATACGGCACCTGGTCGGCCGGTTTTTCAAGAACTCACATGAGGCGTTGCTGCTGAACATTCTGCGCGATGAAGAGATCGATGATGCCGAAGTGAAACGGCTGCGCGAGATGTTGAACACGCGAGCTGCAGGCGGGAGCGGAAATGATCGTGATTAGTTTCCAGTCCGTCGCTGAAATTGCTGCTACGCGCGCGGCAAATACTGTGTTCGAAGGCATCGCGCTTGCCGGCCTGAGCTGGTTCGCATTGCGCTGCTTCGGCGGTGGGTGTTCCGGCGGCAACTCAACGACGCGCTTTGCGGTCTGGTTCTCGACGTTGCTGGGGATTGTTTCACTGCCAGTTCTAAGTTGGAGGCATTCTCCTCTTCTATATACAGGTTCGAATTTGTCCGAGCTGACACTTTCGAGCTCATGGGCAACATGGTTGTTTGTTGGCTGGGCGGTGATCAGCGGCGTGTTGCTGATCAGGTTAGGTTTTTCTCTGCTGCACGTTTACCGTCTACGTACGCAATGCCAAGTAGTTGACCCATTGCATTCTGCATTCGTGGAAGCGGCCCAGCAATGCACGGATCGAAACGTGCGATTTTTGCAATCTGATTCAGTTCGCGTTCCGGCGGCGATTGGGTTTTTCAGTCCTGCCGTCGTGCTCCCATCATGGACGCTGCGCGAGCTCTCAGAGGATGAGCTGCGGGCGATCGTTCTGCATGAAACCGCGCACTTGCGACGCTGGGATGACTGGACGAACCTGGCGCAGAAATTTCTGAAAGCAGTGTTTTTCTTCCATCCCGCCGTCTGGTGGATTGACGCGCGCCTGGCAATCGAGCGTGAGATGGCGTGCGACGATCTGGTACTGGAGCAAACCGCAAACGCGCATGGATATGCGAAGTCGCTGATCTCAGTCGCGGAGAAGGCCGTCGCTGAACGAACTCGGCTGGCCCGGACACTTGCGCTGGCGCAAGGTGCTCTTGGGCGCGCGCGGGAAGTGTCTCGCCGAGTGACGCAGATACTGGACGGCCGTCCCCGAGTCAATCGCGGATGGCGACCGGCGTTGGGAATCGTTGGCTGCATTGCCATGGTTGCGGTTGTAGGAATGCCGTTTGCGCCGGAGTTAGTGAGTTTCCAGGGAAGGCAATCGCAGACGCATCAGGAACCGACTTTGTCTGCCAGGTCCGCTGACATCGGTTCCATGGCGATTCCGGCGCGGTGGACGGAAAGGCGAGTGAGCAGTGCCAAGCTGAGATATCCAAAGCTTTCGGCTAACTCGAACGTCAAGAGTGGGGCGGGCCTGGATGGCCGCCCCTACACGGTCAGGAATGATGCCCACAGTCAAGTTATTCCGGCGAAGGCAAACGTGCATAAATCTGATCGGAAAGCGAAAGTGATGATGGCCAGAGCAGAGGCGCAGACGAAGCCGCCAAGACAGACTTTGTTAGTTATGCATTCGGCTGACCGGAACTCCGAAGGAATGCCGTTGTGGACGCTTTCAGTATGGCGATTCACTTCGGCGGACGGACAAACGGTCCAAGAGATGATCGTGATGAATTCGATTTGAGTTTGAAAATTTTTTGCAACAACTAACTAATTCATTAGTTGGAAGTGCAGCTCAGGTTCTATTGCTCGACATTACTGAAATCAAACTTCAAGAAATAAAGGAGAAGCAAAATGAGTTGGTACGACGAAGTGAAGAAGAAGATAGGCCGGCGATTGCTGGTTCCAATAGTGGCAATTGCCGCAACCGCCTCGCTGGTCACATACGAATTCGTGAAACCGGCGAGCGCCTCAGCCCCAGTTCTGGCGCCTGCAGCCTCTGCACTCGATGACAACAGCGTAAGTGCGTTGCTTGCGCTTGATCACGCAATGGAAGCCGTGGCAGCGCGAGTCACGCCGGCGACTGTGAACGTGACGGTAACCTCGAAAGCTTCGCACAATGACAACGATGCCGAAGATCAGAACGACGGGTCGGATGATGATGGCTCGAATGGAATGCAACAGTTCTTCGGTCCATTTGGGTTTGGGCCGTTCGGCAGAAACTTTCAGATGCAGCCGCAGCAGCCGCAGATCGAGCATGGTCTGGGCAGCGGCGTAATTATTTCGCCTGACGGTTACATCGTCACCAACAACCACGTGGTCGATGGCGCAACTGACATTCGCGTCACGCTGCACGATCGCCGAATTCTGGCGGCGAAACTGATCGGCCGTGACAAGCTGACTGATCTGGCAGTAATTAAAGTGAACGCGACGGACCTGCCGAGCGTGCCATTGGGGGATTCAACCAAACTGCGCCCCGGACAGGTGGTGCTGGCGTTCGGTAACCCGCTGGGATTCCGCTTCACGGTAACGCAGGGAATCGTCAGCGCGCTGAATCGTCCGAATCCGAATTCTGACCGGCGCGCGCCCGGCGAATTCATTCAGACGGACGCGGCAATTAACCAAGGGAACTCCGGTGGTCCGCTGGTGGATGCACACGGTGAAGTGGTCGGAATCAACACCTTCCTGATTTCGCAGACTGGCGGATTCTCCGGAATGGGATTTGCAATTCCCACGCAGATCGTGAAGCCGACGGTCGATGCGCTGATCAAGAACGGCAAAGTTGAGCACGGTTACATGGGCATCGGCATCGCCGATGTCACTCCGGATGAAGCCAAGTTCTTCGACGTGAAGAGCGCGACCGGTGCTGTTGTGAGCCAGGTTGAGTCGGGTTCACCAGCCTCGCAAGCCGGGCTGAAGGTGGGCGACGTGATTACGGGACTCGACGGTAAGACCGTCAACGACGCCGGCGAACTGCAGGTCGAAGTCGGGCAGAAACAGCCAGGGACCAAGATCGCCCTGACTGTTATGCGCAACGGCAAGAGCATGCAGGTTCCGGTGACGCTCGAAGCCATGGGTGCTCGCGACAAAGGTACCGAGGTCAGCAGCAACGAAAACGGAAAGCCGCGCTGGGGAGTTGGTCTGGCTGACGTGACGCCCGCATTACGGCAGCAGGTGCAGGCCCCGAGCGACGTGCAGGGAGCTGTTGTGCAGCGGGTGGTTCCGGGAAGCTCGGCGGACGACGCGGGCTTGCAACGTGGCGACATCATCACCGAAGTGAATCGCCATCCGGTGCACTCAGCCGCCGATGTGAAAGCGGAACTGGCGAAAGTCCCGCAAGGTGAAGACGCGCTGGTTCTCGTGTGGTCAAACGGAGGAACGACGTTCCGCGTGCTGCACCCGACACAAGGGTAAGGCGAGTAAGTGGTGATTGAGAATGCCGCCTCGGGAGAGGCGGCATTTTTGTATCAGGGCGAACTTTACAGACTAGACATCTGACTAGTCATATGGATAAAAGAAAAAGTGAGGTGAACTGTGTCCTCGTGGCAGGTACAAGACGCAAAAGCGCGCTTCAGCGAGCTCTTAGAAAAAGTATTGAAGGACGGACCGCAAGTTGTTACTCGCCGAGGAATTAGAGCCGCCGTTTCTGGTACCGGTGGAGGAATGGGAACGATTGCAACGAAAGGCTCGCCCATCTCTGAAGGAGTGGCTCTTGGCATCTACCGGCCGGACTGACGCGCTCGTTCCCGAACGGAGTAAAACGAAATTACGGAAACCAGTGGAGTTTTGAGTGGAGAGATACCTGCTCGATACCAACGTGATATCCGAACTACGGAAATTGCGTCCACATGGTGGAGTTGTTGAATGGTTGAACCACAATCGCGAGGAGCAATTGTTCATTTCAGCCGTTTCAATCGGCGAAGTCCAGGCCGGGATTGAGCTTACACGCAGGCAAGACGCCACCAAAGCACGTGAAATTGAAGGGTGGCTCGACCACATTGAGGACTCCTATCAAGTTTTGCCCATGGACATTGCTTGCTTTCGTGAATGGGGACGGTTAAGGATCCAGAAACCTGCTTCGATCCTGGAAGACGCAATGATCGCCGCAACTGCGCGAATACACGGTTTGACTGTGGCTACCCGGAACGCGCGGGAGTTCAAAGAGTTCGATATACAAATTTTCAATCCATTCAGGGCGTAACTCGCCACTAACCGCCATCAACCAGGTGAAGCGCACCACTAATCACGGCCCAGATAAAACCCGTCGCGGGCCTGTACAGTTGCGTCCTTTTGGTCTGTCTTTAATACCAGTTTGTGGTAGCCGGCACTATCTGACTTCGCGGGAGTGAATCCCAGGTTGTATTGATTGCGCAGTTCTTCCTGAATCGTGCTGTAGATCTGGTCGATGGAATCTTTCTTTGAAGCCTCGAACATGCGGCCGCCGGTTTCCTTCGAAATGCGTCCGAGGATTTTCTTGCCATCCACGCGCGGTTCTTCAGGATATCG
>DAIPJJ010000143.1:0-4009 GCA_036770325.1 Terriglobales bacterium
TGCGTCATAGAAGCCGAAATCCGAAGGGGCGTCGTAAACCGGGTTGGCGCCAAGGATGATCAGCACTTCGACGCTGCCGGCTTTCAGGTCGCTGATGAGTTCCTTCAGCGAATCATTGTGATTCCCCGTGAAGCTCGGAATCGGGTCGGAATAGAAAACCGTCTTGCCGACATTGCCGAGTTGCTGATTGATTGCATGGCAGAGCGCATGAACAATCGGCGGTTGGTGGTCGCCGGGGATGACGATGCTGGCACCATGATGCTTTGCCAGTTCGGAAAGGACGATCCCTGCAGGCCCAAGTGTATCTCCAGCCACTCCTCCGCCAGAAGATTTCGCGGAAAGAGTATTCGCCATGTTGTGCGCCACCTGCTCAACTTGGTCGGCACGCATGGGAAAGCGATGGTCCGCTTTCGCGCCCGTACTCGTCGGCGTGCTCTCGATCGCGTAGAACCGGCTCATGTTGCCGGCATCCGGGTCGCGGCGACTCGCGAAATCCCGTGCGTAGCGCGTCATCCCGGGGAATCCGGCGTACAAAAAGTCGGCATCGAGCGAAACCACTACATCAGCAGCGTCGAACTTGTACGTCGTCTCGACCGGCTGGCCGAAGGCCATTCGCGCGCCTTCATAAACATTGTCGCGATTAACCGCTTCCCAGTAATGAACCTTCGCCTGCGGAAAGCGCTTGAGCACCGCCTGCATCTGGTCGGCGAGAGTCGGCGACGAAAAATCACTCGACAGAATTCGGATCCCTGCACCTTTTTTCGCTTCCTGCGCCACCAGAGGCGCCTGCAGTGCGTGAACGAACTCGCTCCAGTTGGTGATGTCGCCGAGACGGGTTATGTTCTGCGCGCGGTCAGGGTCGTAAAGGTTGAGTATCGAAGCCTGCGCGTAAACATCTGTCCCGCCCAGGCTCGCCTGATGGCGGTCGTTGCCTTCAATCTTGATCGGGCGAAACTCCCGGCTGGTCACGAGCAGAGGCGTCGCGTATCCGCCGAGCGTGAAGGCGGTTGCGTAAAAATTTGGACGGCCAAGGACCAGATCTTCCGGCTGCTTGACGTAAGGAACGATTGGCTCAAACGGCTGCTTGGTGCAGGCCGTCATGCCCGCCAGCGCCATCGAGGAGCCCATTAATTTCAGGAAGCCGCGTCTGGATACCGCATCCACCCACTCAGACGCCCCCTTGGGGAACTCGCGGTGCATCATCTCGCGGAATTCTTGCTTGCCGGCAAGCTCTTCGAGAGAGCGCCAGAATTCCGGCGCATTCTTCTGCTCGATTTCCTTTTGCACTTGCACGAGGTCGAGCTTGTCCTTCTTGCCCGGACAAACTGCCTCGTGGTGCGCTTTGTTCTTTTCTTCGCTCATCAAATCCGGCTCATTAATTCTGTGCCGTCCCTTCGGGACTCACATTTGCTTCCGATCACACCCTGAGCGCCTCAAGCTAGAAGCTAAGAGCTGGTAGCTAGAAGCTGCTTTACCTATGACATGTCGAGCAGCTCGTAATATCCATCGCGCTGCGCAAGTTGTACTTATTCGACAGATATTTGCCCAGCGACATCTGATCGGTGAAGCTCTTGCCGTCCACCACCACCGGCAAATCCGTCGATGGCTGCTGATACCGCATGTTGAACACCTGATCTCGCGGCCGCAACTCCTTCTCCGGCCCGCGATGGCAGCCGATGCACCACTCCATCTGCAGCGACGCGTAATTGAACATCAGCGGCATGCGGTCGACCGGCCCGTGGCAAGTATTGCAGCCAACCCCTTTATTCACGTGAATGCTGTGGTCGAAATAAACAAAATCGGGCAGATCGTTCACGCGGTTCCATACCAGCGACTTGCCGCTACGGAAGCTTTCGCGCACCGGCTCGAGCATGGGAGCGGCAGTCCACATCTCCGAGTGGCAGTTCATGCAGGTCCGGGTCGGAGGAATGCCGGCGAAATCCGAATTCTCAACCGATGTGTGGCAGTAACGGCAGTCGATGCCCAATCCGCCGACATGGTGCTGATGGCTGAACGGAACCGGCTGCGGCCGCGCTACTCCTGCGTAGGTGACGTATGGCGACCGCTGAAGATTGATGCAAACCCACAGCGTGAAGGCAAGGATGAATATCCCCGCATAAATCGAGGTGCGAGAAATGACGTTAACGCTGCGATGGAAGATCTGCATCGATCAGGAATTTTCTGTACAGGCGTTTCTACGTTTTGACCCGAGTCTCAATGGAAAAAGTGCAGCTTGTTTTTGAAACTGCAAATTATAGCAGCTTGCACGAATTGTGAAATGCCGATTCGTATTCTGGATAAAAAAATTTTAAGAAATCGTTGTTGGTCGTTGGCTCATACACCTTTGGGGATCCGCGGAGCTTTCTCTGCGGCCTCGATTTTAACCTCGGCGAACTCTGCGGTTAAAGTCTGTGGGAGCTTTGTTGAGCCAAGGAGAAAGCGAAAGGTCCAACGACCAACGGCCGAGGACCAACGACCAACGACTAACGACCCACGACGGTCTACCTCAGATTCATCACCAGCAACCTCGGTTCGGTCATGTCTTCGATCGCGTAGCGCAAGCCTTCGCGGCCAATTCCGGAATCTTTCACTCCGCCATAGGGCATGTGGTCGATGCGGAAGCTGGGTACGTCGCCAGCGATTACGCCGCCGACCTCCAATTCTTCATACGCCTGGAAGATTCGGTTCGCATCGCGCGTGAAGACGCCCGCCTGCAAGCCGTAGGATGATTCGTTGGTCCTCTTTAATGCCTGCGCAAAATCGTCGTAGGCTTCGATAGTCACTACCGGGGCAAAAACTTCCTGGCAGTTTACTTTCATGTCAGGCCGCGTGCCCGTGAGCACTGTCGGCTCCATGACAGAACCATGCCGTTTGCCGCCGCACAGCAGAGTAGCTCCATCCTGCACGGCTTCCTGCACCCACTCGGTTGCTCGAACCGCATCGCTCTCGCGAATCAATGGACCGAGGTCGGTCGTATCTTCTAGCGGATCACCAACCCGCAGCCGGCTCACGCCTTCAAGAAGCAGGTCAGTGAATTTCTTGAAAACGGACCGCTCCACGAGAATTCGCTGCACTGAAATGCAGGTCTGGCCAGCGTAGCTGAATCCGCCGGCGACGCAGCGCTCCGCAGCCCAGGCAATATCGGTATCGCCATGAACGATGACTCCGGCGTTCCCGCCAAGCTCAAGCACCACCTTTTTCTTTCCGGCACGGTTCTTGATCTGCCATCCGACCGGAGCGCTGCCGGTAAAGCTGATGAGCTTGATGCGGTCGTCGGAGACCAGCAAGCCCGCGTCTTCATTCGAAAGCGGCAGCACGTTGAATGCGCCGTCAGGAAGTCCGGCCTGCTCGATGGTTTCGGCGAGCAGCAGTGCCGTAAGCGGTGTTTGCGGCGCAGGCTTCAAGATGATTGGGCAGCCCGCCGCAATCGCAGGCGCAACTTTGTGCGCTACGAGATTCAATGGGAAATTGAAGGGAGTGATTCCAGCGACTGGCCCGATGGGAAGCCGCCGCACGATGCCCCACCGGCCCGAGGTGAATTGCTGCCAATCAAGCGACAGATATTCGCCCGGGATGCGCGTGGTTTCTTCAGCCGCAACAGTAAACGTAAAAATTGCTCGCTCGACTTCCGTTCGTGAGGCCTTGAGCGGCTTGCCCGCTTCCTGGGCAATACTGCGCGCGAACTCCTCTTTGCGAGAAGCAATTTGCTGTGCGACTGACCGCAAAACTCTCTGCCGTTCGAATGCGGGCAAGCGCCTTGTGCTTCCAAATGCCCGGACTGCAGCCTGAATCGCGCGCTCGGCATGATCGCGTGTGGCCTGGAAAACTTCCGCCAGCGGAGTTCCGTCATAAGGCGCCCGAATCTCGACCGGAGTTCCTTCTTCCGTCCACTTTCCAGCCAGATAAAAACCCCGCGTGCGGACCGGAACCGAAGTCATCTGCGCCATACGAACCTCCGAGCAGTTCGATTATAGGCAAGTGCAGAGGTGAATGCGTGGTGGCTGGTTTC
>DAIPJJ010000143.1:4109-11333 GCA_036770325.1 Terriglobales bacterium
GCGATCTTTGCGGTTAAAAGCTTTTGAAACACTCTCACCGCCGAGCACGCCGAGAGAACAAATGGGTGAACTTCCGTCTGGTTGCTGCGTTTATGGAATTGCTCTGCGATCTTTGCGGGTTTTCTCTGCGAGCTCTGCGGTTAAAGGCTTTTTGAAACACTCTCACCGCCGAGCACGCCGAAAGCGCCAAGAAAACCGTCTAACGGAACTGAAGCAGGACTCAGGCGGTCGATACAATGTGACGTTACGATCCAACAAGATGAATTTTCGATCGATTGCCGAAGCCTCTGAAGAAATCCGTTCCAGAAAACTTTCCCCGGTCGATCTGCTTCGCGAGTGCCTGGAACAAATCGAACAACTGAACCCGACACTCAACGCCTTCATCACCGTAACGGCCGATTCCGCTTTCGCCGAAGCCGAACAGGCGGAACATGAAATCGCGAGTGGCAACTGGCGTGGGCCGCTGCATGGAATTCCCATCGGCCTCAAAGACCTGATCGACACGGCCGGCGTGCGCACCACGGCAGCCAGCGCCATTTTCCGCGACCGAGTTCCAGACAAAGATGCTGCCGTAGTTAAAAAACTGAGAGCCGCTGGAGCCGTCATCATCGGCAAACAAAACTTGCACGAGTTTGCCTACGGCGGCAGTTCGGTCATCAGTCATTTCGGCCCGGTGCGGAACCCGGCTAATCCTGAGTTCATCGCCGGGGGCTCTTCCGGCGGATCAGCAGCCGCGGTCGCCACGGGAATGTGCTACGCGGCGATTGGCACGGATACAGCAGGCTCGATCCGTGAACCGGCCGCGATATGTGGCGTTGTTGGACTGAAGCCCTCGTTTGGCTTGGTGAGCACTCGCGGAATCATTCCGCTTTCGACTTCGCTCGATCACGCCGGACCGATCACGCGTATCGTTGAAGACGCCGCGATTGTCCTCGATGCCATTGCCGAAACTTCCACGGCTTTGAGCGGCAATTTGAATTCAGAAATTCGCAACCTCACTATCGGTATTCCGCAGAAGTATTTTTTCGAAGATCTGGATCCAGACATTGCCACCGCTGTCGAAGAGGTGATCGAACAATTGAAGAAGCAGGTGAAGGCGGTGCGACAAGTTGAATGCTCCATCGACGAAGATCGCACAGTGTTTCTTGCCGAATCACACGGCTATCATCGCGACAAAATTGCGTCCTCGCCTGAGCTGTACGATCCCGAGACGCTGCGGCGCGTGAAAAATGGCGCTGAGATTGGCGAGAGCGAATACCGCAGCGCAAAGGCAAGAATGGATGCCGTGCGGAGGGAAATCGCAAAACTTTTTCGCGACGTCGACGTGCTGGTCATGCCGACCATCCCAGTTCCCGCGCCGCGAGTTTCCGATCTGCTGAAAGACATCTCTAAGCTCCGCCCTGCGGAGGTGCTTCTGCTGCGCAATACGCGGCCGGTTAACGTCTGGGGACTTCCCGCGATCTCAATTCCCTGCGGAATTACTTCTCAAGGAATGCCGATCGGCTTGCAGATTGTCGGCTCGCCGAACGGAGAAGAAACAGTCCTGAGAATCGCCCACAAATTGGAAAGAAGTTAAAGAGCTTCACTCTGTGGCTGTACTCTGTGAAACTCTGTGTTCTCTGTGGTGGGGTTTCAAAAGCTTAAGAACAGAGGACACCGAGTTTCACAGAGCAAAGCCACGAGTTTAAGCGTTCGTGTTCCGGAGCGTGCCCTGAGCGATACGAGACCTAATCCACCGAGTGCACGTCTTCTGGCAGCATCATCACGAAATCGCATTCTTTGGTGGCTTGCGAGCACGAGAGGATACCTCGGCGCAAGATCTTCGTCGGCTCATCATCCGGAAACGCGAAGTCCATCTTCGCACTGCGCAGGTTCTCGGTCAGAGGCTTGAGCTTCTCTTCACCGCTGACAAATTTCGCAGCATCGACTTTTGCTGTGCCCGCGCTTGAACTGACGATTACGAAAAACTCCGCCGTTCCCGCAGCCGGAGCAATCTTGCCTAGCTTGATCGTTCGCAAGGTCTGCAAATCCATCCGATGCTGGTCCACCACTTTGGTCGCGTTTCCGTCGCCGCCAACGAGCGACGCAAGCCGGCCTTTTGTTTCGAGCGCGGGACGGAGCCCGGAGAGAGACATGGCGTAAGTCCGAATCGCGTCGTCTTTGCGGCCAAGCTTCTCATATATTTGCGCCAGATGATCGCCGACCTCGCCATGCTCGCCCAATACCCATGCCGCGCTCACGTATTTTTCCGCCTTCTTGAAATCGCCGCGCGCGAAATAGACCCAGCCCAGCGTGTCCCAGTCGGCGTCAAGAGCCGAAACCATTCCGAGGTCGCGGTCCGAAAGCTGATCGAGCGACAAATTGCGCAGCGAATTCGCAATCGCGGTCACCGCAGATTCCGCGTACTGTTGCGCGCGATCAAGGTGCGCCTTTTTCAGCGAGAGCTGATACGCAATATCGTTCCACACTTCCGGCGTGGCAGAAATCTGTGTAGCGCGATCAAAGGCCGCGAGCGCCTTGTCATCCTGACCAAGATTCAAATATGCATCGCCGAGGCTGATCTGCAATGCGGCATCATCGGACTTCAGCGAAGCGGCTTTCTCCAGTTCCGGCGCAGCTTTGTCGTACTCGTGCGCTTCGGCGTACATGCGTCCCAGCGCCGAGTGCGCGTATTCGCTCAGCGGATTGATCTCAAGCGCCTTGTTGAAGGCCGCCGCCGCGTCATCATATTTGCGCGCGGTTGTGTACGCCCAACCCAGCGCGCCATACGCATATTCGTCGTATGGGTTCAGCTCCGCCTGCTTTTTGAACGCACCGATTGCGTCATCAGTCTGCCGCATCAGCATGTAAGCACGGCCCAAATCCATCCACGCGGTCTTGTGCTTGGGATCTTCTTCGACCACGCGCTTCAATAGATCGATAGCTGACTTGTAGTTCCCTCGGTCAAACGAAGCCTTGGCGGCGTCGTAAAGGTCGTCGCCCTTCAGGTCGGTTGAGAGCGTCGGCGTGCCTGCTGCCGTGCTGTCGATCGAAAGATGTTGCGTCGCATCCGTCATTACCGCACGGCGAAACGCGAGATAGTCGTTCACACGCGCCGGCGGCAGTTCGTTCATGCTCGTCACCAGCGTCCGCTCGGCGGTGAAAACATTGCCCTCGACTTTGTAGCTGGCGTCGTAGTGCGCGTAATCGCGCTTCATGGAAAATGGCAGCGGCGCGCCTTCGGTATATTTCGCCGGAAACTCAAGACGCAACTTGTAGATGTATTGAAGCGGCGACCCCACCTTGATTGGGTCCGTGCTGTCCTCATCTGCGTCGGCCATGTTGAGCTGCGAAAGCGGCAACAGCATGTCCGACTTCTTTTTCGACCAGTCGAGAAAGTTCGCGACCTCTATCTTGTAATCGACCTTGAACGGCTCGTGGGTTTGGGCAGGATCGCTCACATTCAGGTTAGAAATATCCCCGGCCAATCCGCTGAACGTGTTCATCTGCTTCACCCAGTCATTCCACTTGTTACGTGGAACGCGGCGGAACAACATGCGCATGTAAAGTTCGGTGTCTCCGCGCAGCTCGTAGGTGACGTGCGCAGTCAATTTGCCAAACTCATTCACCTTGCCATCGACCTCGGAAAACTGGCGGTTCACCATCGGTGGATCGGCGGGCGTCTCTTCAAGATGAGGCGTGCCGTTCTGCGGAATAATCAAAGCCTGCTTTTTTCTCAGCACTGGCGACAGCAGCCTGAACGGTGCAACTTCCGTGGTGCTGTCCATCCAGATTTCGTCTTTACCCAGTGGCACCATCGTGAACACATGATCGAACTGCGAAGGTGACGGGATGTCTGGATCGATCTTGCGTCCGGAATTGATCAGCACCGACGAAGCGTGATAGCCCGAAGCCTCAAGCAAAGACGCGAGCAGCGTGTGCTTGTCCTTGCAGTCGCCGTACGCGTTGTGCAGAACTTCGGAAGCGGCATGCGGCTGGAACCGGCCCACACCGAACGACAGACTGATATAGCGGAAGTTCGGGCCGACGTAGTCGTAGAGGGCTTCGATCTTCTCCAGGTCCGTCGTCTTGCCTTTGGTAAGCGCGGCCGCCTTGGCCCGAATCTCGTCATTCGGTTGCCGCCGGTCTTTCTCCAGGCCCGCATACCAGCGGCCCATTTCCTCCCAACTGGAAAACGTAGTCATCTGCACGGCTGGCGCTTCGGGTTCTTTCGGCGGCTTCTTTTTGTTTTTGTCCTTCTTTTTATCGGCGTCCTCGTCCTTATCAACGTGAGAACTCGTCCACGTGTACACGCGGCGGCCATTCGCGTCGGTTATCTTCGGATCATTCCCAGGCTTCGTCTTCAGCTTGATGGTGCGGTCTTTCGGGACATCAAGCACGAGTTGCTCGTCGAGCACCGTTCCGGATTTCGCAAAGTCGTACTCCATCCAGAACTGGTTGGGTGCAAGCGGCGTCTGAATCGTTGTGACAAACTCATACTCCAGTTCCTCGCCCGGCCGCAGTCCTGGGACCGTAATGTGCTTCTGCCGGTAGTCGGTATAGACCGGCGCTTCGCGCTCAAGAGGAATGCTCAAATCCTGCACCGAGTCAGCCGGAGCCGTAACCGTTGATCCGTCAAGCTTGAGCACGCGGACGTAAGGAATATCGACGCGTTCATTGGCCGAGTTGTACCCGACGACGAGTTGGCCCCAATCCTCAACACCGGCTTCGCTCTGCACTTTGATCCGGGCATATACATCGCGCCGGCCAGTACCGTCATTTTCAAAACGGTAGGTGCTGTGCATCTTCTCGATGACATACGCCTCTTGAGAATGATCAACGACCGTTGTCGGTTCGGAAGGCACAGGCGGCGCCGGGACCGGAGTCGGCGGCGGCACCTGCGCAAAGACAATGGAGACAAAAACCAGTGGCAGAAGAAGGAAACGGCGCAGCATAGGTGACTGCGCCGTTTGTATCTTATTGCGAGCAGAGAAGCAAGTTACGTGGGAACGGAGGACCTGCACGGGCGGGAACGCCCGTTACCCAGCGACCAGCACGAAGCGAGCCTGCGTCTCTCTGCGCCCTCCGCAGTTCGCTTGGCGAACTCTGCGGTTAAAAGCTTTCGAGAGATTCCTACCGCCGGGCACGCCGGGAAGGCGAGAACTCTTGATAGAAATCAGCCGGACTACTGCAGCGCCTTCTCCATGAACGCCGCCTCATCACTCTTCATCTTCTTCAGCCCGTCCATCGGCAAATAGACCATATGGCCGGCATCGTAAGTTGCGAATGAAATCTGCTGGTGATACTTCGCAGGCAGATCCATATGCTCGAACGTGTAATTGGCGGCGTAGTAAGGCGTCGCGAGATCATAGTAGCCTTCCATCACCAGCACCTTCAGGTATGGGTCCCGCACCAGCGCCTGGCGTAAGGCGGTTGCCGTATCCGGAAATCCCTGGTCTGCCGATCCCCACTCCCAGTGCTCGTTTACACCCGCTCCACGCGCAAAAACGTAGTACGGCATATCGACCTTGTAGCCGAGTTCGTTGCGCACGTAGTTGTTGAACACCGAGTTGAACGGCCCCATCACATTTGCTTCTGTCGGATCGTAAAACGGCGTGTCCATCAGCCCGTTCGGATCGGGGCCGGTATAGCGGCCATCGAGCCGCCCCACCCGCAGCTTCTGGTCGATCAATAAATAATGGGTGAACTTGGGAACGTCGATCCTCAAATTTGCCCGGTCGATCACGTCTTTGCTCAGGCCGGTATAGCGCGACATCTGCTCGACAACCTTCTGCCGCTCATCAGGCGTGAGCGCGTCTCCTTTCGCGAGCGCCTGCGCATATTCGCCTGACGCCCACTTCTCCGCTTCCTCACGCGCCTTGTTCACGTCTGACTGCAAATCGGAAGGCAACTTGTGGTGGTAACCGGCGATCATGGTGAAAGAAGGAATCAGGAAAATGTACGGTTCATCGTTCGTCTTCGTATCTTCCAAGGTCTGGAAGTTCAGGACCGTCGAGAGCAGGGTAATTCCGTTGAACGAAATTCCCTGTGGCGAAAGATTGCCGGCAATTCCCGCCGACCGCGTGGTTCCGTAACTTTCGCCAAGCAAAAACAGCGGCGAACTCCAGCGCTCGTAACGGCTGATGTAAAGACGAATGAATTCGCTGAAGGCCTCGATGTCGCCCTTCACGCCCCAGAACTTTTTTGAGCTTTCGGTGCTTTCGGCGCGGCTGAAGCCCGTACCGATTGCGTCCACCAGAACCAGGTCGCTCTTGTCGAGCAGCGTGTAAGGATTGTCCTCAATCTTGTATGGCGCGGGAGTGAGAAATCCCTCCGGATTCAGCACCACCCGGCGCGGTCCGAGTGCACCCATGTGCAACCAGATCGATGCCGATCCCGGGCCGCCATTGAACGCAAATGTAAGAGGACGTTTCGTCGCCTCTTGCCCATCGAGCGTATAAGCCACGAAAAACATTTCCGCCTCGATCTTCCCGTCGCCGCGCTTGATCGGAAGCCGGCCGGTTGTCGCGGTGTATTTCAGCGCCTTGCCGTCAAGCGTGATCTGGTGATGGGTCACGACCGGCGCGATCTCCGTCATGTCGTAGTGCTCTTCTTTTTTGTCGTCACCCGGCTTGGGTTCCTGCGTTGCCGGCGAGGGCTCCGTGCTCTTCTGCTCAGTCTCCTCCGGCTTCTGAGCTTGGGCTTGCTTCGATTTCTTTTGCTGCGCATTAGCTGGAGGTTGTGTAGCTTGATTTTGTTGGCTGTAGGCGGTGCCGGCCATGATGACTGCGGCTGCAAGCAATACGAATAATGAACGCATTATCTTCTCCATGCTCTTAAGCAAACGGGCTTTGAAACAAACCGGAAATTATACGTCTCGCGTCAATTCGGCAGATCTCTGTTGGGACTTGCAGCGGCAAGGTGGTTACAGCTCGATCGTTCCCCCAGCAGTTAAGATGATTGTGTGAAGACCACTTCACCACCGAAACGCAAGAGTGAAATCGAGATTCTTCGCGCGCCCTTGCCGGCCCGTACTCCCTGGCTGGTCCACGGCTTCAGCACCCGCACAGGCGGATTTTCAAAGGCTTACGGCGGGCATGCGCTCAACCTCGGATTCACGGAGCATGATTCGCGAGCCGCTATCATGCGCAATCGTCAAGCTTTCCTCGCCTCGCTAATAAAGGACGTGGGGCGACGGGCGTCTCGCCCGTCAAACAGGAGCAATAATGGGACAGAAAGTCCATC
>DAIPJJ010000144.1:0-11252 GCA_036770325.1 Terriglobales bacterium
CGAACGGGCTATCCATGCTCACACCCAGGACCTGGGTGTCTGCAGCTTCCAGCTTCTTCAAGTTCTGCTGGAAGTTTTTCATTTGCTGCGTTCAACCACCGGTGAAGGCGAACACATAAAACGCCAGCACGACTTGCTGCTTTCCGCGATATTGATCGAGGCTGACGTCCTTCAGGTTGTGTCCATCGAAATACTGCATTTTGAAATCGGGCGCGAGATCGCCGACTTTAGGCATGGATCCGGTCTCCTTGGAAGTATCGGCAGCGCCGGAAAACGACGTCGAAAAAACTCCACACACCAAAGCCAGTGCGAAGAGCAGTCTTTTCATGAGAGAGTCCTCGACCAAAGTTTACCGCTTGGCTCTACCGTGGGCAATTGCGGTGTCAATCGGAAGACGAAATAATTACATGAGCTGCCCAGGATTTCGCTATGCGCAAGGCCCCTTGTGGCCGCGTTCATGACATGTCAATTGCCTTCCGAGCCACGAAGCAGTAGTTTCAGCCTTAGCGAGATGAGCCTGGTAACACTTAACGATATCTTTTTCGAAATCGCTCAGCGTGATCAGCGGGAATGCATGCTGAGAAAGGTCCCATCAGGCTGGCAACCGATTTCCGCACAAGAGTTCGCAGCAAAGGTTTACGCATTGAATGGCGTCCTGCGCTCATGGAGAATATCGCCCGGCGATCGTGTAGCAATTCTCAGCGAGAACCGCCATGAGTGGGTGGTGGCGGATTTTGCTTGCCTGCTGTTGGGGGCTGTTGTCGTTCCGGTCTATACGACCCTGACTGCGGAACAAACTGCGTACATCCTGGCTGACTCCGGGGCGCGCGCAATTTTCGTTTCGACCGAAGGACATTTGCGGAAGGTGCTTTCGATTCTGCCATCCACGGAAGTGGAAAAGGTCGCTGTAATCGATGACGTCGATGATGACGTAGCGATCAAGATGTCATCGCTGATGCAGGGGCAGAGCGGCGACAGATCCGCAGACCTCGGCCGCGGTATAGAACCTGAGCAACTGGCCACCATTATTTATACGTCCGGGACGACAGGCACTCCCAAGGGCGTGATGCTTACTCACGCGAACCTTGCTGCGAACATAACTTATTCGCTCCGCGATTTCGGGTTTTCCGAAGGACTGCGGTGCGTTTCGTTCTTGCCGCTTTCGCACGTTACGGCGCGATCGGTCGACTTGGGATTGCTACACAGGGGCGTGACGCTTGCGCACTTGCCGCAAATCGACCAACTGCCCAAGGCCCTGCTTGAAGTTCGACCGCACATTTTATTGAGCGTGCCGCGAGTATACGAAAAAGTTCATACGCAGGTGGAACTTAAGGCGTCGAAGTTTCCGAAGAAGCAGATTTATCGCTGGGCTCTGGAGACTGGCCGTGCGCATCGCGATGAGATCCTGGCAGGGAAGATTCCACGATCGATTGGCTGGAAACTCGCGAACAAGCTTGCCTTTTCCAAAGTGCAGGCGGGAATTGGCGGAAGGGTACAAACGTTTATTTCCGGCGGCGCGCCGCTCGGCCGCGAACTGGCCGAGTGGTATGCGGATATGGGAATCCGTATCCATGAAGGTTACGGGTTGACGGAAACTTCGCCGGTGATCGCGGTGAATACTCCTGATGCGCACCGGGTCGGAAGTGTCGGCAAGCCCCTGGGCAATGTGGAGGTGCGAATTGCGGAAGACGGCGAAATTCTTGTCCGTGGGCCGTCGGTTTTTCACGGCTACTGGAACAAGCCCGAAGAAACGCAGGCGGCTTTCGTGGATGGATGGTTTAAGACCGGCGATATTGGCCGCATAGATGACGATGGATTTCTCTATGTGACGGACCGGAAGAAGGACCTGCTGAAGACATCCGGTGGAAAGTTTATTGCGCCACAGCCGATCGAGAGTTCTCTGAAGCACCATCCGTGGGTGGCCGAGGCGATCGTGATCGGGGACAAGCGGAAGTTTCCCTCGGTCCTGATCGTGCCGAACTTTGCTGCCCTCGAAGACTATGCGCGCGGCGCAGGGCTCACCTTTTCCTCGCGGCCGGAGTTGATTGCAACGCCGGAAGTTCAGACGCGATTTGGCGAGATCGTGGAGTCGGCGAACGCGGGTCTGGCACAGTTTGAGAAGCTAAAGAAGTTCAGGTTGCTTTCTGAGGAGTTGTCTGCCGCGAACGGAACATTGACGGCAAGCCTGAAATTGAGACGCCGCGCTATCGCGGAACACTTCAAAGACAAGATCGAAGAGATGTACGCCGAAACGGAAACCGCAACACACAACTGATCCCTGAGCGCCGCGGAATAGCGGAGAGGAATGTCCGGCCCACATCGGCTTTGCTGCGATTTACAATTGAGACATGCATGATCCTCTGGTTATTGCTGGGCGTGAGTTCTATTCGCGACTGATTGTCGGGACAGGGAAGTATCGGTCGTTTCAGGAGACGGCAAGAGCTCTTGAGTCGAGCGGCGCGGAGATCGTAACGGTTGCCGTACGCCGCGTGAATCTTGACCGCAGCAAAGAATCGCTACTCGACTACATTGATTCGAAGAAGTATTTTCTGCTGCCCAATACCGCGGGATGTTACACGGCGGAGGAAGCCATCAGGGCCGCAAGGCTCGGGCGCGAGGTTGGAATTTCTGATTGGGTGAAGCTAGAGGTCATTGGCGACCGAGCGACGTTGTATCCAGACGTTCAAGCAACACTTGAAGCCACGCGTACGCTGGTGAAGGAGGGCTTCACGGTTTTGCCATATACATCTGATGATCCGGTATTTGCAAAGCGATTGCTAGATGCTGGTGCCGCAACAATCATGCCTTTGGGAGCGCCGATCGGAAGCGGGCTGGGAATTCAGAACCGTGCGAATATCCAGATCTTGCGCGAGATGATCACGGGTGTGCCTTTGATAGTGGATGCGGGCGTGGGGACGGCGTCCGATGCGACAATCGCGATGGAGCTCGGCGCCGATGCCGTGCTGATGAATACGGGAATTGCAAGCGCGCAGGATCCGGTGCTGATGGCAGAGGCGATGCGGCATGCAGTTGTTGCGGGCAGGGGAGCGTACCTCGCTGGACGAATGGAGAAAAAACTCTATGCGACTGCGAGTTCACCGTTGGAAGGCGTGGTACGGTAGGTATCAATTAAAGTCGTGAGAAACGGTTTGCACGCGGGTGATGTTCAGAGGCGAAACTTGTAAAGCTTTGACGGAAATGACTCCATCCTGATTTTGCAAAATTCCTTCTATCAATAGAAATTGCTCGGTCGAGAGCAACAGGCGGTGCTGCTGGAATAAGTCCGGAGTGACGATCGCGTTCGAAACTCCAGTTTCGTCTTCAAGGCTCAAAAACACAAATCCCTTGGCGGTTCCGGGACGCTGGCGCGCAATGACTCCGCCGGCAGTACGGACTTTGTGTCCGCTGGGAAGAGAGGCGAGTTCAATGGCGCGGCGGACTCCGAGTTTGTTCATGCGCTCGCGATGATAGGACATGGGATGCGGGCCGATGGTCATGCCGGTACCGCGAAAGTCGGCGACGAGGCGCTCTTCGTTGGTCATGATTTTGAGTGGCGATTTGTCGTCGGGCTCGGGAGTTTGTTCGAGCAATGAGCCGGCGGAATTGGCCGCTGCTGCTGCACTCCAGAGAGCGTCGCGGCGATGGAAGATTTTGTCACCACGGAGACACGGAGTCACGGAGAACTCAATAGATGTTTCCTCCCTACCCCGGAGTTTCTGTGCTGGGTTAGAAATTGAATTCAGTGCACCGATTTCTGCAAGCGTGTGCAATTCATTTTTTTGCAGATCTGGAACGCGGCGAACTAGATCGTGGATCGATGCAAAAGGAGAGTTTTTTCGTTCTTCTGCGATGGCAAGTCCAGCTTCCTCGTGTAAGCCACGGACGTAACGCAGGCCTAATCGTAACGCAATGTTATTGCCAACGACCAAGGACGAACGACCAACGACGTCTTCCCCTGAGTGCTCAGTGCCGATTGCTGAGTGCTCCAACGTGCATTCCCATTCCGAGCGCATGACGTCGATAGGCAGGAGTTTCAATCCGTGGCGTTGGGCATCTTTGACGATGGTTGCCGGACTGTAGAAGCCCATCGGCTGATTGTTCAAGAGCGCGGCAGTGAATGCGGCCAAATAGTGGCACTTCAAGTAAGCGCTGGCATAAGCGAGCAGGGCGAAACTGGCGGCGTGGGATTCGGGAAATCCATAGAGCGCGAATGAAGTAATAGAGAGCACGATTTCTTCCTGCGCTTCGTGAGAAATTTCGTTACGTGTCATACCCGCGCGGAGCTTGGCTTCAATTTCCTTCATGCGTTTTTCTGAGCGCTTGAATCCCATAGCGCGGCGTAGTTCTTCGGCTTCGCCGCCACTGAACCCTGCAACCACCATGGCCATCTTGAGCAATTGCTCCTGGAAAAGTGGTACGCCCAAAGTTCTTTTGAGCACCGGCTCGAGCGACGGATGCGCATAGGTCACATCCTGACGCCCCTGGCGCCGCTCTAAATAAGGATTCACCATCTGCCCGACGATCGGGCCAGGACGGATGATCGCTACCTGTACGACAATGTCGTAAAACTTTTTCGGTTTAAGGCGCGGAAGGCAGGACATCTGTGCGCGGCTTTCGATCTGGAACATACCTATGGTGTCGGCCTTCTGCAGCGTGGAATAAACTTCAGGATCATCGGCGGGCAGGTGCGCGAGATCGACTTCCTCATGGTAATGATCGCGGATGAGAGTGATCGAGTCCTTGAGCACGGCCATCATTCCAAGCCCGAGCAGATCGACTTTGATAATTCCGAGATCGGTACAGTCGTCCTTATCCCACTGGACAACCACGCGACCGGGCATAGAGGCAGGTTCGAGCGGAACAACGGAATCGAGCTGGCCCTGGCAGATGACCATACCGCCAGAGTGCTGGCCAAGATGGCGTGGCATATCCTGAATCGCTTCACATAGCTCGAAATATTTTCGAATGCGAGGATGTCGTAAATCGAGCCCAGCATCACGGAAGCGGTGATCGAAGGTGTCGTTTTCGTCGCGATATTCCCAGTGCGCAACAGCCGCGGAAAGCTTGTCGAGAGTTTCGGGATCAAAGCCGAGAACTTTGCCGATTTCGCGGGAGGCCATGCGGCTGCGATAGGTAATGACGTTTGCAGTCATGGCGGCGCCGCGCTCGCCATATTTTTCGTAAAGGTGCTGGATGACCTTTTCACGTTCGTCGCCGCTGGGAAGGTCGAGATCAATGTCGGGCATTTCGCCGCGTTGTTCGGAGAGAAAGCGCTCGAAAAGAAGCTCCATACCGACGGGATCGACGGCGGTAATGCCGAGCGAGTAGCAAACAGCGCTATTGGCCGCAGAGCCCCGTCCCTGCACCAGAACTTTTTCTCTGCGGCAAAATTCGACGATGTCCCAGACAATGAGGAAATATCCGGGCAAATTTAACTTTTCAATCAGCGCCAATTCGCGCTCGATCTGGGCGTGAGCTTTGCCTTGCAATTCCGTGGAGCTGCGGCCGTAGTGTGAATGAAACCCTTCGCGCGTTCGTTCGCGCAGGAACGACATCATGCTCTCGCCATCGGGCACTGGATATTTGGGGAACTCGTAGCCCAGATCTTCAAGCGTGAATTCGAGTCGCGAGGAAAGATCGAGGGTATTGGCAATAGCTTCGGGAAGATCGGCGAAGAGTCTGGACATCTCTTCAGGCGATTTCAGATGACATTCGGAGTTGCGCGCGAGTAGCCGTCCGGCTGTGCTCAAAGTGCAGTGATTGCGAATCGCGGTGAAGACATCGCACAGTTCACGCGCTTCTTCGGTCGCATAGTGCACGCCATTGGTGGCGAGTAGCGGGAGATGTAATGAACGAGCAATTTCAACCGCAGCACGATTACGAAGCTCCTGCTCGCAATGAAAATGACGCTGCAGTTCGACATAAATATTTTCGTTTCCAAAAATATAGATAAGGCGCTTGACTGCATTGCGCGCGCCTTCGAGCCCGCCATTCTTGAACGCATATGCCAGCGGGCCATTGTCGCCGCCGGTCAGGCAGATCAAGCCTTGCGAATGTTCCTGCAGCTCATCTTCAGAGACTGCGCCTTCATCTTTTGGAGACCGCAACTTCATTTTAGTGATCAGGCGGCAGAGGTTTTGGTAGCCAGTGCGGGATGAGATGAGGAGAGGAAGACGGGATTCACCACGAAGACACTGAAACACGGAGGAGATCGGGTGATCGGGCCATCGGGTGATCGGGCCATTATGTGATGACCCGATGACCCGATCAAAAATCGCCCGATTATCTGTGTCGGAGCCTGTCCTGAGCGAAGTCGAAGGATGTCTCCGTGGTGAAACATCGAACGTTATCTCTGCTCCGATGTGCGCCTTGATTCCAGCTTTTACCGCAGCCATGTGGAAGCGTGGGGCACCATAGACGCCATCGCGATCGAGCATTGCCATTGCGGGCATTTGCAATTCGGCGCAGCGGGCGATCAGGTCCTCAGGCAGGGAAGAGCCTTCGAGGAAGCTGAAGGCGGAACGGGAATGGAGCTCAATATATTGAGTCATTGAATCATTGAGTCATTGAATCATTGAGTCATTTAGTCATTGAAAACTGAGGTGGGGGAAAAGGGTCAATGATTCAATGTCTCAATGATTGAATGATTCAATCGAGTTCAGTCATAGCTTCCCTCCAGCATCCACCTTCCTGAAATCAGGTCGTGAACCAGGCGATAGAGAACGATGCCGGTTTGTTCTTGCACGGCAATATCCCATTCATCACGCATCCATTCGTCGTGCTCCCACCAGTCTCCAGAGGAACGCCACGGACCGGCGGACCAGAGAATGTCGCCGAAGATTTGTCTGCCTTTTAGTGAGCGGATATGCGAGAGGTGGCCTTTGCTGTAATTGATCCGAACGTTGATTGGCGGACGAAAAATTCTTAAGGCAGTGACGAGACTGTCGGTCAGGTGATGAGGTGTGAAATGTTCGCACGCGGCGAGATGGTGATTTCGACGGACGGGACGACCATCGGTCCATGAAGCGTTGGGTGTGAAGTGGCGCATTTCAAAAGCGTCGCGGCGATGAGTGTCGAGCAATATGGGCGAGCCGGCACGCCCTTCGCCGACAATACTGTTGATCCTCGCGAGTGTGAGTTCGAGTTTTTCCGGCTCAGGAGAAGAGGGGATGAAAAATCCGTTTTGCGAGGGACGAGGCTTGGCATGCTCAATTCGCAGATGAATTTTTGTGATCGGAGCGCCGGGAGGGTTGGCGTTCAGATCCAATTGCAGGAGTTTGAGAAAGATTTTTGGGTCGATAAGGGGAATGGGAAGATGGATGGTACGCTGGAAAAGGCGCAGTTCTTCAGAGTTGTTGATCCCATCCTTCGCCAAAATCGGGCGAAATGGGGCAACCACATCATTACAAACGCGTCCATTTTCCAAATTCAATTGAAGCTGTATTTTTTGGGCAGCCAGAGAGCGCGCCTTTAGACGGGCGCACAGTTGCTCCAGCATGCGGTTCAATACGAATGCCAGTGGCTCGAGCAGCAGGATCGGATACTCCAGCTCGATGGCTTCTTCAAATATTAAAGGCGGATCACAGGGGACCAGATGGCGAGCGGTGGTGCCGCGAGCTTTGCGTTGAAGATCGAGACCGGCCTGCCCCAGGCGCTCGGTTAATTCAACTTCGGGAAGAGCAGCAAGATCTCGGAATTTGTGGATTCCCCAACGGCGAAAAGTTTCAAGGAAATCTTCTGCCTGCTGGGAATCGGACTGATCGGAAAACAAGACATGAACTGGCAGGCTTCCCAGCATCGTGGCTTCCTTGCCTTGCGGAATTACAGTCACGCCGCTAAATCCCCGCGCAGCAAGCAGGGCAGAGTCGAGGGTGGAAGCGACAGCCACATTTGTTCGCAGACCGACTTTGTAAGCTCGGCAGGAGATCTCGCGAGCAATTTTCGGCAACGGACCGAAAAGCTTTTCCAGGCCAGAGAGATCGAGCAACAGCGTGTCTGGACCGGCATCTTCGATGCGCGGCGAAAAAGATTGTGCGCAGTCAAGGAAGGCCTGATGCGCGGCTGATTCTTGCAATTCAGAGCGATCACGCAGGATGAGTTCATCCGAAAGTTCAGCCTGGAGTTTGGTCATGCCGGTGGAAATGCCGGCTTGGCGAGCTTCTTCATTTACGGCTGAAACTTTTTCAAGCGGCGGCTTGCCTTCAAGAACGGCGACAGGATGCGAGCGCAGATTGGGCTCCGCGCGAAGAATCGCCTCGACAGGAAAATCTGGAACGAAGATGCAAGAGAAAGGCATAAGAGCCGTCGTTAGTCATTGGTCTCAATCGTTACAAAACAACTTCATTGGCCACGGATTTACGCGGATAAACACGGATTTAAAGAAAATAAAAAATCCGAGAAAATCCGTTTGATCCGTGGCTGTTTTTTTATCCTGCGCGGACTGCTCGCGTTTCGAAAGTTGCTTTAACTGATTGCATGGGTTTGCGTTCGAGACGAGTACGCGCGAGTTCAACGTCAATTTGCATTTTTTCAAGCAGTTGCGCATGACTCGGTTTTGCTGATGGCTGATAGCTGATGGCTGACAGCTCGGCCCCCAGTTTCAAAACCACACTTGCGCAGGTCTGGGCGCAGGGAAATTCGTCAACAACCAACAGAGCAGTTTTCGTATTTTCCACGGCACGCTGAAAGCGGAACCAGGATGCGAGCGGGATGCGACGCACGTATTTTTCTGGAATTCCAGCGAGGTCGAGCACCACCAGGCCGAAGCCGCCGCTTTGGAGAACGAGATCGGTAATTTTGAGGACTTGTTCGAGACGGCGCTCACTGCGGGTCTTGATCTGAAAATCATCGTTGGTCGTTGGCTTTTGGTCGTTGGCTTCAAAACTTACAGCGGATGAGCAATGATGCGAAATTTCCGGAAAATTGCTTCTCTCTTTATATGTGCCATTAAATTTGATAGATGAATTGTTGGCCGACGACCAACAACCAACGACCAAGGACTTCATGTCTGATGTCCGAATGCTGACAGTTGAGCGCTTCTTTCCGCACCTCACCCACAACAACTTCGCAAAATTAATACCTGCGGCTGCGCCGGATTCCGGATCAAAGCTGTCGCTGGCATCAATCAGGACGCAGGATTCCTCCCGCCGAGTCGCAGCGGCAAGAACTGCAAGCAGCGTGCTGGTTTTACCGGAGGAAGGCGACCCGCAGAGTTCGGACAAACAGCCACGAGGCAGACCGCCTGCAAGCGCATCCACTTGGGCGATGCCGGACGAAGCCATCTCAGGCTTTGGGCGAACCTCAAGCCGTGACGCCGGACGCACATCGACTAAACGCGCAGACGTAGCTAAATAATCCAGAACGATGTTTTTTTTGCCCCGAAGTCTGGTGGGGAAAGACGGTGAATAAGCATTACAAGGAAAAGAGGCCATTGAAACCTCGGCAACGGCTGGTGCTGCCTGGTTATGCGAACCAGAGTAGTTTCGCCTTTTATTCGCCTTTTGGAATTCTGCTACTGCCGCCGAATCCTGTCAAGCGCGAAAATTCATGCCTTTTCGCAACTAGCAAGGTAAGTTGACGGCAGAGTGCGGCCGGAGAAATCCGAGGCTAGGTGGACCGGTGCTGGGAAGAATGCAGAACTAAAAAGCTCCCAGCCCAATTCTGTCGAAAGTACTCCCTAATGCCGACGTACGAGCTTCGTCTTCTTAATGGGACGAATCACTGGCTCGGGAGGCGCATCCTCCGACTCGTCACGCTTCGGCATCTTTCTTAGTTGTTGCACAAGCGCCAAGCGCTTATAAGGATCCTTTTCCATCACGGCATCCACATACAATTGAAGCCACGTCTTTGAGTTTGTATTCATCTCTGCTGGTTCGGGAATGCTATGACATGCCATATGAGTTCAGAACGGGCGAAATTAGAATCTTGCAGACCTATTTTTGAAACAAGAATCTGTGCCCAAACTATTTGTTTGGAAGCGTAGTTCGCCGATGTTTAAAGGTCTTGTTTAATATGGATGCAAGTTGCAGGAAAAACGTCGCGTGGCCAATGAACGAGCTAGTCCAAGGCAACGAATCGCTTGCCGCCGGGCATCCTTCCAAATGAGGGTTGCACGACCGCGTGATTTTGACAGATGTGAGCTGTTGTTCTTAACATAAGGAATCGACGTGCTTTCAGCACGGATCGGTTCCATGGCTGTGTACCTCGCCGATCAGAACAATTTCTTATGATCAAAGTAAATGAGCTTACCAAGCGGTATGCGCACAATACTGCCGTCAATCAGATTTCGTTTGAAGTAGCCAAGGGCGATATCGTTGGTTTCCTCGGGCCGAACGGCGCCGGCAAGACCACGACGATGCGCATGCTCACGTGCTTCATGCCACCGACTTCCGGTACGGCAACGGTCGCCGGTTTCGATGTGCTCGAAAAACCGCTCGAGGTCAAGAAGCGCATTGGCTATTTGCCGGAGACTCCGCCGGTTTATCCCGAGATGGAAACCGGTGAGTACCTGCGGTTCGTGGGCAGGTTGAAGGGTTTGTCGAGCGCGGAGTTGAATCAGCGGATTGATTATGTATGCGAGCGGTGCGCGATTGCTGATGTCAGGAACAAGCTGATCGGTAAATTATCAAAGGGCTATCGGCAGCGCGTGGGATTGGCGCAGGCCATTATCCACAATCCTGATGTTTTAATTCTCGATGAGCCGACTGCCGGGCTTGATCCCAAGCAGATCAACGAAACTCGTGACCTGATCAAGAGCCTCGCCGGAAGTCACACGATCATTCTCAGTACGCACATCCTTCCTGAGGTCGAACAGACCTGCCAGCAGGTGATCATCATCAATAAGGGCAAACTAGTCGCGACCGACTCGGTGCGCAACCTGCAGGCACGGGCGCGCGGCGCAGAGTCAGTGCTGCTGGAAGTCGCGGGGCGAAACGGAAATTTGGAGTCGGGAAGCGTTAAAGAGAAACTTGAGCGCGTTTCTGGTGTAAGCAGAGTGCTTTGCAAGCAAGTCGATGGCCGGGCCCTGTTGGAAGTTGAAAGTCAAAAGGGAAGTCTGGTGCGCGGGGACCTGGCACGCGCAGTGGTTGAATCTGGATGGGACCTCAACGAACTGCGTCCGGCGTCCATGAGCCTGGAAGAAATTTTCCTGCAACTCACTGGAAGCGAAACCGAGGCGGAAAAGACCGCAAAGGGAGCAGCTTAATCATGAGAAATGCCTGGATCATCTGCCGAAAAGAGCTGCATAGCTATTT
>DAIPJJ010000145.1:0-11189 GCA_036770325.1 Terriglobales bacterium
GAAGCATCGAGCTTGTACGTGCCGATTCTCACCGGCGAAAACTTGTAGACGCCATCCGATCCGGTGGTCGTGGAAAGAGCGAAGCCCGTGCCTACGTTGGTCAGCGTAACTTTTGCACCGCTGACGACGGCGTCCGAGGAATCGGTAATGGTTCCGGTGATGGAACCGGTGTCGACCTGCGCGACAGCATTCGGGAGCGCGAAAACGGCGAACACCACCATCGCGACGCAAGATGAAACGGCAATTCGCTTCATGACCTTCCTCCTAGGCCCCGGTTAAAACCGGATTCGGTAAAGCACCTTGTGGCTGAATACACAATCAGGAACCGCGCCGTTCTTTCCGGCAACGCTCCCGTCGGCATCCGTCTCTCGTTTCGATTGAAGCTCAACCCCACCAAACCCACGACTGAGGTAAACCGCTTAATCCGAAATGGCGTGTTAACCGCTTAACCCGATCCAAAACTGCTAAACCGCTTAATCTCGCTGAAATTAAATGTGTTGGGAGTGTTATCACGCCGAAATAACGATTGTCAAGCCATTTTTTCTCGACTATACTCACGCCAACCTGACACCGATTCGCTCAGGCTCCCTGCCCTCTTGCGGGCCGAAAGCTTCTATGACCCTGACAATACGGGACGTTGCTAAAGAGGCAGGCGTTTCCACCGCGACAGTCTCTAACGTTCTCAACAGGACTGGAAAAGTCGGCAGAAAAACGCAGCGCCTGGTGCTGGTAGCGGTCAGACGGCTGGGATATATACCGGATGTCCACGCGCGTCATTTGGCGTCGCATGAGCGGCGCACTCTGGGCATTATCGTTTCCGATATCGAAAATCCGTTCTTCCCAGAGGTGATCAAAAGTTTTGAGGTTCGCGCGCAGCAACTCGGATATGACGCAATTCTGAGCGACACAAATTACGATCCGCGGCGCACGCGCAGAGCAGCAGAACGCATGATGGAGCACAAAGTGCGCGGCGTCGCTATCATGACCTCTGAGATCAGTCTGCGTCTCATACACGAGCTCGCGCGCAGGAAAATCGCGGTCACCTTTCTCGATCTCGCTCCAATTCGCGAATACATGAGCAATTTGCGCATCGACTATGCATCAGGCGTGAACCAGATTGTGAAACATCTTTTCGGTCTCGGACACCGCCGTATCGCGTTTGTCGCTGGCCGGGACGGATTGAAATCGAATACCGTGAGGTTGGAAGCTTACGAGGATTGCATGCGCAGCCTCGGACTGGAACCGGGTCCGATCCTTCCGGGAGATTTGCGATTCGAAGGTGGAATGAATGCTGGCCTGGCAGTCGCTCGGCTATCGCCGCGTCCGACTGCGGTCGTCGCGGTCAACGATCTCACGGCTGTTGGCGTAATCAAGGGATTGATGCAATCAGGGTGCCGCGTGCCGGAGGATGTTTCGGTGACCGGGTTCGATAAGACGCGGCTCGCGGAGTACAGCAATCCTTCGATCACGACAGTTGATATTCATCGCGACACCCTGGGTAAAATCGCGGCCGACGCGTTGCACGAACTCTCGGGCGCAGCAAACCCGAATGGCAAGGAATACGAGATCGAAGCGGAACTGGTATTGGGTGGATCTTCGGGCCCCGCGCCGATCACACCGTAATCTTGCCTGATAAACTCAATAGCAATATTGAGCTTCGTACCTGATGTCCCTTCACTTTCTATTTCGCAAGTTTCACATCCTGAGACATCGCTGTCTTTCGGCGGCGTTTGCGTTGATTTTTGCGCTTCAGCCAATGGTCATCCGGGCCCAACAACGAAGCTCGCGTGAAGCTGCAAAAAATGCTCATGTTGATCCGAGATTTTCGGAAGCGCAAAAGCTCCTCGCCGAAGGCAACCTGGAAGCTGCGAAGCAAGCTGTTGAGAAGCAACTTACATCTGGACACGCAAGCGTCGATGGCTACAACTTGCTCGGCATCATCGATGTCCACTTGAAAGACTTCTCGAGTGCTCTCGAAGATTTTCAACAGGCGTTAAAGCTCGATGCGAATTCTGTGCGAACGCACAACAACCTCGCGGACTTGTACGTGGCTGAAGGAAAATCGGAGCTGGCAGAAAAGGAATTCAAGCGATCTCTGACTCTCGCTCCAAGCAACAACGACGCAAACTACAACTATGCGCTCTTTCTAATGGCAAAAGGGTCCCCTGCGATTGCGATCCCACACTTGGTACGCGTTCGACCCCAAACTGAAGAGACGAAATTCAACTTGATTCGCGCATATCTGCAATCAGGAAAAACGGACGAAGCGTTGAGACTAGCGTCAGCCTTGTCGGCGACTAAGCGTAACGATGTTCAGTTGCATTTCACGCTGGGCAGTTTGCTGGCCTCAGAGAAGCAATATAAGGCCGGAGAGCTAGAACTCGAAAAAGCCGACGCATTGCAACCCGGAAGATTTGAGGTTCTCTACGATCTCGGACTTGCATATCTTCGTAGTGGCGAATACGGGAAGGCCGAAGCGGCACTGAATCGCGCCCTCAAAGTGAAGCCGGAGTCCGCTGAGACTCTTTACCTGCTTGCACAGGTGTATTCCGATCAGTCGCGGCCGGTCGACGCTCTCGATCTTCTAGCACGCGCGCACAAACTCGCGCCGGAAAACACGGATGTCATCTTCTTGATGGCGCGTCTGAGCATGACGCAGAATTTTTACGAAGACGCGATTCCGCTGCTCGAATCAGGACTGAAGATTGCCCCGCAACGCGCTGACCTTCACGCAGCTCTTGGCGAGAGCTATTTCATGTCGGGCAAAACCGAAAAAGCCATCGACGAATTTCAGCGGCTTGTCGCGGTCGACCCTTCCGCGCGGTCCTATGCGTTCCTGGGTCTCGCCTATCGCCACCTCGGCCGCTTTGATGAAGCCAGGAAGTACTTTGAAGAGGGTCTCAAGAAAGATCCTCGCAACGCGGCTTGCCTGTTCAATATGGGATTCATCGAAGAACATCAAGGCAACTACGCGCGAGCCGATCAACTATTCCAGGATGCTCTTCGTTCGAATCCAAAATTCGCCGATGCGCTACTCGAGCTTGCGAATCTTCGGACAAGAGACAAGAAATACTCCGAGGCAGCAGATCTGTTAAGGCAGTACGTGAAGGTCAGCCAGGATCCGGCAACGGGTTATTACAAGCTGGCAATGGTTGAACGAAACATGCATCAGACTGCGGCTGCCGAACGCGACCTGAATGTTTTCCAAACGCTTTCGAAAAATTCGTCTACTGGTCCGTACCCGTTCCAACATCTTTTTGACTATTTGGAAAATCGATCGAAGCTGTCTTCACAAGAACGGACGGAACTCGACGCAACCGAGCTGACCACGCGGCTGCAAAAGAATCCCGGTCAGCCGCAGGACCTTTATCTGCTTGCCGAAAGCTACTTGAAACTAGGACAGCGCGAAGAAGCAGAAAAGACGCTAGCCCAACTGGACCAGATCAGCGCGAATGACTATCGCATGCAGACGGGCATTGGCGTGTTACTCGCTCGCTACCGTCTGTACGATGCAGCGCTGCAGCATTTGCAGACGGCGCTCCGCGCAAATCCGGATTCCGACGACATCAAATTCGATTTGGCGGACGTTTACTTTCATAAGCGCTCGTATTCGGAAGCCCTTGCAGCCGCCCAAACGGTGTCTGCCGCCGCTCAGCAAGATGACGCATATCTATCGCTGCTTGGTGACATCTATGCCCATCTTGGCGAGGCTGATAAGGCAAAGGAAATATTTGCCAGCGCCATCGCACGAAATCCTGACAATGATCAGTACTATCTTTCGCTGGCGCTGGTTCAACTTCGCGAGGACGACCTGAACTCGGCACAACAGACACTGCAAAAAGGGATGGCCCGGATACCGGCTTCAGGGAAAATTTTATGGGGTCTTGGACTTGCTTCTGTTCTGCACGGCGACACCAGGCAAGCTGCGCAGCAGTTGGAGCGTGCGGTTGATTTATTGCCGGAGTGGGCGGGCAGCTATTCGACGCTTGGTGTCTTTTATTACGAGACAGGACAAATCGAGAAAGCACGCGAGGTGCTGAACCGTTTCAAAGGCAGCAATGCCGGAGGATTGGATGTAAACCGAATCGAAGAAGCTCTATCCCGCGCTCCCGCGGAATCTTCGACCTCAACCGGACCGATGCCGATGGAGGCGCGCCAGCAACTTCTACAACTCGCCCTTTCCATTGCTGACCGGACCCTCTGAGCAACAGAGCTCTAAGCTGCGTTAGAATTTGTGAACTGCCGCAAATCATAGCTGGAAGCAATCGCGAGCATAGCGCCTGGGCGGAATGGGGAAATTTTTAAATATCAGTAAAGTGCATCTGCTCAGGGTGTCTTCGGTTTTCCTGTTGGTACTGTGCTCACTTCTTTTCTTGAACGCGCGCTCAGAGCAGGCATCTCCCACTCACGATTCGGCAATTGCTGTTCACTACGCCGAAGTTCGCCAGCAGGCGGGCATCACTTTTCAGCAAGATTCAACTCAGACTGACGAAAAATATTACCTCGAGACGATGGGTACTGGCGTCGCCTGGCTCGATTACGACCAGGACGGGCTGATGGATGTTTTTTTCATCCAGTCGGGGCCAACCGATATCTACAAGCCGCCTCATCCGCTACGCTCGGCGCTCTATCACAACAACGGAGACGGCACTTTCACCGACGTGACAGAAAAATCCGGTCTTGCCGGCGAAGGCCACTACGGACAGGGAGCAGCCGTTGGAGACTTCGACAACGACGGATATCCGGACATTTACGTGACAGGTTATGGCCGCGCGATTCTCTATCACAACGATGGCAACGGCACGTTCACCGACGTTACCGCGAAAGCCGGTGTCGGGGACGAAGCCGGTTGGTCAACGAGCGCCGGCTGGTTCGACTACGACAAAGATGGCTGGCTTGATCTCGTGGTTACGAATTACATCGAATGGTCACCAAAGAACAATATCTGGTGCGGCGAGCACAAACCCGGTTACCGTTCTTATTGTCATCCGGGTAATTACAAAGGCCAGCGGATCAAGCTCTACCACAACAATCACGACGGAACTTTTACCGACGTCAGCGATTCTTCTGGCGTTGGCAAACCTGAAGCCAAAGGTATGGGCGTTGTTCTCGCCGACTTCAATAACGATGGCTGGCCAGATATTGCGATTGCGAATGATTCATGGCCCAATTTTCTTTTCATCAACAAACATGACGGAACGTTCGAAGACGACTCGCTGGTGTCCGGAATCGCGGCCAGCGAAGATGGACGTTACGAAGCCGGCATGGGGATCGACGCTGCCGACGTCGACGGCGACGGCTGGCAGGACGTTTACGTTACTCATTTGGATTTCGAGTTGAACCGGCTCTATCACAATAACCAGGACGGCACATTTACTGACGCGACGTACAGTTCGGGAATTGGGAACAAGGCGCTGCTGTTGAGCGGAGTGTCGATGAAATTTCTCGATTACGACAATGACGGCTGGAACGACATTCTCCAACTGAATGGTGCGATGCTCGACAATGTGCAGCTTTACCATAGTGAAGTTTCGTACAAAGAGCCTTTGCTGATGTTTCGCAACCTGGGAAAGGGACAGTTCGAAAAAGTTTCGGACTCGCTCGGGACGGATTTTATGCGGCCGATCGTGGGACGCGGCATCGCAACTGCCGATTACGATAACGATGGTGATATCGACATTGCAACTAACAACCGGGGTGACTATCCGTCGCTTTTGCGCAACGATGGCGGCAACGCGAACCATTGGCTGACTGTGCTCTTGCTGGGAACTAAGTCCAATCGCGATGGTACTGGGGCTTCGCTCAAACTGACTTCCGACGGTGTCACAGAATTTGAGCAAGCCAAGGGCGGCATGGGATACATGTCGGCGAGCGATCCACGAATTCATTTTGGATTAGGCAAGAGGACGAAGATCGAGTCGCTAGAAATCACATGGCCCAGCGGGCAAGTCGATAAGCTCGCGAATGTGCCGATCGATCAGATCGTCACTGTGAAAGAAGGCACAGGAATTGTGCCGCGAAAATTTCCGAAATTTTAGGGCTGAATATGAGTTTCATTTCTTGTCATTCCGAGGAGTCAAACCTGGCGAGACGGCGAGGAAGCTACTTTTGGTTTGGGAACAGTAGATTCCTCACCGCTGAAGCGGTTCGGAATGACATCAATTTGCGTTGGTGGTTTAGGGGCCAATGACGCCTTCCCGACGCCAGTTTCTCGGCTCTTCCCTTCTCGTGTTCGGAAGCACTCTCCTGGACGCGCTCACCACTCCGCTGTGGAGGTGGAATCGAAGAATTCAGCTTGCGTCTTCGGTCGCGGCGAATACCGCCTCGCCCGTTCAATTTGTCGATGTCGCCGCCGAAGCAGGCCTCAATGTGCCAAATGTCTGGGGCGATGTCGATCACAAACGCTACATCATCGAAGCCAAGGGGAGCGGCATTGCATTCTTTGATTACGACAATGACGGCTGGCTGGACATTTACCTGACGAACGGGACGCGCTTAGCCGAAAAATGGCCCGAAGGCAAAGCCCCTACTTCACAGCTCTTTAAAAACAATCGCGACGGCACGTTCACGAACGTAACGGAGAAATCCGGACTTGCGCGCACCGGCTGGCAAACCGGAGTTTGCGTAGGCGATTATGACAACGACGGCTGGGACGATCTTTTCTGCTGCTTCTGGGGTCACAACATTCTCTTTCACAATAACGGCGACGGAACCTTTACAGATGTAACTCGCAAAGCCGGCATTTACGATGAACAAGTCCGCTGGGGCGCAGGCTGCACGTTTCTTGATTACGACCGCGACGGCAATCTCGATCTTTTTGTGTGTCACTACATCAAGCTTGATCCCGCGCAAACGCCAGGGCCGGGCGATCCGCCCTCATGCCAATGGAAAGGCATTCCAGTTATGTGCGGACCGCGGGGCATGACCGGTGACACAAACGTTCTCTTCCACAACAACGGCGACGGCACTTTCACGGACGTTTCGGAGAAAGCTGGGATTCTGAAGCCCGGTCCGCGTTATTCCATCACTGCCGTTTCATACGACTTCGACAATGACGGCTGGCCCGATATTTACGTTGCCGTCGATTCCGAAGCGAGCATTCTTTATCGCAACAATCACGACGGCACTTTTACCGATGTTGCGGTCATGAACGGATGTGCGTATAGCGAGAACGGTCACGAGCAAGCGGGCATGGGAGTTGCGGTGGCCGACTATGACTGCGATGGCTGGTTCGATATTTTCAAAACCAACTTCGCCGACGACACTTGCAACCTCTACCACAACAACGCCGATGGTACGTTCAGCGATGTGACGTTCTCCTCTGGACTCGGTATCAACAACAGCTACGTTGCCTGGGGCTGCGGTTTTGTTGACTACGATAATGACGGCTGGCAAGACATCATTCAGATCAATGGTCACGTTTATCCAGAGATTGACGCCCACAATATCGGCCAGACATATAAGAATCCACGCCTCGTATATCGCAATTTGGGCGACGGGCAATTCAAGGACGTTTCAGCAACGATGGGACCGGGAATAACCGAACATTTCTCCAGTCGAGGGGCAGCGTTCGGCGATTACGACAATGACGGCGATATCGATGCGCTGGTGCTGAACATGAACGATCTGCCGTCACTGCTGAGAAACGATGGCGGAAATAAACAGAACTGGATCAAAATCAAATTGGTGGGAACGAAGTGCAATCGGAGCGCAATCGGAGCACGGGTGCGAGTGGTTACCGGCAAGCACACGCAAATGGATGAAGTACACAGCGGCTCGAGCGTCATGTCGCAAGGCGACCTGCGTTTGCACTTTGGAGTCGGTAAGGCCGAGATCATCGACCTGATTGAAGTGAAGTGGCCGACCACTCAAAAACTGGAGCGCTTCACCAAAGTCAAGCCCAATCAGATTCTGACTATTCGCGAAGGCAGCGGAATTATCCCAGCCAAAAATTAATTACGCACTCATCAACACCTTCACTGCGTATCCGGCCAGCTCTACATGCCCGCTCTGCGTTTCTCCTGTAATGGCATCTCGAAAGCTTCCAGCCAGGTCAATCCTCTGTGAGCTACCGTTATGGTTCAGCACGAACGTCCATTTCTTGTTCCCGGAACTGCGTACAGTCACTTCCACACCAGCGGGAACAGAGATTGAGTCCTTCACGCCAGCCTCTGCGCGAAGTGATTGCAGCACTCTTGCGAGATCAGGCGGTTTCAAGTCGGGACCGATGTAAACTGCCCTTCCGTTCCCAAAAGAGTTTGTCGTGATTGCGGCTTTCCCGGCATGTGGTCCGGACGAATAGGTGGCAAGCGTCTCCGCGGTATCGGGCTTCAATATGTCAGTCCAGATGCCACATTCGGCGTCGGCACCAGCCAGCTTGGTCCCGAACTTCACTCGCGGGTTTTGTTCGTAGATCGGAACATAGTCTTCAAGTGTGACACCCATTACGTCGCGAAGTTTTCCTGGCAAGGGCGTGCGCACAATTTGGCTCGACTCAGTTTTCACCCCCAGGCGGAAGCTGGTGATGAACATGCCACCGTTGCGGACAAATTCCCTGATTCGATCCGCCTGCGCATCCGATAGCACGTACATCACGGGCGCAAAGACAATCTTGTAACGCGAGAGGTCTGCGCCAGGGCCGATGATGTCCATACCGGAATGCGAAGGTGAAATGCATCCGTACCACTTAACGGCTTGGTCCGCATAGTTGAGCGCAAAATGCCCGGGCTGGATTTTTACCGCCCAATCGCAATCGTAGTCAAAGTAAAGCGCACTCTCAGCTTCGTATTGTGAATTCAACAACTCTGGGCCGAGCGCTTTCAATTCCTTCACGGTTTCGAGAATTTCATCGAACGCCGGGCTCTTCGAGCGATCATGGTTCAACATGCCGTGCCAATACTCTTCCGCACCGAAAGTGGCTGTGTCCCAGCGGAAGTAGTTCACTCCCATTCCCCCATGCGCGATTGCCTGGTAACTCCAGAGCCGCACTTGTCCCTTCTCCGGCTGCGGTGAAAAGGCGCTCTGCCCCGCCTTGCCGACCTGCTCTTCCATGATGAGGAACGGCTTATTCAAAATGCTGCGACCGAAATCATGCTGCATAGCAATGGTCGTCGGGATTGCATCGCTGAGCAATGCACCGTTCCTTCCCTGCTGATGCAAAAGCATGTCGAAAAATCCCGGGTAATTGTCGAATGCCACAAAGTCGAGTTTTGCGTAGAGCTCGCGCTCGTCGATCACGTCGAAAGGCACGCCTACGTTATTGGTGGTTACGAAATGCCGCGGACAGAGCTTTCGCAACATCTCCAATTGTTCACCGATGAAAGTCGCGTTCGCGTATGACTGGTAGCGACCATAGTCGAGCGCCAGTCCCGGATTCGGATCAGCTCCCGAAGGAAGCGGAACCGGAATCTGTGTCCAGTCGCTGTAATGCTGGCTCCAGAAATTTGTTCCCCAGCTCTGGTTCAAATTGTCGAGATTCGTATACTTATTTTTGAGCCACGACTGAAAGCCGGCACGACAATAGTCGCAATAGCAACGGGACGACGACCCTAACGTAAGCTCATTGTCGATTTGCCAGCCGATGACCGCAGGATGGGCCGCAAACTTGTGTGCCATCTCCGTCGCGATCGTGAGCGACAGTTTTCTGTACGTCGCATTGGTTGGGCATGTAAACCTTCGCCCACCAGGCCGCAAACGCTCACCCTTTTCGTTGACTTCCACAACGTCGGGATATTTGGCCGAAAGCCACGGGGGAGGCGCGGCCGACGGCGTCCCGAGAATCACGCCGATGTTGTGGCGATGAAGAATGTCGAGCGATCGCTGCAGCCAGTCGAAATCGAACTTGCCTTCTGATGGCTCCATCAGCGCCCACGCAAATTCGGCAACGCGAACATTGGTGAGGCCCGCATCGGCCATCATGCGCGCGTCCTCTTCCCACAGGGACTCAGGAGTCTGATCGGGGTAGTAATCAACCCCAAGCAGCAGCGGCAACGCTGACGTATTCGTGTTAGTCGCTCCCGGAGCTTGCGCGAAAACTGGCAAGCGGAAACCAGCGACGGTAATTGCGGCAGCAGAAGAACTCAGAAATGCACGGCGGTTCAGTTGGCGCATTGATTCCCTTTCGACTTGAGATCGAAACCGCACATTGTCGGTCGCTATGGACGGAGTGTCAAGGAATGTTGTTATGTTATGGTGATCGGTCGGATTCAAAATCGACATGAAAGCTCTGCTTCTTTCGCGGTACAAAAAACTTGAACTTGCCGATCTTCCGGTTCCCTCGCCCGGTCCCGAAGAAATTCTGGTGCGTGTCGCTGCGTGCGGAATTTGTGGCAGCGACGTTCACGGGTATGACGGTTCGTCTGGACGTCGAATACCGCCACTCGTCATGGGCCACGAGGCAGCGGGACGCGTTGCGGGGACAGGTAGCAACGTCACTGGCTTCAGAGCGGGCGATCGGGTCACGTTCGATTCCACTGTTTATTGTGGCGATTGCGCGAACTGCCGGCGCGGCGAAATGAATCTGTGCGACCGCCGGCAAGTGCTTGGTGTTTCCTGCGGAGACTATCGGCGGAATGGCGCATTTGCAGAATTTGTTTTGGTTCCGGCACGTATCGTGCACCGTCTTCCTGACAATCTGTCATTCCACGAAGCGGCATTGCTGGAAGCAGTCGCAGTCGCGCTGCATGCGGTCTCTCTTGTGCCAATACAACCGGGAAGCACCGCACTGGTAGTCGGGGCCGGGACCATCGGACTGCTTGTGCAGCAGGCCCTCGCTGTGGCGGGATGTGCGCGGGTTTTTGTGACTGATCTTGATCCCACGCGGCTGAAGTTGAGCCAGTCTCTTGGCGCGACGGCGACATTGTCCGCTGGGCCGAATCTCGCAAGCGAGATTGGCAAGTTGACTAGTGGAGGCGGGGTTGATATCGCCGTAGAAGCGGTCGGGAATACGCCTGCGGTCGCGACCGCCATCAACAGCGTTCGCAAAGGTGGCAGCGTTGTACTCGTCGGAAACGTGACGCCCGAAGTCACGATTCCGCTGCAGGCGGTCGTCTCGCGGCAGATTCGGCTGCAAGGATCGTGCGCTTCTTCGGGTGAGTATCCGCGTGCAATTGAACTGATGAGCAGCGGAAAGATCAATGTGAAGCCACTCATCACTGCTGTGGCACCGCTCGATGAGGGGCCGCGGTGGT
>DAIPJJ010000282.1:0-3637 GCA_036770325.1 Terriglobales bacterium
AACCGACACGGTCTTTCGGCGCTTCATTCGCAACCTCGGCGGCTGCGGGCTGATCATGACCGAGTTCACTTCGGCTGACGGCGTCCTGCGCGCGAAAGACAAAAAGGCCAAGCGCTACTTGCATTTCTATGAAGACGAGCACCCGATTTCAGCGCAGCTTTTTGGTAGCGATCCGCAGGTCATGGCCGATGCCGCGCGGATTGTCGAAGACCTCGGCTTTGATCTGGTCGATTTGAACCTCGGCTGTCCGGCGAAAAAAGTTGTGAAATGCAATGGCGGCTCGGGATTGCTGCGTGACCTGCCTCGGATTCAATCGATCTTTGAAGCGGTTCGCGCGGCGGTGAAGATTCCGTTCACGGTGAAGTTCCGCGTGGGTTGGAACGACGAAGAGATTGTTTGCATCGAACTCGCCAGAATGGCTGAAGACTGCGGACTGTGCGCCGTCGCGCTGCACGCCCGTACCCGTGAGCAGGGCTACAGCGGCAATGCCCGTTGGGAGTGGATTGCGGCGGTAAAGGATGCCGTAAAGGTTCCGGTGATTGGGAACGGCGATATTCGAACGCCGGAAGACGCATGCGCGATGGTGGCCGCTACCGGATGCGATGCGGTGATGATCGGGCGTACAGCGCCCTCGAATCCGTGGATATTCCGGCAGATCGAGCAGTATTGCGATTGGTTGAATCGCACACGGGAAGGGCACGGCTTTAGCCGTGCCGAAGATCATTACGGGACAGATGACGGCACGAGTAAACTCGTGCCCTTCCCGGCGGTGCTGGCTTCAGCAGCGAAGCCTTACGACGAGCCATCCGAAGCCGACCGCTACTCCATGATCCGCACCTACTTCCAGATGCTGATCGAAGAAGAACTGCCGGATGCAACGGGCAAGATGAAGCAATTCGCTTCGTGGTTCACGCATGGCGTCCCCGGCGGCGCAGCACTGCGGAAGGAAATCTACGATTCGAAAACAGCGCCGGAGATTTTGAGCCGAGTTGAGGAATTCTTTGAAGCGAGGTTGGTAGCGGAATCCGTATCAACGGTGTAGATCTCAGCCCCTCTAGACAAAAGCCTTTAACCGCAGAGTTCGCCAAGGAAAACCGCAGATCGCGGAAAAGTCCCCTGATTATTTCCGTTTGCAACGCTCTTTCAAAGCTTCAACCGTGCTTCTCGGCGAACTCGATCATTTTCTTTGCGAACTCTGCGGTTAAAAGCTTCTTCTGGCCGAAGGCGCTCGCTACTCCGTCGGGTGCTTTCCCGTAAATTCCGAACAGCACGGCTTCTCGGCTGGGGTGAACTCCATCAGTTCGATCCGCGTGAAATCGGGATCGTAAAGGTTCAACTGCCATTTTCCATCGCGTCCCATTTGCGCGTGTTCTTCGCCATGCGCCGTCCAGCCATGCGATTCGAGCTTCGCTTGCGCCTGCTTCATGTCTTTCACGCCAAGCGAAATATGGTTCATCACGCCAATCGTGTGCTGATCGGCATCGGCTTTCACGTTCAACATGTACTCCAGCCAGTCCGTGCCATCGGGCACCTGCATCGCCACCCAGTCGTTTCGCTCGGCCTTCATTCCGCCGTGCCAATAGAGATGAAAACCGAGAATGTCTTTGTAGAAATGGTCTTCATCATCGCGGCTATGAACGATAAAGCCCAAGTGAATCATGTGCCTGGAAATCGCCTTCGCGCTCCCCACAGGAATCTTCGCCGCGGCTGAGCGCTGCACGAACTCAATCGTGTTCCCTTCGGGGTCTTCGACCAGAAAGCTGCGGGTTCCGTCTTTGAATTCGCCGCGTGCCTTCTGGATTTTTACTCCGTGCGCCGTGAGATAGCGCTGGAGCCGTGAGCAGCTATCCGTTGCAAAGGCCACGTGGTCCAGGCGGTTGGTGGCGTGCGCATCCGGAGCTGGACTGTAACCGACAAATTGCTTGCCGACTAAAAAGCGTTGTGTCTGGCGCAGCTCGACGGGCTTGGCGGATGTAAGCCCGAGCACGACCGTGTAGAGCTGGCTGTTCGCCTCAGCGGAAGTGGTGTAGAAATCGGCGTGGTCAATACCCGTGATCTTCGGGCGATCGACTGAGTACGCAAGAGTGGCGGCGAATACGACCATCAAGCCGAGTATGTTGATCTTCATTTATTTACCTTTTGCGGCGGTCGGTGTTAGCGGAGTCAAAAAGCCTTTAACCGCAGATCGCGGGGAGCAAGTACCGAGCTCGCCGAGAAAACATAACACGGAAGTTTTCGGAATGGACATATTCAGAGACTTTCTCTGCGAACTCAGTGGCTTTCCTCTTCGAGCTCTGCGGTTAAAAGCTTTTGAACGGCTTCTCTTTGCGAACTTCGCGGCTTTTCTTTGCGATCTTTGCGGTTAAAGGGCTTTTGAACGCTATCCCGCCAAAGACACTTCTTCCTTCGCCACGATCTTTCCGCGGTCATCTTTTGTCAGATAACCCCACGGCACATTGGGATCATGCGTGTACATGGTCAGCCAGTTCTCGGGTATGGCCCGCGAATAGTAGCGCTTCCGGCTCTCGATGGTTTCGAGAGGATACAGATCGAATCCCATTACCCAGTTGACCTCGATGTGCATACTGGTCGGAATCAAATCAGAGATGTAGCAGGCGGTTTGCCCTTGGCTGCGGATGATGATCGCCTGCATATCGCGCGTGTGGCCGGGAAAGACTTCAACGGAGATCCCAGGCAGAATTTCCTGTTTTCCCTTCAGCAGCTTCATCTTCCCGCTCTCGACCAGCGGATCGTAATTTTCGTGCAGGTAGCTGACCGCATCGCGCTGTCCCTGATGCGCGTGCTCCCATTCGCCTTCCTGGGCGTAATACGTCGCTTTCGGGAATGTCGGTTTGATGCTTCCGCCCTCCCGAACCGTGTTCCATCCAGCATGATCAAAGTGCAAATGCGAGTTGATGACGACATCGATATCTTCGGGTGAAACTCCCACAGCGCTTAGCTGCTCCAGCAACTTCGCCGGCTGGCCGTAAATCTGGACCATCTTCTCGGGAAGCTTGTTCCCGACGCCGGTCTCGATCAGAACTGTCTTTTCTCCGCCGCGCACCAGAACTGAATTCAGACCCGTCGGCACGCGATTTTTCTCGTCGCTGGGCAGGCGCTTTGACCACAAAACCTTCGGCACAACTCCGAAAAACGCGCCACCGTCGAGGTAATAAGTGCCGTCGGAAAGAGCGGTGAGTTCGAAGTCGCCAATGGAAACGCGAATCGGGTCATCGGGTAATCGGGCCATCGGGTGATTTTAAATTGTCTCGTGTTGCAGGTGGCGATTCCGGGAAAAGCTTTTAACCGCCGAGTGCGCCGGGTGTAACCACGAGATCGCAGAGAACGCTTCTCGTTCGTATTCTCCGCGTGCTCGCCGTTTAGCTTCGGGATCTCCGCGGTTAAGGGCTTTGGGTTTACCCGAGGGAATCTTGTTCCGTATTCTCGGCGTGCTCGCAGTTACGCTTCGCGATCTCTGCGGTTAAAGGCTTTGCGTTCGAAAAGCCTGCTATGAGTTCGATCACCCCATGACCCCATCACCAGATCACGCGATCCGCCGCCTTTCGCGTGCTAAAATGATTCCAGACACTCCCGATGTCCCCTGAAATTGAGCATTTAATCTCACTCCAGCGTACCG
>DAIPJJ010000146.1:0-11005 GCA_036770325.1 Terriglobales bacterium
CCTTTGTGTTGAAATCGCGCTGAGTTTTGCTGGACTTCTGCAGGCAGGTCACGCAAACGCGGGATGCTAATTGCAGGGTACCGCTAAATCAAACGCACTCTGATTGTACCTGATGCAGTCAAGAAAGGCCAGATTACCTGGCCAACGGTGCCATTCGTTCCTCACCTGCCGCTCGCGGCGGGGACAGAAACTGGCTTCGCTGAAACCCATGCCGCTGCGCCCAAACACAATGTAATCAGTGCTGAGAAAGCGATCGGAACGATGAAGAGGTATCTCCAACTGATGATCGTGATCGCAGCAAACGCAAGCGCGAACGCCCACCTGATGCCACGCATCTGCGCCAAAGTCTCTGCGGAAAGGCTACCGAGCTGCCATGCCAACACGGCCGCAAACAGGTAAAACACGCCAACCGAGAATCCGGCCGCCTCAAACAGGTCCCAATATGTGCGGCTGAAACCCTGCACATCGAAATGCGCCGATCGCATTAGGGCGAGAACGGAATCAACACCCCACGCGGGATCAGACTGGCGGAAGCCGAGTGTGTGTCCTATTGCGAAAAGCAACAGAAGAACAGCGGCAATTCGATAAGAAATAGATGCTTTCATTGTTGGCTCCAGAGATCAGGCGCGCACCGCTCAACCTGTCACGAAGGTTCAAACTGTACCACTACCCGTGTGGGTCGGACATTCTTGTCCGACAGGAAGATCAGCATTCCGATTTCGATCTGACGCTCTGTTCCACAAGGGAACCAACGGGTGCCCCACCCTTCCCGCGTTCTTTGCGAGAGGGTGGGGATTTTGACTTCCTCGAAACTCCTGGCTTTTGTCATCTTGTCATTCCGAACCGCTTCAGCGGTGAGGGCCTGCCCTGAGCGACTGATCGAAGAGAAGGAGTCGAATGGGAATCTGCTGTTCCCAAACGACAAGCAGATTCCTCACGCCTAAAAGGCGTTCGGAACCTTCACAAATACGCCTACTTCAGATCAACTCCGAATGCCGGGTGGAGCAGCGCTTCAGCGCTGCATTGAGCCTGCACTAAGAGAAACAGGGCTTTAGCCCCCTGAGGTTCAGTACAATCAATCGCCACCATGAAAACATTCCTGCGCCGAGTCTTTCTCGCGACGTTGTTCTTGTCTTCCCTCGCTCTCGCTCAAGAGAAAACCGTCACCATCCATGTTGACGCATCCCGCACCGAAGCCAGCTTCCCGCCCGTCTGGAATTTCTTCGGTTACGACGAACCCAACTACACCTACGCTCCCAGCGGCAAGAAGCTGCTGAAGGAAATCTCCGCGCTCAACCCAACTCCCGCTTACATCCGCACGCATAACCTGCTCACTACCGGAAATGGTGAAGGCTCTCTGAAGTGGGGATCGACCAACGCCTACACGGAAGACGCCGTCGGAAATCCTGTTTACGACTGGAAGATCGTTGACCGCATCTTCGACACCTACCACGACCTCGGCCTCAAGCCCCTCGTCGAAATCGGATTCATGCCCGAAGCGCTCTCCACCCATCCTGAGCCCTATCGCCACAACTTTCCCAATGGCTCCATCTACACCGGATGGGCCTACCCGCCGAAGGATTATTCAAAGTGGGCCGAGCTGGTGTTTCAGTTCGCGCGGCATCTGCGCGAGCGCTACGGCGACGCCGAAGTAAAGACCTGGCTGTGGGAGGTCTGGAACGAGCCCGACATTGACTACTGGAAAGGCACACCCGAAGAGTACTTCAAGCTCTACGACTATTCCGTCGATTCCGTCCTGCGCGCGCTGCCCGGCGCAACCATCGGCGGCCCCGATTCAACCGGGCCTTGGCGCCCGAAAGCTGCCGAGTTTCTCACGCAATTTCTGCAGCACTGCGAAAGCGGGCGCAACTTCGCCACCGGCAAAACCGGCGCGCCGCTCGACTTCATCAGCTTTCATCCCAAAGGATCTCCCACCTGGCAAGGTGATCACGTGCAAATGGGACTCGCCGCCGAGCTGAAGGCCATCGACGCGGGATTTAAAATCGTCGCGTCATTTCCCAAATGGCGAAACACTCCCGTCATTCTCGGCGAGTGGGACCCCGAAGGTTGCGCGGCGTGTTCGGCTGAGAAAAATCCGCAGAACGGATACCGCAACGGCCCCCTCTACGCTGCCTACACCGCCGAGGCCCTCGACCGCACGCTGGAGTTGGCGGAGCAGGACCACATTCACTTGCGCGGAGCGCTCACCTGGGCCTTCGAATTCGAAGACCAGCCCTACTTCGCCGGATTTCGCGAGCTCGCCACCAACGGCATCGATAAGCCAGTGCTCAACGCGTTTCGGATGTTCGGGCTTATCGGCTCAGAGCGTCTCGCGGTGACCAGTTCTTCCGCGCTCGACATCGCCGAAGTATTGCGGGATGGCGTACGCAGTCAGCCAGACATTAACGTGATCGCTTCACGGAAGAATAACAAAATCGACGTCCTGCTGTGGAACTACCACGACGACGATGTTTCCGCCCCGCCGGCATCAATCGATCTCACCATCACCGGATTACCAATCCATGCATCTTCAGGAAATGACCGCGCCCTACTCGAGCACTTCCGCATCGACTCCACCCACAGCAATGCGTTCAGCGCCTGGAAGTCGCTCGGCTCCCCGCAGCAGCCCACGCCCGACCAGTACCGTGAACTCGAATCCTCCGGCCAGCTCCAACTCCTCACCTCACCAGAATGGATCCACCTCGATCACGGCAATGCGGCTCTGCACTTCGAACTGCCGAGGCAGGGGGTGTCGTTGCTCCGGTTTACCTGGTGAGTACATCGTGGACAGGTGACTAGCCATGTACCTCGGTTTGGAAGCTTCGCCATATATTCGCCGATAATATTTCTGCCGTCTTTTGCACAGACTGTCTCCGGAATTCAGCGTTCGCTGGTGAGGCACCTTTGATAGGATTCAGCCCAATGCAAGCCACATTGTTCGGAGCGCCTGCGGCCACGAATGGCTTCAGAGACTCTTCCTTCGCGAAAAACAAGAACCTGCCCTTGCACCGATGGGTGCCTTGGATTGCTGGATTCTCCGCAGATTTTGTGGAGGACGCGATTCGGAACTATCTTCCTGCGAAAAATGGGGATTGTTGGGTACTGGATCCGTTCACCGGAGTCGGCACGACACTGGTTGAATCATATTTAAATGGATTGAATGTTGTAGGCTTTGAAATTAACCCCTACGCTGCACTCGCAGCGAAGATGAAGCTCGGCGCAAGGCGGATTCCCGTCCCCGATTTAGCAAGTCGGATAAGCGCCTTCGACCGTTTTATGGACAGAGTGGAAAGCGGACGACTAAAGCACGGACCACGTTCTCACCCTCCAACAGGATTTCATGGTAGAACGCAGCTTTTCAGTCCAAAAGTCCAGAACAAGGTTTTACACGCGCTTGATTTCATCAACTCGATAGAAGACTCGAGCTTGCGTGACGTTTTCCGCCTTGGCTTTGGTTCTGTGATGGTCAGTTTTTCAAATTACTCTTACGAGCCAAGCCTGACACGACGAATTGCGGTCGGAAAAACAAATATCGAGGATGACAATGTGGGTCGCAAGGTCTCGGCAAAGTTGCGTCTCATGCTTGAGGACATCGCTTGGTTGCAGAGTCATATGAAATCACTCGGGCAGCGACCAAGCGCAAAGATTTTTTCTAACAGCATCTTCTCTGCCCTCGAATGCTTGGATCAACGTAATTTCGTCGACTTACTCGTGACCTCGCCTCCCTATCTGAACAACTATCACTATCCCCGCAATACCCGACCACAGCTGCATTGGCTAGGATTTACTTCCGGAACAGGTTACAGCGGCGCTCGAGAAAACGAAAGCTTCGGAAAATTCTGGCAGACAGTCCGTGATTCTGAGCCGATCCGCCTTCAATTCGAAATGCCCGAATTGGAGAAAGTTATAGACACAATACGGAAGCGTAACACTGAAAAAGGCTGCTATGGTGGGCCCGGCTGGGCGAACTACGTTGCCACGTATTTCAACGATACATATCGGTTTTGCCAAGTACTATGTCATCTTCTGAAACCGAAAGCGGTGTCCATTATCGTCCTAGGTAACAGTATTATTCAGGGCATTGAAGTAAGAACGGATGAATTTTTCGGAAGGATTGGAGTCCTCGCCGGACTTACATTCGAGCACAACCATCTTCTAAGAAATAAACGGACGGGTAGCAGTATCATCCAAAGCTCTGTTAGGGTAGAAGAAGCGAAGGAAAAAACTGTGCTGTACGAATCTGGTGTGGTACTTCGCAAAGCATCATGAACTTGTCTTTCCTGCCTGCTGATCTGCATCTATCAAAAGCATCGAATGGCCGCTTCGTTGTGAGATTGGCCGGCGAAGAGATTCTCAATACGCACTCGCAACGCACCGCTATTCAGAAATTTAATTCATTGCGGGCAGAACTCGAAGCCAAATTCCCAACTCGCCAGCCAACGCCTGAAGAGAAGGCCACACTACTGCAGCGCGAAATTAACAATTCTCTCCTTGGGCACAATAGTCTAGGCGGTCGTAAGAAGAAGAGCACGGCGGGTGGTACTCGTACGTTTGGTGGTTAACATCGCTGGTTCATAGTCTCTTCTTACAATGCAAGAGCCAAACACACGTCGCATAATGCCTGTACTACATCTCTGCCAAGCGGGCAGAAGTCAGAATTTATGCCCTCGAATGATTGTGATCCGCACCATTTTGATTTTGACTTGGATCGTGGAATCCGCACTCAAGTTGTTGAGAAGCTAGAAAGCAGTCCACTTCTTCCTCTAACAAAGCACGTTGGGCCGCAGGCCAGTGGGATTTATGCGCTGTACTTCAAAGGTAGACTCGTCTACATCGGCAAAGCGTCTAAAGGTACCACCAAAAGCAAACGTACACTTAGATCTCGCTTAACCGAGCACGTCAGCAAGATCGGAGAGAGGCAGAACATTGCGCTCAAAGACATGCAATGTCGATATCTAACCTTTGAGAGCGAATGGTGGGTATTCGCAGCAGAATTCGCTCTGATGACGCACTACCTACCGGAATGGAATGCGAGCGGCTTCGGCAGCAAGGTGCCTGGCGTGGGACGTCCCGGAACTCATCGGGTCAGTCGGTGGGACGAACAATTTCCAAAAAGAAGAAAAATAGGCAATTAGTGCCGCGAAGAAAAGGTTGATCAGAGCAGCGATATTCGGTCGAACAAGATCGTCCGAGCCACATTGGCACGCACATTTCACATCATCCGATCACCAGATGAAGACATGATCTGATGTCTTCTTCCCACTTTTTACTCTTCTGATTCTTCTCTTCAATGGTTCCAGATCGCCCGATGACCCGATCACCAGATCGTCAGATATCTTTCGATAGCCGTTCAAATATCCGATCAAAGTCCGCCAGGCTTTCGTAGCGGATCACCACCTGTCCTTTATTTCCCTGATACGCCATCACTCGCACGCGCATGCCAAGGGCCTCACGAAGCCTGCGCTCCGCATCACGCACATTCGGGTCAACCGTCTTCTCTTTCGGGGGCTCGGGCTGTCCCAGCTCCGGATTGACTATTCGATCGACCTGCAGCTTCAGGTGCCGCACCGTCAAATGGCCCTCGGCCGCAGAACGCGCCATGAACTCAATGTTCTCGGGGGTTGTATGCGGCAATGCCTCGAGCAATACGCGCGCTTCGCTGAATCCAAGCTTGCCTTCGCCGACCATGTCGAGCACACCCTTCGGCAGCTTCAGCAGGCGCATGTAGTTCGCGACCGACTCACGCGATGTGCCGGTGCACTTGCCGATCTGCTCCTGCGTCAAATTGAATTCGCGGCTCAGGCGGGCGAAGGCCTGCGCCTGCTCCAGGCAGTTCAGGTCCTGGCGCTGCAGGTTTTCGACGATGGTCATCTCGGCGGCCTGCTCGTTGCCAAGCTCGCGAACGATCGCCGGAACCGACGTCTTCCCTGCGAGCCTCGAGGCGCGGCATCGGCGCTCGCCAAGCACGAGCACGTAGCGGCCATTCGCTCCGGGACGGACGACAACCGGCTGCGCTAGCCCGTTCGACTTGATCGATTCCGCAAGTTCGTTCAAAGCCGCTTCGTCGAATGTCTTGCGCGTCTGGTATGGATTTTCGTCGATCAGATCGAGAGAGAGTTCGGTGATCTCCTGTCCATGTGGCGCGGACACTCCTGTCCGCGTGATCTCGTGTGGCGCGGGCGCCCCCGCCCGCGAACTGTATTCCCGTGCTGCATGCAATTGCGCAATCTCGCCTGGCGTTGGAGTCGCATCGGGTGTTGGTGCCATCGCCGGAGCAGCCGATCCAGAAACAACGGGCGGGGCGGCGGCGGTCGGAATCACGACTGGCGGAGGCGCAACCGAACCGTGTGGCTCGGACATTCCTGTCCGAGTAGCCGGTGGCACGGCAACTGGAGGAGACGTCACCACCCGCGGACCCGAAGGCAACAGCGAATCCAGTCCTCGTCCCAATGCACGCCGCTTCTCTACCGGCTTGTGTTCTTCAATTGCAGCCATTTACGCTCCTTTTCCGAAATATATCGTGTCACGATACATTTCTGTCGTTGATCCTGGGTCGTTCATCGTTGGCTGGACGTTATAACCAGACACTGTCATTCCGAACGAAGCAGATTCATTCGCTTTGCGAATGAATTCTGCAAGGAGGAATCTGCTTTTCACCAAGGGCCAACGACCAAAGACCAACACCAACGACGTTACTTCAAATTCATCGTCACCAGCTTGTTGCGATCGCGCCAACGCTTCCAGCGCGGAGCAGTTGTCGATTGGTTCTCCGCTCCAGCCGCGACTTGTTGCGCCACAACTTCTTCTTTCTTCTCCGGCTCAGGAAAAGCGACAAACCCAGGAACATGCTTCGGAATAATTTCTTTCGCAAGCTGAAGGTAGCTTTCGGCCCCGCGCGATTTCGCGTCGTACAAAATCACCGGCTTGCCATGACTCGGAGCTTCGGCCAGGCGCACGTTGCGAGGTATCGAAGTAGTTAATAGCTTGTCTCCGAAAAACTTCTTCAGCTCGGCTGTGACCTGTTGCGAAAGATTGGTGCGATCGTCAAACATTGTCAGCAGTACGCCTTCGATCTCGATCGCTGGATTGAAAGCGCCGCGAATTCGTTCGATCGTGTCGAGCAACTCGGAAATGCCTTCGAGCGCGAAATATTCGGCCTGCATTGTGATCAGGACCGAATCGGCCGCGACCAAAGAATTCAGCGTCAATAGATCGAGCGCCGGCGGACAATCAATAATGATGAAGTTGAATTTCTCGCGCAGCGGAGCCAGGCCGTCGCGCAGCTTGAATTCGCGGCCTTCGGCATCGATCAGCTCAAAATTTACGCCCACAAGGTTCTTGTGCGCCGGCAGAACGAACAAATGCTCCAGCTCGGTTTTCTGCAACGCCGAAGGCCCGTCGCATTCTCCGACGAGCAACCTATAAGTGCTGTTGCGTTCAGCGTCTTTAGGCAAGCCAACGCCGCTGGTCGCGTTCGACTGTGGATCGCAATCGACGAGCAGCGTGTTCAGTTTTGCGGATGCGAGCGAGGCGGCCAGGTTGATGGCGGTCGTAGTCTTCCCGACGCCGCCCTTCTGATTGGCGACAGCGATAATGCGAGACATTTTCTTTTTTGGGGAGAACCAGAGACTGAGCGCAGCATAGTGCGAATCCGAGTCGATTGCAATGCCGGATTCGTGTGCAGGCACTAAAGAATAAATTTCGCCGCGAATTCCAAGAGGTTGCAGGAGGATTCAGGCCTGCTTTCCACAACGATGTTCCACGTGGAACGTTTTCGAGGCCCGTGGCGGCAAAGGTTGATTCTGGCTTGAGCCGAAAATTGTTCCACGTGGAACATTCTTGCTGCGCAATTTTGGCTTGAGGTTTTGTCGGCCCGAATCTTCACCACGAAGAACACAGAGTTCCACGGAGCAAAATCACAGAGGTTCGGCCGAGCTTTCTGGCGAAACCAGCTCCTTGGCGACTTGTTCATTTCGAGACAGCTCAACGCGGCAGAAACTTCGATCTCAGGTCAAATGTTCCACGTGGAACATAGTGTCCTGTCTGAACGGCAATCCAAGAGCTAATCTTGCTTCTTGCCGAGCAGGGCAACGCGATTTCGAGAACTGGGAATGGGAACCGGCTCTGACCAGCGAAGGTTCGACAGCGAGTGGGCAAGTTCGACCTGCTGCTCTCCAATCAGCATTCCGATGCGGCCGCCGGGTTTAACAAGCTTGATCGCAACAGGCAGAATTCGCTCGAACTGTTCGACGGCGCGAAAGGTAACGAGATCGGCTGGTTCGGAAATTGCTTCCGCCCGCTCGGATCGAACGACAGCCGAACTGAATCCTAGAGCGCGAACTGCCTCTCGAAGAAACGTCGCCTTGCGCTGGTTTGATTCGACAAGCGTAAGCTGGAGCGATGGAGCCCACAATTTCATGGGCAAGCCTGGAAAGCCAGCTCCGGAGCCAATGTCGATGGCGGAAGAATCGGAGTCGCCGGAAGGGAAGAATTGGCGCGCGGCAAATAGCGATTCGCCAAAATGGCGAGTGACAATTTCTTCCGGATCGCGGATTGCAGTCAGATTCAGCTTCGCATTCCATTTGAGCAGCAGTTCGAGGTAGATCCGAATGGCGCCCATCTGGTGTTCGGAAAGCCCACTCTCAGCTAAAAATGGTCGTAACAGGTCCGCAATTCGACTGTCGGTCATTTGATGTCGCATTGTAAACCGATACATTGCTTAGAAAAGACTTGCGGCAAGTCTTGCGGCAAGTCTTCGGTCGGAACCAAGATTGTTAATGGTGGGAGAAACAGGCCAATCCAGGAATCGATTGCGCCAATTTTTCCCAACATTTCGCACGTGGGAGTTGGAAAGTGGACGAGTTCAGCCGTTATTTATCAGTTTGTTAATATGTTAACTAATTATATACCTTCTGCGGGAGCAGGACTTAGGCGGATATAGGTTTGAAAATCGGCGCAAAAAAAGCCGGCGTCGAAGCGAACCAGGCGCGTCCCACTCGGGACAGCCTGAAGTTCATTCAACGCCGGCAAACCGCGCGAGCGGAAACTTAGTAAGCGTTAGTCGCCGTCATGATCATGATCGCGATCCCGGTCATGGCCTCTCAATAAGACGGCGCCGTTGGCAATCCACGGGGCTTTGTCAGCAGGGATTGGCCCGCTGGCAGTCGCGGTGGCGCGAATCAGGAAAGCCAGGTCGGGCTCAGTCAGGCAAACGGAAGGTATAGAGCCGACTTTGCCGCTGAAGAATGCGTCGCCGGTAAAAGTCAGCGGAACGGACGGAGTTTGCACGAGTACGGAGTTTCCCCCTGCGCTTCCATTGGCGTCACACACGAGCGTTCCGTTGACCTGAGTGATCGGCGCAGGAGTACCGATCGTGTTGCCTCCGGCAAACACCAAACCACGCACAACGAATTCGATTTTGCCGTTGCGAAGGTTCACACGCGCCGCGCCTTCGGTTGCGGTCCAGGGAGCGAACCCGCCGGGGACAATGCCGCTGCCGGTACCAACGGGAGTGTTCGCGGGAATAATGCCGACGATTTGTTTCCATGAAACGGTTTGCGCCGCGGCAGTCGCGGTAAAGAACGCCAAAGTTAGAAGTACTGTTGAAAATAGATGCAGGCTATTTTTCATACGGCTCTCCTGATTGATTTATTGCCATGAGCTCTTGCGGGACAAATGCCGGTGCTCATTCGCGAGCAGGGAGGCGCGTTTACAAGGTGAGTTCCGCTGACTCAGGCTGGCGAAATAAAGCGTAGTGACGGTGAGAGTAGCTAGTGTTAATTCGCTGTCAGTTGGAGGTCAAGAGATGGATAAATTGTTGTCACAAGGCAGGCACTCTGGACGAACCATTGAGGCCTGTGGAGATCTTTTGCCGGACAGGAATGTCCGACGCTTCGGCTTCGCTCAGGGCAGACTACGTACCGCTCGGCGCATCTGCCATAGAGGTAAACTTCGGGAAGTAAGATAAAGCAGGAGGCGCAGATGTCATTTGAGACCAGTCGTCGCAAGATGCTGTCTGAATCATTGATGGTGGGAATAGCCGGCGCGTGTCTCCCGCTATTGGCAAAACCACTACCGCAGAAACCCACGCAAACAGAAGAGAAGGAACCTGAGGTCACGGCCACCGAGGACCTGATGCGCGAACACGGCGTGATTCGCCGCGCGCTGCTTCTTTATCTGGAGGTCATTCCCAAACTGCGGCAGAACCCGGCAAGCGTGGATGCTGCGGCCCTGCAGCAGGCGGCGAAACTCTTCCGCGCCTTCGGTGAGGACTACCATGAGCGAATGCTCGAAGAGCAGCACATCTTTCCGTTAATTCGAAAGCAGGGGCGAGAACTCGCGCGCTATGCGGACATATTGACGGAACAGCACCAACGCGGGCGAGAGGTCACTGACTACGTTCTTGCGGTTACCAATGGCCCGCGAATCTCAGTTGCGCATGTCGAGCCGCTGGCGAAAGTATTCGAAAGCTTTGTGCTCATGTACCAAAATCACGCGGCGCGGGAAGACACGATCGTTTTTCCTGCCTGGAAGAAGAACTTCACCGATAAACAGCTCGACGAAATCGGAGATCAGTTCGAGGACATCGAGCACAAGATGTTCGGCAAGGATGGATTCGAAGACGCGGAGAAGAAGATCAGCCAGATAGAAAGCGAGCTGGGCTTTGCCGATCTGGCGCAGTTCACGCCGCCGCCACCGCCGAAGCCGTAAACGTTAGTCTTATGCGCATCTCGCGAATCTTCGAAACTGACGCTCCGTGCGCGACTGTCCTTGTGCGCATCCTCGTGGGCTGGGTGTTTCTCAGCGAGGGAATTCAGAAATTTTTATTTCCCGCAGCTTTGGGCGTTGGGCGTTTCACAAAGATCGGCATTCCCGCTCCGCAATTCTTTGCGCCATTTGTGGGAGCGGTTGAGATCGTCTGCGGGACACTACTGATTGTGGGTTTGCTTACGCGAATTGCCGGCTTATTTCTGCTGATCAACATCAGTGTCGCCATTCTCACGAC
>DAIPJJ010000147.1:0-10936 GCA_036770325.1 Terriglobales bacterium
TCTCGACTCCAATGAGTCGCGAGACGCCCGGGCAGCCCTCCCCCAAGAACTGCTCAAAAAGAAAGTAACTGGTTACCAAAAAATTGAGAATGGCACGAACGTGCCAAATCCTTCCACAGACGTGCCATTTGGCGGATTCAACCCTTTTTGCCGGGTCAATTTTCCACTTTTAAGTGTGGAATCGCCGCTGCCGATTAACGAAAAAGCGGGCGATGTAGACCCCGGCAAGTCTTTGTCGGCCAGACTAATAGGATCGTCTAATGTTCGCGATTATCGGCATAGCCGTCGTAATAGGCGCTATTCTCGGCGGCTATCTCATGGAACACGGTAACGTTAAGGTGCTGATTCAGCCGGCGGAGCTGATCATCATCGGCGGCGCCGCTATCGGTACAGTCCTGATCGCCAACCCCCTGCACATCCTGACGCAGATTGCTGGCGGAGTAATCGCCGTTTTTAAAGGCTCAAAATTCAGCAAACAGCGCTATATCGATTCTTTGCGGCTCACCTACGAACTGCTCAACAAAGCCCGCCGCCAGGGATTGATGTCGCTTGAGACAGACATCGAAGACCCGGAAAAAAGCCCGATCTTTTCAAAAGACGCGACGTTCCTAAAGGACCATCATGTGCGCGATTTTTTCTGCGACAGCATGCGCATGGCGATCAGCGGTGTCGAAGCCTTCGAACTCGATCAACTCATGGAGATGGATTTAGAAGTACATCATCACGAATCCACGATCCCAATTTCTTCGTTGAGCACGATGGCCGATTCCCTTCCCGGATTGGGAATAGTGGCCGCCGTGCTTGGGGTGGTCATTACTATGGGTGCGCTCGGTGGTCCACCCGAAGAAATTGGCCACAAAGTGGCGGCCGCGTTGGTGGGAACGTTTCTCGGAATTCTGCTCTGCTATGGGTTCATCGGACCGCTCGCAGCGAACATGGCGAAAGCTGCCGATGAAGAAAAGGCGTATTTGAACGTGCTGAAAGTTGTCGTGATCTCTTTCCTGAAAGGAACCGCACCGATCATGGCAGTCGAAGCGGCCCGCCGCGCTGTTCCCGGCCATGTGCGGCCAAGCTTCAAGGAACTAGAACAGGCTTGCCGAAGCGGAGGCAGCGGAGAGGCCCCGGCCGAGGCCCAGGCAGCAGCATCGGGCGGATAAAAATGGAAGCATCGCGACCAATCATCATCGTTAAAAAGAAAGCCGGGCACGGCGGGCACCACGGCGGTGCGTGGAAGGTGGCGTACGCCGATTTCGTGACCGCGATGATGGCGCTGTTCATTGTGCTGTGGCTGCTGAACACCAGCAAACCGGTACGTGAGGCGATTGCAGGATATTTTCGTGATCCGGCGGGAACAGCGGGAAAACTTGGAACCAGCAACGAAGGCCCAGGCGAGAAGTTCGTCGCCGTTCCAACTGATGACATGGAGAAGCTGAAGGAACAGATTGAAAAAGCAATGCAGCAATTGCCGAATTTCGACAAGTTAAAAAACCAAATAGAAATCAAAATCACTTCTGAAGGATTGCGAATTGAATTGCTGGAATCAGCCACGGGAACTTTTTTTAATTTGGGAAATTCTGATCCCAATTCCAATGGAAAGGAATTATTGACGTTACTCGCCGAAGAGCTTGGCAAACTTCCAAACAAAATTTCCATCGAGGGACACACCGACTCAAAGCGGTTCCATCAAAAGGGGGTTTACAGCAACTGGGAACTTTCAACCGACCGCGCAAATGCGGCGCGACGCATCATGCAGGAAAGGGGACTCGGAGACAGACAGGTCGCGCAGGTGCGCGGATTCGCCGATCAACTGCTGCGCAAACCCAATGATCCTTTCGATCCTTCAAACCGGCGGATTTCACTGATCGTGCAATACACAACAAAAGAAGATCTTGAGCAAGCCACCGACGCGGTCAAGCAAGTCACAGGACCACCCTCGGAACAATCCTCACGCGAAAACCCAAGTCCGCAAGAACCACCCAGCAAGTGACGTGCACGCAGTTTGCCTGCAACCCGGAAATGTCTTCGCGATCGCTAGGTTCACTCCGCGATCTCCGGTTCTAACTGGGCGATCTCTGCGGTTAAAGCTTTTTGATCGCAGAGTGCGCAGGGTTGAAAGAGAGTTCGCAGAGTACGCTATTGCACCTCGAACGTACCTTGGACTCCGCTGGCCGAATCCGGCGCAATCCACACGTCATAAGTTCCCGAAGGAACAATCCAGTGCATTTCTCGATCGTATGATCCAAGGTCGTTCCCATTCACCGTGAACTCCACAGTTTTGTGTTCACCTGGGGCAAGCGACACGCGCTCGAATCCCTTTAGCTCCCGCACCGGACGCGAGGTCGGCGCGACACGATCGTGAACGTAAAGCTGAACAACTTCAGTGCCTTCCCGCTTTCCGATGTTTTCGATCTCTGCGGTGACGTGGAGAGAGCCGTCTCTCGAAACGGACGGATCCAATTTCAGACCGCCATACTTGAATTTCGTATACGTGAGTCCATAGCCGAATGGGTAAAGCGGCTCCTTGCTCAGATCGAGATATCCGGTATGCCAGCGGTCCGGCGACGAAGGACGGCCCGTACTCTTGTGGTTGTAGTAAACAGGAATTTGTCCGACGGAGCGTGGCCAACTCAGCGGTAAGCGGCCGCTGGGCGAAGCGTCACCGAATAGCACGTCAGCGATTGCGTTCCCAGCCTGCACGCCCAGGTACCACGCCTGAATGATTGCTGGAACCCGATCGGGCGCCCAACTGATATTCAGCGGACGTCCGCTTTCAAGAACAACAACGACAGGTTTGCGGGTCGCGAGAACCGCATCAATCAGCTTCATCTGCTCGCCCGGCAGCTCAAGCGATGCGCGTGAACTGGCTTCGCCTGTCATTCCGGCCAGTTCACCGACAAACAGCAGCACCATATCCGCTTTTTTCGCAGCGGCGACTGCATCATCAATATTGGCCGGTTTGTTGCTCGTTTGTGCGCCAGCGACACCCATCGCTGAACTTGGCGCAGGCGCCGCTACTCCGGCCGCAAGGCCGCTCTCGAACGGAGGTATATCAACTCCCTTCGCGTAGATCACATGATCTTTGCCGAGTTTGGCAACAATTCCATCGAGCGGAGTGACGGCATCTTTTGCCTGACCGTTTCCTGCCCACGAGCCGAGTTGCGACACTTTGTCGTCAGCTAGAGGCCCGATGACAGCGACCGTCTGGTTCTTCTTCAACGGAAGAAGATCGCCTTTGTTCTGCAAAAGCACCATCGATTCCTGCGCCAGCTTGCGCTCGGTTTGCAGGCTTGCCGGTGTTAGTATGTCCGTCTTCTCGCGATTGGTATCTGCGTATGGATGCTCGAACAATCCGGCTTTGAACTTGATCCGCAAGACGCGGCGGACAGCTTCATCCACCACGCTCTCTGGCAGCTTGCCGGATTTCACCAGCTCCGGAACGTAGCGATCGTAGACGTCATCCGCCATGTCCATATCGACACCTGCAGACAAGGCTTCGAGTGCAGCTTGGGAGTCGTCGGCCGCGATTCCGTGCGGGACTAGTTCGTGGACAGAGTCGTAGTCACTTACCACAAACCCGCTGAATTTCCACTCGCCCCGTAGAATGTCAGTAAGAGTGTGATGATTTGCGGTTGCTGGAACACCGTTCAGATCATTGAACGCTGACATGAACGTGCCCACTCCAGCGTTCAGAGCGGAATGGAAAGGCGGCAGATACACTTCACGCAGCAACTGCTCTGACATTTCAACCGTGTTATAGTCGCGCCCGCCTTCGACCGCGCCATAGCCCACGTAGTGCTTGGCACATGCAACCACGTTTTGCGGATCGGCAATGTTCGAACCTTGAAAACCCCGAACGCGAGCAGCGGCAACAACTGAACCGAGATAAGGATCCTCGCCCGCGCCTTCCACAATTCTTCCCCAGCGTGGGTCGCGCGCGATATCAACCATGGGAGCAAACACCCATTTCACGCCGAATGCAGTTGCTTCCTTTGCAGCCACGCGCTCGGCTTGTTCGATCAATTGCGGATCGAAACTTCCAGCACTGGCGATCGGAACAGGAAAAATCGTGCGATAGCCATGAATGACGTCGTAGCCGAAGATCAATGGAATCTTGAGGCGGGAATTTTCCGCCGCGCGCTGCGCTTCGTTAACATTCTCCGCTCCAAGCACGCCAAGTAATGAACCGACCTTCCCCTGCTTGATCATCTCCATCGTGCGCGGGCTCTTGTCGGGAGACTGATTAAGTTGACCGGCCTTTTCCTCGAGCGTCATCTGTTGCAACAACGCATTCACTCGTTGCTCTATTTCGGAATCCGAGAGCTGCTGCGCACTGGGGAGAATAGGGGTAACGAGCAGAACGCAGACTACAACGAGTCGACGTGATAAGAGCATTGAGAAAACCTCCGGAAGGAAAGGGTGTTCTGAGCGGGTTCAAGTATAACGTAAATAGAAAATCGTTTTTCTAGAATTCTCTTAGATAAATCAAAATCCCCACCCTGCGAAGCCACGTAGGGTGGGGAATCCGAAAATCTCAGTACTTGTCGTTGCTCGGACAAGAATGTCCTCGCCACATTCCACGCAATTCAGATCAGCTCGCGCACTTTGTCCGATATCGCGGTCAACGCAATCTTGCCGCGATTGGGCTCACCTTTCGCAAGAGACTCGGCAAAGTGCAAGGCCTGTTCGGCAGTTACCTTTCCCGGCAGTGGCGGTTCGAGTTGATCCACGACAGCTTGCAGAATGGCCGGCCCCGGTGCAGCAAGGAACTGCTCCACTGTCGAAGCGCAATCGTTTGGATCTTCAACCGTGAATCCCACGCCGCCGCATGCGTGCGCGAATTCTGCGAAATCGATTGGGTGTAGTTGCACACCGAACTCCGGATTTCCTAAGAAGACCATCTGCTCCCATTTGATCTGCCCAAGTACATTGTTCTTCACGATGACGACTTTGATCGGCAATTGATACTTCACTGCTGTCACGAAGTCCGCCATCAGCATCGAGAATCCTCCGTCGCCGACGAACGCCACCACCGGGCGATGGGGATATGCCACTTGTGCTGCGAGAGCATACGGCAAGCCGGGCGCCATTGTCGCCAGAGTTCCAGACAGCGAATGCATCTGACCGCGCTTCGAAGGAATCTGGCGCGCCCACCATGTCGTTATCGTTCCGCTGTCGCAACTGGTGATCGCGTTACTCGGCAATCGCTTTCCAAGTTCCCATGCGATCACTTGCGGCTTCATCGGCTTGTCGCGGCGGGTGGAGCGCTCCTCCATCGTCTTCCACCAATCCTTCATTCCCTCTTGTGCTTTCTCCAGGAACTTGCGGTTCTGATTGCGCTTCAGCAAAGGAATCAGTGAACGGAGCGTGCGCTGACTGTCCCCGACAAGCCCAACCTCAGCCGGAAAACGCAAGCCGATTTGCTTCGGGTCGCGGTCGATCTGCACACCGCGTGCCTGGTCCGGTTTCGGCATAAATTCGATATACGGAAATGCGCTGCCCACGATCAGGATGGTGTCACATTTCTCCATTGCTTCTTGTGACGGACGTGTACCCAGCAGGCCGATTCCGCCGGTCGTGTATGGACTGTCGTCTGGGACCGCCGCTTTCCCGAGAAGCGCCTTAATAATAGGAGCGCCCAGTAGTTCGGCAACTTGCTCCAGTTCATCAGTTGCGTGCAGTGCACCTTGTCCGGCCAGAATCGCGACTTTGGTACCGGAATTCAGAATTTCAGCCGCCGCACGAATTTCTGCGTCACTCGGAACTGGTGAAAATGCTGCGTAACGGTCAGAACTGTGGTCCGGGACGTTTCGCTTAGACCGCATGCTCTTTTTCGCTTCCATCTCCTGAAAGTCGACAGGAATGGTGACGTGCGAGACACCGCGATACGCAAGCGCCGTCCGGCAGGCGAGATCCACCACATTTTCCACGTGATTCGGCCCCATCACCCGCTCGTCGTACACGCAAACGTCCATGAAAAGCTTATCGAGCGCGACGTCCTGTTGCGTGTGTGTGCCGACAAGGTCGTGGAACTGCAGGCCGGTGATGGCCAGCACGGGCTGATGGTCCAGCTTCGCGTCGTAAAGGCCGTTGAGTAAATGAATTCCACCGGGCCCGGAGGTTGCCAGGCAAACGCCCAGCTTCCCGGTGAACTTTGCGTAACCGCAGGCCATGAATGCCGCTGTCTCTTCGTGACGCACCTGGATAAATCGAATCTTCTCCTGACGCGTACGCAAAGCTTCCATGATTCCATTAATTCCATCGCCCGGAAGCCCGAAGATCACATCTACTCCCCAGTCGATAAGTTTTTCTACGAGAATTTCGCCCGCTGTCATCGCTGTCTCCCAACCTAAGATTTGGTTTTAGGATGCGAATGTCCACAATGACGCCGTCCGTTCCAGTACAGAATGATTCGCAAGTTGTTACAGAGTTGACCCGATTATCGACTCGCCGTGTGATGCCCTAACTTGCTCGAGTGGAGAAACACTGTTTGCATTGCGGAAGAGAAGTTGCAGTAACAACTCTGTTCGTTAGCGAGGAACTATGGGTTTGATTCTGCTGATTATCATTCTCTTGTTGGTGATCGGAGCGCTCCCTACGTGGCCATACAGCACAGGATGGGGATACTACCCCAGTGGTGGTCTCGGGCTGATTCTGCTCATCGTCATCGTGCTGCTGCTCATGGGCAGGTTTTGAAATCTTCCACCGCACCTGGAAGGTACTTCTGAGTCTGTCCCCCTTGAGTCTGGATGTTAGCTGAGGATGCGCGCCGAGCATTTCTCCAGCCATTCGTTTGATGTACATACGCCAGCAATAACGTTCTTCTGGGTTGTCGTAAGGCATTTAGCTGAAAGAGCATACGCAATTCAGTGGAGTTACCCTACAGTTTTTATTTAATTGTTTTCCACAGGTAAAAAGCATAACTTGGCGAAATGCCACGCTTCGCCGCTCGCAGCGTATCCCATCCGGTAGCAGCCCCCATTGAATGGCGCGCGCGACGTGTGACGCGCACCAGCAGCACACGACGTTCCGCCTGCTCGTCACGCCGCACTCTTCTTTGGATTGACGACTACAAACCCGGCCTGGAACTCTACCGCGCGATGTTTGAGAACCTCGGATTCAAAGTGTTGACTGCGGCGAGTGGAGAAGAAGGCGTCAAGCTGGCGACGATCAATCCGGTTGACATCGTTGTCACAGACTACGAAATGTCAGGAATGAACGGCGAGGCTGTAGCGTCGGCCATCAAGTCCCTGCATCCGGAAGTTCCTGTAGTTTTTTTTTCAGGTACAACGTTCGTCTCCGCCCGATCTCTGCGAATCGCGGATGCATTCTGCGACAAAGCAGGCTCTCGCCACCAACTCACCTCTACCATTCAGCGTCTTCTGCAAAAGAAACGCGGTCATACCCTGCAACCTCCAGCAGCGAGCAGGGCGTCTGATGAAGGACGCAGGACGGTCGCTTAACCCACTTCCGAACGATCGTCGAATTTAAAGCGCAGGAGAATCGTATGGCTAAGTTGTGTGCATCACTATGTCTGTCGTTCGCATTCTTTGTGGCCTCGGCGGTCGCGCAAATGGCGCCGGGAGGATCGCAAGGAACACAGAGTTCTTCACCCAGCATGTCTCAACCTGGAGCGCAAACCCAACCAGGCGACCGCCAGGGACAGCAACCGGGAATGGATCAATCGAGCAGTACGTCTCAAAATCAGAACACCAGTAGCGGGGAACACAAGCTAAAAGGTTGTGTTCAGTCGCAGGGTGGACAGTACATGCTCGAGACAAAGAAAGGAAAAGAAGTTGCGCTTACCGGTCAGGATGTCTCAGCTCATGTAGGCCATGAAGTTTCGCTGAAAGGCACTTGGGAGAGCGGCAGTGGAATGTCCGCAACTTCCTCAAGCAATGCCGGACATGAAGCCAGCTCTGGAAAAACCTTCAACGTAACGGATGTAAAGATGGTTTCCGAGACGTGCAAAATGAAGAATAGCTCCGGCAACTCCGGCAATATGGGCAATAGCGGAAGCTCACCCAGTGACACGAACCCGACCAGTTCGCCAAACAGCACCGGAAACAGCCAGCAGCCTCCACAGTAGTGATTTCGAACGTACATGAAAAGGCCCCGAACCGGGGCCTTTTTTGCACAGTTCCGGCAGCATCAGCAAATGTTGTACCGAGACGTTCCCCGCCGACCCCGATTCCCTTTCAAACCCTACAGGATGCTACGTCAACCCTTAAGAGATGAAGGGGATAGCTTCAATTTCTCACTCTATATACATTGCATTAGTACGTGGTTCGTGCACGTTCAAATGTTTTGAAAGGATCATCTCTGCATCGATAGGAACCGCCATGATGAAGCTCGAAACAACGAATCGGCACGATTGGCAGGGGTTCAGCCGGATATTGGAAGTCATGTCATTTGTCGATGAAGCCGACACGATGAGTTCTGAAGAGTCACGAGAGATTTTGGACAGGCTATGCCAGCTCCCCCCATGTCCGGGAGAGACAATGAGCATGGAAGAAGTAGTTTTTTGGGCTGGAGTCGCGGCTGGAATGGAGTTATCCAGGCACGCCGAGGAGGGAAACATCGATCCAGAGGCGGCAGAGAAGGCTTTGCTGTTTTCCTCGGTTTTTGAGCATTCCACAAAGACCGCGATAGTTGATCTTGCCCTGGGAGATATGGAACGGTTGCCGGAATTGCAGAAGGCGCGTTGAGTTTGACTCAGGCGATCTTTTGAAGGAACCGAAAACCTCGCCTGATTTTGCGCGTCTTGTTGCGCAAAAACAGATACGTCATTCCACCCGCGATCGCGGTTGCCGCTACGCTCGCAATTGGGAAAGCCCAAATCCAGTTGCGGTGCGTGTCAAACCAAAGCTCCGTCGAGTAAGGATGCGCGCGGTCGTCGAATGTCCCATGAGCGCCGAAGTTTCCCGGCACTGATTCCCAGAGATTATTCGCCGCATTAGGGTCCTGTTTGCCGTCGTGTTGCTGCGACTTGTACCCGGTCCGGCCGAGATATTCATCGAGTAATCCAGGAATAAACTTCTGGCCGACGATCGCAGCGACTGTGGATCCGCCCACGAGGACTTCCCGCCTGCGGTGGTGTGCAGCCCAATAGACTGCGCGTGCCCCCACCTCCGGTTGAAAAATAGGAGGAACAGGTTGCGCCTTATGCGGAAGACGGCTCTTGACCCAGCCGAATTGAGTCGTGTTCAACGCCGGCATTTGCACCATGCACACGTGGACCCGCGAGCGCTGGTGAACGAGCTCACAGCGTAGCGAGTCCGTGAAGCCGGCTATTGCATGCTTTGAAGCGCAATAAGCGGACTGCAATGGAATACTGCGATATGCGAGTGCAGAACCGACTTGCACGATGTTCCCGCGGTTTCGAGGACGCATTCGCTTCAGGGCCGCCAGCGTGCCGTACACCACACCAAGATAAGTAACTTCGGTTACGCGCTTGAACTCCTCCGCCTCCATCTCCTCAATTGGCGAGAAGACGGAAACCATCGCATTGTTTACCCAGGTATCGATTGGTCCGAGTTCTTCCTCCACTCGCTGAGCGGCATTTTCGACAGCGGCCGCATCGGCCACATCCAGAGGCAGGACAAGCGCATGGCCTCCTGATTCCTCGATCTCTCTTTTTGCGGTTTCAAGGCGTTCCTGATTTCGTGAGATCAGGCCTACTGAGGCGCCGTGCCTGCCAAATTCGCGCGCAATGGCGCGACCTAATCCTGCGGAGGCGCCGGTTACGACGACGACCTCGGATTTGGTCTTGCGAGGCATTGAGGAAAAGCGCGACAAGTGCCGTCCCCGGCGCATAGCAATAGATTCGGGTGGCAAAGTTCTTTCGACTCCAGCAAGGTGTGGGCCATCGCGACAGGACACATCAATGCCGGCACCGACGCCAGTTGCCCGAATACAGGCTCAATTCAATGCTTGTTATTGCAGTCAATTGGAAACCAGGAAGGGCCAACCGGTGGCAAGCTCTTTGCTAAGACGACGTTCGTACAGCGGTTGAATACCAAAGGCGGGTCAGCACCTACGACCGCCTGCACTGTGGGGCAGACGCAGCTCGTGCCGTATACGGCCGACTACTTCTTCTACCACGCCGATTAACAAGCACCGCATCTTCAAACAGACTTGGGGTTGGCGCGCGATGGTGCATTTTGTTGGTGTGCTTCGCGTGTCGACCCACGACTTAGCAACTTGTCCGCTAGAAATGAAAGGAGAACTTGCAATGAATACATTTGGGACACGAGAGAAAAAGGATGTTCTCACTTCGCGAACATCTGCCTTCCGTAACTGGCAGCGTCCTGTCGTCGCACTCATCCTGCTGGCCTTGGTTCCAGCTACCGCAATAGCTCAGTACCCGGGAGGCAGCAGTAACCCGAGCTACGGGTCAAAAGGCGCAGTTATCGGTGGCGTCGCCGCCGGTGCAGTCGCTGCCGCTGGATTGCTGTATTGGAAACTTCACAGCCGAGCCAGGTTGCAAGGTTGCTTGTCCGATCAGGCAGACGAACTTGTCAATGAAAAAAACAACCGGACTTACAACCTGACGAATAAACAAGATCAAACACTAAAAGCTGGAGAGCGCGTGCAGCTGGTCGGGAAGATGGGCAAAGATGTGTCAGGCGATTCAACTTTCGAGGTCCACAAGATCAGCAAACACCTTGGCCAATGCACCGCAACAACGGCAGAGCAGCGATAGCGCCAGGCGCATTTGCATTGTCGTCGATCGCTCAATTGTGCGAAAGGGAAACCATATGGTCCATAGATTGTCCGCCCTAGCTTTCGTACTGGCGCTTGCAGGCAACTGCCTGGCACAGGACAGGTTAGTCATCCGCACCCAGGGCAAGCAAGAGCGGCCGGCGAATGCTGAGAGCATTTACCTCTCAGCATGTTTGGCAGTCGAGCGGGAGTTTGGCGTCACCCGATCGATCAG
>DAIPJJ010000148.1:0-10918 GCA_036770325.1 Terriglobales bacterium
GCTGGCAGGTCATGCGCGAGGTGATCCTGCCGGGCAGCCTGGCGCAGATCATCACCGGCTTCAAGGTCATCCTCGGCCTTTCCTGGACCTGCGTGATCTCAGCCGAATTGGTGGCCGCCAAGGAAGGACTCGGCTTCCTGATCATGAACGCGCGGGTCCTGATCGAGGTGGACAAGCTGTTCGTCGGGCTCGTGCTGCTTGCACACCTGGGTGCGGTGATCGATCGGCTGAATCCCGGTTACGTCCCCATTTCGGGCAGCGGTATACACCTTGCCAGTACCGGTATCAAAAACTGACAAGCATCCTCGCGACGGCGTGGAAGTTGTAGCAATCACGTCGGTGCAGGTGCGCGATGCAATGAAAAGTTGGTTGTTGGGAGCGGGCACGATCCTGTTGTGGTATCCGTCGGTCACAGCAAATGTGGTGGGAGCAGCAGTCACATCAGCTTCGGGAAATACTGTTAAAACGCCGCACAAATTTGCCGAACAGTCGGTTCCGCTCGAGAGTGGCGTACCCACGACATACAAATTTCCGCCATTTAGCATGCCCATAGTTGCCGCCGCGACAGGAACTGTAGCAGTGACGAGGGGAGGCGTTTGCGTCATATCAACTACGCCGATGCTGGCGGTTGTTCCGCCACACTGCGGGCCGCAATTCATGACATAAGCGGTGGAACCGTCAGAACTGAAGACGGCCCAGACGGGCCGGTCAAATGTTCCGGAAACAGGCGTGAGCGCCCCAACCCCAGTTCCAGTCCCAATCACAGCGGGTGAGAAAACAGTAACGCTGTTCGCGCTGTCGGAAACTGCCAGAACCTGATTTCCGTCAGGGCTGGGGATCAGGTAGTGTGCGCCGCGAACCGGTACGGTGGCCGTGATCGCCGGCTTAGAAATATCAACTACCACGATCGCTCCGGCGGGCTGTCCCGAAACGGCGGCAGTCGGAATCGCAGCAAAAAGAGTCGTGCCATTACCGGCGACGAACATGCTCTCAGTCGCGCCGGGTAAGTTCACAGTACCGGTTGCAGTTTCCTTGGCATTGTCAACTATGGCAAGCGTGTTCGTGGTCGAAGAGCTGGTGGTCGGACTGAAAACGACCGTGCGGTCTCGGTTCGGGCTTTCCACCATCATGCCAGCGCTGGTGACGCTACCGAGCAAAGAGACCTGGAAAAAGCTCAAGACATCTTTGGAAGCGTCGATGATGTCGAGTCCGGGAAAATTCGCACCGGTAATAGTCGGATTAAACGGATTCGAGACGAATATCCGAAATGGTATTCCGCTGGCCCCGGTCGTTCGTGGCGCGGAGTAGCCGCCGCATGAAACCAGCCCCATCGCGAGCAAAATGGAGACAAAAAGAGCGCTAAAGGTTCTTTTCAACCCTGGGACTCCAAGAACATTGCTGGATAGAGAGTTAGATGCGAAGTGCGGATTATAACAGAGGCTTGCTGAACATTTTTCGTCACGCCACGCGTGGTGCGGCAAATGCAAATACGCGTTTCTTCCTGTATTCTCAAGGGTATGCCCGCTGATTTTCTTGCCCGATTGAAGACTGCGCCGGTGCTTTGCGACGGTGCAATGGGCACACTTCTCTACTCAAAGGGCATATTCATCAACCGGTGTTACGACGAGCTGAATCTCTCGCAACCGGACCTGATTCGCGACATCCATCACGGATATTTGCAGGCTGGCGCCGAGGTTATTGAGACCAACACCTTCGGCGGAAATGCAGTCCGGCTTGAGCACCATGGGCTGCGCGACAAAGTTCACGACATCAATTTTCATGGCGCGCGGTTGGCAAAGGAAGCGGCAAAGAGCTTCGACGCCTGGGTTGCGGGCGCAGTGGGGCCGCTCGGCATTCGCATTGAGCCGCTCGGCAAAACTTCATTCCAGGAAGCCCGGGACATTTTCCGCGAGCAGATAGCGGCGTTAATTGAAGGCGGCGTTGACCTGCTGATTCTCGAAACCTTCGGCTACGTGGACGAACTGCATCAGGCAATCCACGCAGCCCGCGAGGTCGGTCCGCGAATTCCGGTCGTCGCGCAAGTGACGATCGACGAAGAATCAAACTGCCTTGATGGTTCAACACCGGAGACCTTCGCGCCGCGAATACAGGAGTGGGGCGCGGACGTCATCGGTTGCAACTGCAGCGTCGGCCCGGTGCCAATGCTGGAGTCGATCGAACGAATCCGGGCTGCGACTTCCCTGCCGCTTTCTGCGCAACCGAATGCAGGAATTCCGCGTTCGGTTGAAGGCCGAAATATATATCTCTGCTCGCCGGAATATATGGCGAGCTATGCGCGAAAATTTGTCACTGCCGGCGTCCGTCTGATCGGAGGTTGTTGCGGAACCACGCCCGAGCACATCCGCATGATGAAGTCCGGCCTGCGCCAAACTCAGGCACGGTCGCGTATCGCTGATGCTCCAGCGAAGGCGCAAACTGCACGGGTCACAGCGTCAGTTCCCCTCGAACAGCGGTCGCGGTTAGGCGCGAAGATCGCACGCGGTGAGTTCGTCACGATGGTCGAGATCGTTCCACCAAAGGGAACGGACATTCGCAAGGAACTCGACGGCGCACGATTTCTGAAGTCTGTCGGCGTTGATGCCATCAACATTCCCGACAGCCCGCGTGCTTCAGCTCGCATGAGCAACCAGGCTTTGTCCGTCTTGCTCCAGCAGCAGGCGGGCATCGAAGCCATCCTGCACTACACCTGTCGCGATCGCAACGTCCTCTGCATTCAGTCGGACCTGCTGGGCGCCGCGGCGATCGGAATCCGCAACCTGATCTGCATAACAGGCGATCCACCAAAGATGGGGGGCTACCCTGATGCCACTGCTGTCTTCGACGTCGATGCCATTGGTCTGGTGAACATCGTTCACAACCTGAACCGCGGACTCGATATCGGCGGCAACCCGATCGGTGCGGGAACCGAATTTGTGATCGGCGTCGGCGCGAATCCCGGCGTGCCGAATATTGACGAAGAGATTCACCGCTTCGAATACAAAGTAGAAGCAGGAGCTGAACTGGCGGTTACCCAGCCGGTTTTTGATCTCTCATTGCTCGAAAAATTCCTCCGCCGCATCGAGCACTTCAAGATTCCGGTTGTTGCCGGCATCTGGCCGCTGGTCAGCGCGCGTAATGCCGAATTCATGAAGAACGAACTGCGTGTTTCGGTGCCAGAGAACATCATGGATCGCATGACACGTGCATCATCGCCCGAGGCGGCACGCGAGGAAGGAATCGCAATTGCCCGTGAAATGCTGTCGGCAGTCCGCGATATGGTGCAAGGAGCGCAGATCAGCGCGCCCCAAGGTCGGTACACCTCGGCGGTAGATGTGCTCGAAGCGCTCGGCTCAAGTGCGAAGGCGGGCTGACCTTAGCCGCCCAATCGTTCTTGCTACAGTTTTTCCCTGATAGCAAACTAGGGCAACCCGTGTACAATCGCTCAATAGGAGTCTCTCCTGCTTGCCAAAGTTTGAAGACTGCATTCAGCGCCTGGAGAAAATAGTCCAGGAGCTGGAACAGGGTGAAGTGCCTCTTGAGAAGTCACTCACGCTGTTCGAAGAAGGAATGCAACTTTCAGCTTCCTGCCGCAAAGAGTTGGAGGAGGCTGAGGGAAAAGTAGAAATCCTGCTCAAACAGAACGGCAAAATTCAGGCCGAACCGTTCGAACGCTGAAGACAGCGCGAGCGTCCATCGGTAAGAGTCCCCCGCTCGACAGTCCGGCTGTCGAGCCTCAGCGAGCCGTCCTTAACGCCAGCAGTTAAGCGGCGAGAACTTTAGGAGTCCCCCATGCAGCACACCAACGTCGTTCTGCTACAGAGCGACCCGAAGGTCGCGCAGACGCTTGCCTCGCTGCTTTCCAATTCGTTTCATCGTGTACACGTCGCGAAATCGATGGCCGAACTGCGTCACGATGCCGCCAAGCATCGCCCATCTGCCGTGGTGCTTGATCTTGAGTCAGCCAGTATGAATGAGCTCGAAGCGCTCAGTAAAGAATTCGACGGCATCCGCATCATCTGCAATCATCGCGTTGCTGACGAGGAAATGTGGACACGCACCCTCGGCGCAGGGGCCGACGATTGCTGCCCCACTTCTGATACGCGGGCGATCCTGTCAGCCGCCGTAAAGGCCGATGAATTGGCTAAGCATATGGTGGCGTGAAACTTCCAGCTCCGTACAGGGCGCCCAAGTGGCGCCTTTTTTTCATCTTCAAAGCCGGGTCAGTTTATTTCTTGTATCCGGAACCACGCAATGCCCGTCCTGGACGCTCGCCTGTCATTTTTCCGTCGCTCACGACGGGCCTGCCGTTCACAAAAACGTACTTCACGCCGAGGGAGTAATGCAGCGGATCCTTGTAAGTCGCGACATCTTGAATGTGCGCCGGATCGAAGACGGTAACATCCGCCATCATTCCCGGTCTTAGAATTCCGCGATCACGAATTCCCACCCGGTCTGCAGCAAGCGAGGTCATCTTCCGCACCGCTTCTTCCAGGCTCATCGTGTGCTCATCACGAACATACTTGGCGAGCACGCGAGCGAAAGTCCCGAATGCTCGTGGATGAGCTTTGGTCAAGCTTAGCGGCCCATCTTCCGCCTGTTCTTCTGAATCTGAGCCAAACGTGACCAGCGGATCGGAGACGGCGAGCCGCACATCTTTTTCGTCCATGATGGAGATCACGACCTGGCTCTTTCCCCGATCTGCGATAGCTATGTCCATGGCCGCGTCTTTAGGATCTTTGCCCATCGCGCGACCGATCTCTTCCAAGTTCATGCCTTCATATTTGTGCAGCGCAGGATCGAGAATGTGGACCATCATCACGCCCGCGCCTCCACCCGAGCCGAGCCACTGGTTCTCCCAGGTGGTGCTCGGCGACTCCATTTCCTTCTGCGCCCGGGCACGCTGTGCCGGATCTTTGAGGCGGGCAAGCATCTGTTCTGTTCCGCCCTCGGCCACCCAGCTCGGAAAGCACGCAATCAGGTCATTCGAGGCGCGGTCATACGGATAGACACTCGCGGCAACATCAATCCCTCGCGCGCGGGCATCCTCAATCCGTCTGAGCACCTCCGGCATTTTCCCGAAGTTCTCGCGATATGCAGTTTTCAAATGCCAGATCGTCGCCGAAATGCCAGCGCGCTGCGAAATGGCGAATACTTCATCTAGCGATTGGAATATTGTGTCTGACTCTGAGCGCTGATGAGTAAAGTAAACTCCACCATAGCTGCGGGCCGTCTTCGCCAGTTCGATGATCTCATCCGTCGAGGCAAAAACATCAGGGACATATTGCAGTGCAGTGCTCAGTCCGAATGCTCCCTGCTCCATTGCTTGCGCTACAACTTTGCGCATCTGGTCAAGTTCGGCAGGTGTGGCCGGGCGATTCTCTTTCCCGATCACATATTCCCGCACTCCCCCAGCCCCGACGAAAGTTCCCAGATTGATCGCCGGCTTCGCCCGTTCGAAATGCCGGAAATATTCATCCAGCGAATGCCAGTCGAGATCGACGTGATATTTCTCGGCATTCGCATGCAAGTCCTCGATCATGCGGTCGTTCACGGGCGCAATTGACGTGCCCTCGCCGGTGATTTCCGTCGTCACACCCTGCGTGATTTTGCTCGCCGCCCGCCCATCCACCAGGATGTTGAACTCCGACTGGCCCTGAACGTCGATGAAGCCAGGAGAAATCACCAACCCCGTGGCATCAATGCGCTGCTTAGCCTTCGCATTGTGCAGATCGCCCATCGCGGCAACGCGGTCGCCGTTGATCGCAATGTCTCCATAGAACCACGCTGCGCCAGTGCCATCGACGATGCGGCCATTGGAGATGATGAAGTCGTAGGCACCCTGTGCAGAAGCACCCGTCGCGAAGAGTACGCAAAGAAAAGCACAGCAAACAACGAATGGTAGAGGAGACTTACTCCCCCACATGACACCGGATCGAAATTTTCGAGGCATAAGAGTTAGCGAGACATTTAAAACGAAGGATGATAACCCATCTCGGCCATTCAACGTCCATCAATATTGCGATTGTTATACTCACCTGAATGCTCAGCAACACTCTCGAAGACGGACGCAAGCTGGCCGATGCCGCACTTGAACGACTGCTACCCGGCTCAGACGTCCGACCTGCGTCCATTCACCAAGCGATGCGTCACAGCGTCTTTGCTGGCGGCAAACGCATTCGCCCCATCCTCTGCATGGAAGCTGGCCGGGCGGTCGCAGGAAGATTACCGGCAGGAATTGAAGAGTTGGGCGCGGCACTCGAGATGCTGCACACGTATTCACTCATTCACGACGACCTTCCCGCTCTCGACAACGATGACCTCCGCCGCGGGCGCCCAACTTGTCACAGAATTTTCGGTGAGGCCATTGCAATCCTGGCCGGAGACGCGCTGCAAACACAAGCCTATGAGGTGCTCTCAAAGCTTCAATGCCCTGCCGAATCCCGCGTGAAGATCGTCGAAGAAATCGCTCGCGGCACCGGAACCGTGAATGGAATGATCGGCGGCCAGGTGGTCGATCTTGAAGCCGAACATAAAAAACCAGACGCCGCTACGCTCGAATACATTCATCTTTCGAAGACTGCTGCGTTAATCACCGCGAGCGTCGTTACGGGTGGCATCTATGCCAATGCACAACCAAAGATTATGGAAGATCTACGTACTTTTGGCCGCGCAATTGGCCTGGCATTCCAAATCGTCGACGACGTGCTCGATGTAACCCAGACTTCCGAGCAACTTGGCAAGACTGCTGGAAAAGATGCCGCATCAGAAAAGGCGACGTATCCCGCCTTGTTCGGAATAGAGGAGTCGCGCAGGAAAGCCGCGGCACTACTTGAAGAGGCGCAGCAATCCATCAAAAGTCTGGGCGAGCGCGCGGAAGTATTGAAGCAGTTGGCGCAATTCCTGGTTGAGAGAAAAAGTTGAGAGAAAGCCTTGAGCGTAAGAGCTGAGCGCAATTCCCAAAGTTGCACCAGTTCCAGTGCGGTATCGCAGCCAATTACCTAGGACAGGAGGGCTGTTTGCCGATTTGTGGAACTTGCAGGTGCCTTAACGTTATACTTCCGTTCCAGAGGCAGTCAGCACACCTCGCAATACATCTCGCAGTCGAACCACCAAAGGACAGATGAAACGATCGGTCTCTCCGCGTGTTGCGTATTTTTCGATGGAAATAGCGCTCGAGCCGGACATTCCCACCTACTCGGGAGGTTTGGGCATTCTTGCCGGCGATACTCTGCGCTCGGCAGCCGATCTCGGCGCGCCGGTGGTCGCGGTCACGCTCGCATATCGCAAAGGATACTTCCGACAGATTCTCGATCCGGCAGGAAACCAGTTTGAGCAGCCGCAGGAATGGGATCCTGAGAACCAGCTTACGGCGGTAAATGCGCGTGTGAACGTTGAGGTTGAAGGGCGAATCGTTGCAATTCGCGCCTGGAAGTACACGATCACAGGAGTTTCCGGTGAGATAGTTCCCGTTTATCTGCTCGACACCGACGTTCCCGAGAACAGCGAGTACGACCGAACTCTCACTGACAGCCTGTACGGCGGCGAGCAACGTTATCGGCTCTCGCAGGAGATTGTTCTCGGCCTCGGTGGCTTCCAGATTCTTCAGAAGCTTCACTCGGGCCAGATCGAGACCTATCACATGAACGAAGGCCACTCGGCCCTGCTTTCGCTCGGATTACTCGAGCGCCGTTTGGACCAGAGTTTCGCCGGACGCCTGAAGCAGCTCGATATCGATGGCGTGCGCAACATGTGCATCTTTACCACGCACACGCCAGTTCCCGCCGGGCACGATCAATTTCCCCGCAGCCTGGTTTCGCAGGTGCTTGGCCGCGAACAGCTTGGCCTGCTTGATGAAGCCGAGGCCTGGGAAGGCGATGCGCTGAACATGACCTATCTCGCGCTTCGCTTTTCCGGATACGTAAACGGCGTCGCCATGCGTCACGGCGAAGTCTCGCGCGGCATGTTTCCGAGTTACGAGATCAGCGCTATTACGAACGGAGTTCACGCCATCACATGGACGTCACCAGCGTTTGCCGAGTTGTTCGATTCCTACATTCCCGGCTGGCGCACCGATAACAATTACTTGCGCTATGCGATCAGTATTCCCTTGCCGGCAATCCGTGAGGCGCATGCGGAAGCAAAAACGGAACTGTTCGCCGAGATTTCGCGAGCTTTTGGCGTTCAACTCGATCCGAAGCTTCTGACCATCGGCTTCGCACGTCGCGCCAGCACGTACAAGCGCGCCGACCTGCTCTTCCAGAATCCCGAACGGCTGCGGAAAATCGCGCGTGAAGTCGGGCCTATTCAGCTTGTCTACGGAGGCAAGGCTCATCCTCGTGATGAGGGCGGAAAAAATCTGATTCGCCGCGTAGTCGGTGGCGCGAGTTCGTTGGCAGATGTCATCCGTATGGTTTATGTCGAAAACTACGACATGCGCTGGGGACGGCTCATCACTTCCGGCGTCGATCTGTGGCTCAACAATCCCATGCGCCCGCAGGAAGCCTCTGGCACTAGCGGTATGAAAGCTGCGCTCAACGGTGTGCCCAGTTTCAGCGTGGTCGATGGATGGTGGGCCGAGGGCCACATCGAAGGTGTCACAGGCTGGTCGATTGGCAACAACGAAATTGCCGAAGACCAGGCCCTCGAGCTCGGAAATTTGTACGACAAGCTTGAGCGCGAAATTGTGCCGATGTTCTACGGCCGGCCAAATCGCTACACGGAAATCATGCGTTTCTCGATCGCTCTCAATGGCTCATTTTTCAATACCCAGCGCATGGTCCTACAGTACATCGCGAACGCTTACAAGATGAACCGCGAGGTGGCAGTACCGGAAGCAAAGGTTTAATCAGACTCTGCGTTTTCCTCTGTGCTTTCCGTGTCCTCTGTGGTAAAGATTTTGAAAAGCTTCAACACAGAGGACACTGAGCTACGCAGAGGAACTTCACAGAGAAATGCCGCTCTTGCTCGAAACTCCGCGCTTGCTCCTTCGCGAATTTTCCGAATCTGATATCCCTGAACTCACGCCGCTGATCGGCGCTCGCGAAGTTGCCGAAACTACCCTGCGCATCCCTCACCCATACGAGGAAAAGCACGCGCGCGAATTTCTCGCCAGCGTAGCCAAGGAGAACGAACTCCGCCTCGCGATTCGCCTGCGCGGCGATGGACGCCTGATCGGCGGAATTGGGCTACATCCGCAGATAGAGCATCAGCGGGCCGAACTCGGTTACTGGATTGGCGTTCCCTTCTGGGGCAACGGATACGCCACCGAAGCCGCCCGTCAAGTCGTGCGGTACGGATTCGAAAATATCAAGCTGCACCGCATTTTCGCCGGCCACTTTGAAGGTAATCCAGCATCTCGTGCTGTCCTTCTGAAACTCGGCATGAAGTATGAGGGCTGCGCGCGCGAATCCGTGATCAAGTGGGGCAAGTTCATTGACGTTCACATTTACGCGCTCCTGCGCCAGGAATACAAGGGATGAAAGCTGACGGAATGAAGCCAATTTCGCAAGAAGGCCCGAATACCAGACTTCATTGCCTTTCTCGGCGGTCTCGATAAGAACTCTGCGGTCTCTGCGGTTAAGATCTTGTCAACAAAGCTTTGGCCGCAGGGATCGCCGAGGAGTGAAAAAGAACGCAGGGAAAGTCGCCTTCGAGAGATCATGGGAATCAATCCTGCTTGGACAGTCGTAGCCCGGCCGTAATTCGCGGCTGCTCACACCTGTGATACAAATTGAAACGGCGATGGAGTTCGCCATAACCGCCCGCACCGAAGCCTATGCGCGCTGATAACTCCTACCTGTTGGTAAGGAGAAACTCGTGCGTACTCTGAACGATCTAGTCGTAATTTCCCTCGGCGCCATATTCGGCGCCAACGCCCGCTGGATCATCAGCCGCTTCGCCGCAAAAATTCTCGGCCCAGTGTTTCCCTATGGCACGCTGTTCATCAATATCGCAGGCAGTTTCATCGTCGGCTTCTTTATGATCTGGAGCACCGAGCGCGTGCTCCTCGATCCGCGCTGGCGATTGCTGATCGTGGTCGGCTTCTGCGGCGCATTCACAACCTTTTCAAGCTTCGCCTACGAGACGATGGCTTATTTCGAACAGGGCCAGTGGGCGTTGCTTTTCACAAATTTCCTGTCAAATAACTTGCTGTGCCTCGGCGCTGCGCTCGCCGGAATGGCCGTCGCGAGGGTGCTGTAAAATGCCTGAGCGCATGGCAGTCCAGGTCACGATGTACTTGAATGAATCAGACAAGTGGCAGGGCAAGCCGTTGCATCTTGCCGTACTGAATTATCTGCGCGAGGAAAATGTCTTTGCCGCCTGCGTTCTGCACGCGGTCGCTGGATTCCTGGGGCGCCAGCGCGTAAAAACCAGCCATCTGGTCGATGCCGGCGGGAAACTCCCCGTCATCATCATCTTCGTCGATGCCGACGAGCACGTCAGCCGCGTTCTTCCCAAGCTGAAAGAAATGGCCGCGCACCGCCTGGTGGTCCGGGAAAATGTGGTGATCGAGCAAGGAAACCTGGAGTAGTACCCAGCGTCTGGTGCTACTTCATCCGGGAAAAAGTGTTTGGCGACATGCCCTCCATCGGTCTCACGCAGGTTCCCGCAAATTCCTGGCGTATAATTCAGCCGATGTTCGCTGCCTTAAGCAGGTTCGTTATAGCAAACGATATGGACTTGGCGGTCAAGGCGGCTTTCCGGGAGCGACCGCACCATGTCGATTCATTTCCTGGTTTCGTGCGTCTTGATGTTCTAAGCCCGGAGGAGAATCCTAAGGAGATATGGCTCATAACCTACTGGACTGCTCGGGAGCATTTCGAGCAATGGCATCAAAGCCATCTATACCGGGACTCTCATGCGGGTATTCCGAAGGGTTTGAAACTGGTACCGAAGAGTGTTCGTTTAAGCTTTCTTG
>DAIPJJ010000283.1:0-3588 GCA_036770325.1 Terriglobales bacterium
GAACTGCCTTGAAGGGTTTGTTGGTTCTTCTTTGCGAGCAAATATTCCTGCTCTGTCGTCACCAGTTCAGGGCTGTAGATCGTGAACAGTGGCTGGCCCTTGCCGATGAAATTCCCAGTGGCGTCGGCATAGATCTTGCGAATCCACCCAGCGACTCGCGTCTGGACATAGGCCTGGCGTCTCTCGTCCACTTGCACGTTGCCGTAGAAACGCAGCTCAGAGTTCACAGACTTCGATTCAACTTTCCCGAGCACAATGCCGATGCTCTGCATCCGCTGCGGTGTGAGTTGAATGGGCGCGAGCGGCATCTCCTGCATGTTGCCGGTAGCCGCCTGGCCTGCCGATCCCGGCTCGGATTCTGTGGCGTTGGTAGATGAGTTTTGTGCCATCCCATCCATCGACTGGCTTGCGGTGCTGCTGCCAGGCTGCGACGCAGTTCCAGCGTGGCTTAAGCGCCACCACAGAATTCCAGAAAGAATCACGAATACAACCGTCGCCGTTACTGCGACCCAAAACGCTCTGCGATAGCCATCATGTTCTTTACGGGGCATGTCTGATTCCTCGTTTGAGCTGCTTCCGAAGCTGTCTGTGTTCATCGCACATCTACTCCCGTAAGCGCCTCTAGTCGGGCCAGCGCCGTTTCATGGTCGGCGAGCTCACGCTGATACTCGACTTGCATGCTTAGCACGTCGAGGAAGGAGTTCAGCATAGTTTCAAAGTCCTGCTTGCCAGACTGATACGCCGCTTGCGCAGAACGAAATGTCGCTTCGGATTGTGGAATCAGGCCTTCTTTGTAAATCTTGAGCTGCTCCGCGGAGGTCTGCGCCACCACAAACTGGTCTTGCACTTCCGCCAACCGGCGTTGCTGTTCGGCTTCGAGCATTCGCTTGGCCTGCTCGCGGCTGGCTTCGGCTTGTGCCAGCTCGGCCTTCCGCCGTCCGCGGTTCGGGAGATTGATTCCGAACGTCGCCATGTAGTAATCGCGCGTATCTCCATTGGTGTGCTGGTACATGTACCCGACATTGAAGTCAGGTTTAAATTCCTTACGCGACAACTCCACCTGCGACTCGCTTTGTTTCACCATTTGCTGCTGCGCCTGAATGTCCGGATTCTGCTGTTTGGCGAGTTCCATCAATTGCGACGTTGTATATGGAATCGGACGGAGTGCGAGCGGTACAGTCTGGATGTCAGGACTGTCTTGAGGTCGGTTTAGGAATTGTTTCAGTTGCGCCTGCATCTGTCCGACCTCGCGATGATGCATGGTGATCTCTTGCAGGATTTTCGTGTGCTGAAGCTGAGCCTTCAGAACCTCCTGCTGATTGCCTTGGCCCACGCTATATCGTGACTCCGTGATCTTCTGCACATCCCTGAGCACTTCGTCATTGCGTTCAAGGATGCCCAGTGTTTCCTGTAAATAGGCCAGATGGAAGTACGCGGCCTTCAGTTGATCGACAACGTTTCGACGGGACGAGTCCACCTGAAAACGCCGCGCCTCCGCCTCCTGGTTGGCAACCTGAGCGCGGAGCTTACGTTTACCCGGATAAGGAATCTCCTGCGACGCGCCAAGCCCGATGTAAGCGAAGTCGCTGTTGCTGTACCCGGCGAATGGCCGCGGACTACCGACTCCGAAATGCTGGACCATCACTTGGGTGTCGGGCAACGCCGACACCTGCGCCGCGACATGGGTCGCAGCCTGATAACCCTCCTGTGCCGCAGCGATTTCCGGGTTGCGCTCTTGGACCTCGCGGATCAGTTCCTCCAAACTCACGGTCTGCGTGCTAGAGGGCGTTTTCTGCTCGGCCGATGCTTCTGGCGCTGTCTGCATCTGCCCCGCAGCAATACCGGTAGCGAGTGTTAAGACGCAGACCAACTGAGAAGAAGGTGAGACTATGCGCGTCAATGCGCGTAAAGCTTTCATGTTTCCTCCGTGCGAAATACACTTCGGCGCACACGTACTCGTGCGCTACGCGGAAAAACGAAAGCTCAGTTAGATTCTCAGGATGTCAGGAGACGAGGGAGGGCTCTCAGGCGGCGAGTGGCCAGGAGCAGATGAATTAAAAACCGCCCCGTGCGTCATATCGGCCAAAGTAACGCTTGGCTGCACCAGATAAACGAACTGGACCTGAGGTACCTGGCTGAACGATGATGTTGCAACCGCAACCCGCTCAGGCGCACCGACCGTCTTGCAACAAGAATGCGAAGACGGCATGGTGTGATCGCCGCAGCGGTGAGCCATGCGCCGGCAGCAGGCCTTTTCCTGCGCCGTCATCATGTTTGATGGCAGCATACATGCCATCAATGGCGCTCCCCCCATTAGAACCACGAGCGCAAAAATCGCGATTTTGGCGATAGGTTTCATCTGCCTCGACCAGCTAGAGTGTACCCACCTGCATCCATGAGACGCAAGTTACCTCGAAAAGTTGCATCCTCTTCCTTCCACAACGTGATGGAAGGAGCTTCTAATTTCTTTTTCAAAATTCAGTCATGAGCGGTGGCCTGACATGGCCTTCTTAGCGGCCATCACCGACCCGACCGTCAACTTGTTGTTGTTCAGCTGTCCCGTGATCGTGGCGCGTCCACCAGCGAATTTATCAAGTTCGGCGCGTGGACCCTCCAGGACATAGATTTGGTCGCCTACAACGAGTACATAGTCGCGGCCCTCTTCGTGAACGCACTTGAGCGTGCATGAATACCACGTCTGGGCCTTCCGTAACTGCCGTCCCTTGCAGTAAGAATCACTGACGATACCCGTCAGTGTCTGTTCTGATCCCGAGACCGCAGGAACGGGATTACCGGGAATTTGAGCCCACGCTGGTGCGAGCATTGCGGCCAGTAAAACTATCGATGTGGTTAACGACCTTGCGATTTTGTCCCTCGTAAGCATGTGGCCTCCTTCATTTCCATTCAACGACTTCAAACCTCTGAGATTGGCCCTTGCTTCTCAGCATTTGTTGCCTCTACAGATGAGTTCGCAACCGGGGCGCGATTGGTTACATCCTCCAAAACAAAGTTTTTCAGCAGCAAACAGCTTGGGCCGTTCAGTCGTTGTAACCTTCTGAAAGAACGGCCCTTGAGTCGCGTTTGCCCCGTGGAACCAAGGAGTCTCGGGCAGCACCTTGGCCGAACGATGTACCGTGCTTTGCTTCCATGGCCGGGAAGGGTGGGTACTTCGCGTAAATTTCTGCGAGTTCCTCGTGCTCCTTGGCGCTGGCAGTCAAACGCGCGGCTTCTTGTCGGTAATATTCAGCGATTTTTCTGTGTTCAACAGGTTCCTTTGCGGTCTTCAACAAGGTCTTGAATTCCTTCTTGGTGATGACTTTGTTCTCGCTCGCTACAGCAAAAGTTGAGAGCGAAGCAAAAGCCAAGGAAAGTATGAGCACGAATGCGAGTGGTTTCGGATGTGCGGTTTTCATTTTCAGTTCCTCCTATGAAACGGGGCTTTTACCTGACTAGCAAATTGCCCTTCACATAAGAGTTCGCAACCACCGCGTGCTCGGTTACATCTTGACTATTTCCCCATGATTCATAAACCAGCGTAAAATTCTTGCTCTCCACATGTAACCAATCGCTTTGCTTTTGCGAACTAAT
>DAIPJJ010000149.1:0-10646 GCA_036770325.1 Terriglobales bacterium
GGAAAAATCTGTTTAGCGCCAACCCATGCGACGGATCCGTTGGACACTCTGTGTGAGCCTAGCCGGGCTGTTTCTAGGCCTGAAGAGCCAAGACACTCCGAGTGACATCTGGTTGACCGCTTTATCTACACTCTGGGGCGCTGGGATCGGTTTCGGTCTGGGATCCATTTTCGATCAGAGGAAAGCAACAGGCTGGGTGTTGATCTACTGGGCGGGAACTTTGGCGTTGATCGGATCTATCCTCGCGCTTCTAATTGATTCGGGTCTACACCCCTATTCCTCCCCTCTCCGGCAAATAGTATTGGGATTAGGCGGAGCCTTGGGTGGAATCATCATGGGAATAATATTTGGGAACTTGCAGATGAGACGCTTGCAACGACCTGCACGTTAACTCCGTGTAAGAACATTTACTGGCAACTGAGAACTGGCAACTGGCAACGGTTTTTCATGCTATCCTGCGCTCAACTTCTCTGCTCTCAGGACAGCCGTGCTCGTCGAACTGCGCCTTGAAAACTTCGCTGTGATCGAGAATGTTGCGGTTGGATTTGGCGCTGGCCTGAATCTCCTTACAGGTGAAACCGGCGCGGGCAAGTCGATGCTGATCGACGCACTTGCGCTGCTGCTTGGCGGCAAGGCTTCTCCTGACGTTGTTCGATTCGGAGCGGAACGTGCGGTAGTCTCTGCCGTGTTTGAAATCGAGGCAGGATCAGAAAAAGCTGTCGACCGCATCTTCGAAGAAAACGGCATCGACGCTGAGGATTCCGGCGTAATCCTTCGACGGGAAATCTCCAGCAAGGGCCGCGTCTTTGTTAATAACCAGCCCGCAACGGTGGCACTCCTTAAACAGCTCGCCCCGCACCTTGCCAGCATTCATGCGCAAAATGAGTCACTGGTCTCCTTCGATGCAGCCGTTCGTCTGGAGCTGCTCGATCAATTTGCAGCTACCCAACTCGACGCAATCGAGCGAGCGTTCGACAAGTGGAAGCAGATCAAGTCGCGGATCGACGAACTTCTCCAGGGAGAGCAGGAGCGGCTGCGGCTGGTCGATCTCTGGACATTCCAGAAGCGCGAAATAGAAGATGCCAAGCTCCAGGCGGGCGAAGACGAGCACCTTGAAACGGAAAAGCGCGTGCTCGCAAATGCCGAAAAAATCTACAGCTCGGCCATGAACGCCTTCGATCTTCTATACGAAGGCGCAAGCTCGACCTCGGCAACGTTGCGATCCGCGCAGAAGCACGTCGAAGAACTTACTCGCTATGAACCGAAATTCCAGGAAGCACTGGCGTCACTCGAATCCGCCCGCATCAGCGTAGAAGATGTGGGCGCGAGCCTGCGCGACTATGCGGGTGGCATTGAGTCTTCTCCTGAGCACCTTGCCGAGATCGAGGATAGGCTCGCCCTGCTCGATCGGTTGAAGCGAAAATATGGTCCGTCCCTGGGAGAAGTGATCAATCTCGGAGCTGATGTTTCTCGCAAGCTTTCGGAGGTCGAGAACAAAGACGAGATTCTTCAGCAGCTCCGTAGCGATCTCACCAAAGCCGGTGATGAGTACCTTCAGCAGGCGAGGACCGTTTCGAAGAAGCGTTACGAAGCGGCGAAGAAGTTGCAGAAGCTCGTCGAGTCGGAAATCAATGAGCTCGCGATGAAGTCGCAGTTCCGCATCGAGCTCAGCGGCACCGATGACGAAACAAACTGGACAAGCTCCGGCTTCGATCAGGCTGAATATCTGATATCGACAAATCCAGGCGAGCCTCTGCATCCGCTCGATCAGATCGCTTCCGGCGGCGAACTCTCGCGCGTGATGCTGGCACTCAAAGCCAGCGTGGAGTCGAGCTCAGGCAAGAAGCGAAGTTCAGCCCAGCGCACGCTCATTTTTGACGAAATCGACACCGGAATCGGTGGCCGGGCGGCTGAAGCCGTCGGAAAAAAACTCAAGCAACTTTCTCATGCGCACCAGGTTATCTGCGTCACTCACCTGCCGCAAATCGCGACCTTTGCCGATCATCATTATTTAATCGAAAAAAAGCAGGCCGCCGGACGCACGAAAACTACCGTTCGGCTCATCACCGGCGAGGAGCGCACCGAAGAAATCGCTCGCATGCTTAGCGGCGCCAAGCTGACGGACACATCACTAAAGCACGCCGAGCAGATGATCAAGGCGAATGCTTAAGACCTCTGTGGTTTTCCTCTGTGTAACTCCGTGTCCTCTGTGGTAAAGATTTTGACTTTACGCCGAAAGCGCCGAAACAAGCCTTCGCATCCAAAGCTTCGAACGTTATGGCCGCCGACCAAATCATCGAAATCGAAGGCAAGCAGCTCAAGCTGACGAACCTCGAAAAAGTTTTTTATCCCGCGACCGGCTTCACCAAGGGCCAGGTCATCGACTACTACGCGCGCATTGCGCCGGTTCTCATTCCACACCTCAAGAACCACCCGCTTACACTCAAGCGCTATCCGAATGGCGTGAATGAGCCGCCGTTCTTCGAGAAAAACGCCACCAAATACCGGCCGGAATGGGTGAAGACGGTGCCCATCTGGAGTCACGGCAATCAGCGCGATGTGAACTACATTCTCTGCAACGATCTCCCGACGCTGATCTGGGTCGAGAACCTGGCGTCTATCGAACTGCACCCCTCGTTGTCGCTCGCGCAGGACATCATGTGTCCGCGGTCAATCGTCTTTGACCTCGATCCCGGCCCTCCGGCGAACATTGTGCAATGCTGCCAGGTCGCAATTTGGCTGCGCACGATTTTTGAGCACTTCAAGCTTCAGAGTTTTCCCAAGACTTCCGGATCCAAGGGAATGCAAATCTACATCCCGCTGAACACGAAAACCAGCTACGACGAAACCAAGCCGCTGGCCCACGCACTCGCTCGCCTCCTCGAAAATGAGCATCCAGACCTTGTCGTCTCTGACATGAAGAAGGCGATCCGCACCAACAAGATTTTTGTCGATTGGAGCCAGAACGACGAGCACAAGACCACGGTCAGCGTCTATGCGCTGCGCGCGCGTGAGCGGCCAACGGTTTCAACTCCCATCACGTGGGATGAAGTCGAGAATTGCCTGAAGAAGAAGGATGCGAAGCTGCTTGTCTTTGAGACGCACCAGACGCTGGCGCGGGTAGAAAAGCTCGGAGACCTTTTTGCGCCGCTGCTCGAACTCAAACAGAAATTGCCCAAGCTGCCCGGAATCGGCAAAGGCGAGGCAGAGGCGGTAGCGGCGGGCCTGGAGATCGCGGCAGAAGCGCAGAAGCCGGGCCGACAAAATAGAAGCTCCCGAGCCAAGCAGTCGAGCGGTTCAAGCACTCGCAGTCCGAAGTCAATCAAGAAGCACCGAAAGATATAATCAATCCGACTAGAAACTTAGCTGCGCTTTTCTCGGCGTTCTCTGCGTTCTCTGCGGTTAAAACAACTAATTATGGCGCAACTTTTCGTTGGCACATCCGGATGGGCATACCCGAGCTGGAAGCCGGCTTTTTATCCGGAAAAGCTTGCGCAGACCAAGTTCCTGACCTACTACGCAAGTCAGTTGAACACGGTTGAAGTGAACCTGACATTTCGTCAACTGCTGAAGGACACGACTGCGCAAAAATGGATCACGCAAACGCCAGATAATTTTCGTTTCGCCATCAAGGCCCATCAAGTCATCACTCACATCAAGCGGCTGAAGAACACGGAAGATTTTGTGCCGCGATTTTTCACGACGATTGAGCCGTTAGCTCGCGCCGGAAAAGTCGGGCCCGTGCTATTTCAGCTTCCGCCCAATATGAAGGCCGATCCGGCCTTGTTCCAATCATTCCTCGCCACCATCCCGCGAGGCGTTCAGGCGGCGTTCGAATTCCGCCATGAATCGTGGTTCGCAGATGACATTTTTTCCTGCTTGAAACAACATAATCGCGCTCTGTGCGTCGCTGAGACCGAAGAGCGCGTCACGCCCGACGTTGTCACCGCCGATTTCTGCTACTACCGCTATCGCAAGCCGGAGTATTCGGCGGAAGAACGTCGTGCCATGGTTGCACGAATGCACGAGCATCTCGCCGCAGGCCGAGACACGTTCGCCTACTTCAAACACGAAGAAACGCCACAAGGGGCGCTGTACGCGGTGGATGTCCTGAATGAAGCTGGCAAACCTGTCGCCACGGATTAGCACCGATCCTCACGGATTCAAAACCAACAATCTTTATGCGAGTGAATCCATCGGCTCGAATCTTGCTTGTTACTTTTTCCGGCGTCCGATAACGCGCATCCTTAATTGTGTCTCCCGATGCCAACTCCCGCGTACTCTCCTCGTTCATCGACTACTTGAAAGTCGAAAAAGGCCTGAGCACACTGACAGTCTCGGCCTACACTCGCGACATCGGTCAGTTCGCAGCCATTCTCGACCGAAGCAAACGGACTCTGCTGAACGCGCGCCGCGAAGATGTTCGGCATTTCCTGCAGCAACTATTCGCGAACTCCGTCGATGGCCGCTCGGTAGCGCGCAAACTTTCCGCGTTGCGGCATCTTTATCGTTTTCTGCTTCTCGACAAGCGTATTAATCGCGATCCGACGTTGAACATTCCCCTTCCCAAACAATGGAAGATTCTTCCCAAGTCGCTGGCGCGGGATGAGATCGACACCATGCTTGAGCTCGGGGAAACGTGCGCCCCCGTCCGGCTCACAAGTGCGCTCGCAATCCGCAACCGCGCCATGCTCGAAGTTTTCTACGCGGGTGCCCTGCGAGTTTCCGAAATCATTTCGCTCAAAATGGAAGACCTGAAACTCGACATGGGATACGTACTCGTGCGCGGCAAGGGAGACAAAGAGCGCATTGTGCCGCTGGGACGTTCGGCGCAGGAGGCCTTGTTCGTTTATCTCGGCGAGTCTCGTCCGCAATTTGCGGCAAAAAGAAATTCGCCCTACCTGTTCATCGCTCGAGGTGCAAAGAAACTTACGCGTCAGCGCGTCTGGCAAATGGTGAGCGCCAAGTCGAACTCGACTGGACGACATGCCAGCCCGCACATGCTGCGCCACAGTTGCGCAACGCACATGGTCGAAAATGGCGCCGACCTGCGCACCGTGCAAACGATACTTGGACACGCTGATATCTCCACCACTCAGGTTTATACGCACGTCGCGCTTGATCGGCTGAAGAACGTTTATCAGAAGCACCACCCGAGGGCGAAGGCGAGGTGACCGCGAGTTCACCACGGAGGCACGGAGAAATAGTTCTGTCATTCCGAGGCGTCTCGCCGGCGAGACCACGAGGAATCTGGTGCTCCCTGGTGAAAGCAGATTCCTCACCGCTAAAGCGGTTCGGAATGACACAGGCTTTGCACCATGAATAACGTCCAACACACGGTAACAAAATTCCTCAGATCCCTCGCTGAGCGAAACGCTTCCTTGCACACTATCAAGGCCTACAGGCAGGACCTGAATGCGTTCTCCGCATATATTGGCTCTCGTCGGCTGGATGATATTGACCACATCGCTATTCGCGGCTTTCTTTCGCAACTGTACGAGAATGGCCTCAGCAAGACTTCCGTGGCTCGCGCTCTTGCGGCCGTGCGGTCGCTCTATCGCTGGCTTGCTCAGGAAGGCGAAGTTGAGCAAAATCCCGCGGCGCTGGTATCGACGCCAAAACTTCCCAAGAAACTTCCGCGTGTTCCTACCCTCGAGGAGATGAACTCGGTGCTCGATGGCGGCATGCCCGAGATTGCTTCGTTTCCGGAACGAGACCGTCTGATGCTCGAACTCCTTTATGGATGCGGGATTCGCAACTCTGAGCTGGTCGGAATCAATCTCGACGACGTGCGATTAAGTGCTGAAGCAATTCTGATTCGCGGCAAAGGAAAGAAAGAACGATACGTCCCATTCGGCGACGCAGTGAAATCAGCTTTGAAATCGTATCTTCCCGCGCGCCAACTCGTGCTTTCAGAAGCCCGCAAGCACACGCCGGCTTTGCTGATCAATCAGCGCGGAGGCCGTCTCACCACCCGAAGCGTGGGGCGGATCATAAAGAAGATCGCAGTCGCCAAAGGCCTCTCGCCGGATGTTCATCCGCACACACTTCGCCACGCGTTCGGTACCCACATGCTCGAGGAAGGCGCTGACCTGCGCGCCATCCAGGAGATGCTCGGGCATGAGCGCCTCTCGACGACCCAGCGTTACACGCAGCTTTCGATGAAGCACCTGCTCAGCGTGTACGACCAGACGCACCCGAGAGCGAAGTAGGATGCCTTGTCAACTTCCAGTTTTGATTAATTGCCCGTGCTGGATCGCCCGGAGGACATTCAGTATCTCTGAAGTACAATCCGCAACGTCCTCAAGTCGGCTTGTCTGGGCACGGATGAGGAGAATGGCAATCTTGCGGTTTGCCAAATTTTGTTGGTATTCGATACCGGCGTCCAAGGTGAGAAAGACGTCGAAGCCCTCTTGCTCAGCCAGTGCCAACAATTCACCATTCCTCTTCCCTGCAAAACCTGCTTCGGGAACTGTCAGGCAGTCATGGCCTGCAAATAGCGCTTGAGCTTTCTTGGAACACACTCGTCAAGTAACACTCTCATCAGAGCTGCTCAAGCACAAGCGCTTTGGCGTGTTCGAGGGCTCTTACTGCGACGTGGCGGCTTACGGTTGGAAAATCATCAAGGAATTCGTCAAGCGTCTGACCCGCTTCTAAATAATCAAGCAAGTTCTGAAATGGCACGCGAGTGCCACGGAAGACGGGCGTTCCCCCGAGCACATCGGGATCTTTGGTTATCAGTTCCTTCGCTTCGCTCATCCCTTCATTAATCATAGCCACCCTTACGCGGGCTTACCAGTGGCTTTCATGTTCCTCAGCTCCTGCCACATTCCAACAACCTTTTCTTTCAACTCTGCAGTCAGCTTCGCATAAGCTTCTTCCGATGCCGTTGATTCCGGGGGAGGCAGGATTGGTTTGCCGAACTTCATCTTTAAGGGAGCAAATTTCTGGAACGGCTTTCCGCGCGGCCAGGCTTCGAACACCCCGTCGGTTGCAATTGGGACGATCGGCACCTGGAGGTGAATGGAAAGAATTGCCGCGCCTTTCTTGAACGTCTTCGGCGTGCCGTCAATACTGCGCTCGCCTTCGGGATACAAGATCAGCGACATCCCATGGCGGAGACCATAGGCTCCCGCTCGCATCGCCGGGATGAGGTTCGCGTCTGGATCGACGACAACTACGCGCAGGATTCGCGCCACACGACGCATGAAGCCGGTACCGAAAACTTCGCTTGTGCCCACCGCAAATAGATGCAGCAGTACGCGCAATGGAAGGATCATGAGTAGAACCAGCGGATCGATAAAACTCTGATGGTTCGAACATAAAAGGTACGGTGCCTTAGGAAGATTCTCCAGGCCCTCGTATTCAATGGGAGCGCGCATTCGCCAGATTGTCCGCGCAATTCGGGTCAGGATGTACAGTATGCTGTCAGTCAACGGCCGCGACTTTCCTGCCGCAATCGCCTCGGGATCGGTGGGGTCTTCGCGCAGCACCACTCCCCAACCAGCAAACGCCTGTGTAGGGCGGGCGCCCCCGCCCGCCTTTGCACTCTCACGCACAGCGTCCACCAGTTCGCGTACGGTGTACACATTCGCCAGGTGCGATTCCTCGACGTCTCCGCCCAGCTCCTGCTCAACTGCGACGAGCAACTCGACTCTCCGCATAGAATCGAGTCCTAAATCGAGTTCCAGATTGTCGGCCGGGCGAATCTGCTCGGGATTTCCAGTTGCATACCCGCGAATCACTCTTATCGCGCGCTGCACTTCCGGCCGCTCCAGCCACGCGGCCTCTTCTTCTGTCAATGGCCTGGCAACACTTAACTCTCCCGATTGATCGCGCCTCCCTGCCCGCACTCGCTTTTCGATCTCGAAGCGCTTCAGCTTACGCGTGGTCGTGCGCGGCAAATCCTCCTGCCAGATTTCGTAGCCGCCAATTCGTTTCGTAGAAGCGAGTTTTGCGGAAAGGCCTTCCACGTCGAAGCGAATTACTTCCTTTGCGTTGACCACTTTTCTTTGCCGCAAGACTTCGAAATTCGGGACGATCACCGCGTACAACTTCTCCTGGGCACCTTCTTCAATGCCCATGACGCAGATTTCTTTTATGAACGGCGTTTGCAGATAGTGCGCCTCGATTTCTTCGGGATAGACATTCTTGCCGTTCGCGAGAATAATCACGTCCTTCTTGCGTCCGGTGATGAACAGATTCCCGCGCTCATCGAAGTAGCCCAGGTCGCCGGTGTAGAGCCAGCCATCTTTCAGCACGTCGGTGGTTGCATCCTGCCTGTTCCAGTAGCCCTTCATCACAATCGGCCCACGGATCAGAATTTCCCCGCTCGCGGGAGAGCCGTCATCGGTAATCTGGGGATCGAAGATCTTCCCTTCGATTCCCTTCAGCGGCTTCCCTACCGAGCCGATCACGTTCTCTCCCGGCGAATTGGCAAACGCGCCGCCACAGGTTTCTGTAAGTCCGTACGCCTGCAGCACATCGATTCCAAGCATGTAAAAGTCGCGCGCAATTTGCGGATCAAAGCGCGATCCTCCGGTCACGAGATACCGCATGCGATCGCCGAACAGGTCATGAATCCTGTGAAAGAAAACTCGGCCGAGATTCACCCCGAGTCTTCTGCACAATACATTCAGTCGCGTCAGCCGCTTGAATGCGAATCGCGCGAAGAATCCACGCTGGTTCACCTCTTTGAAAATTCGTTCGTGGATCAAATTGAAAAACTGCGGCACCACGGCGAAAGCGGTCACTTTGCGTTCGCGCAATGCCCTCAGCAATTCTGTCGTGTTCAATGTCGAGAGATAGACAACTCGCGTGCCTGCCACTAGCGGCAGGAGCAAATTCGCCATTTGCGAGAGCACGTGAAACAGCGGCAGAACGCCGAGAATGGCATCGTTCGGCCCGATGTGGGCCCACGCGAAGACCGCGTCAGCTTCCCCCAGCAGGTTCGCATGGGTGAGCATCACTCCTTTGGGATCGGCCGTGGTGCCCGATGTATACAACATTGACGCCAAGTCCTCAGGAGAGCGCGGTACAGGAGTGAATTCCGGCGAGTGTCGTGCAAAGATGCTCTCGAAGTCCGTTTCAATCGACTGCGAGTGCGTCCGCGCGCGGGCTTGCGAGTCCGTCAGCACAATCCCGACATTTGTTCCCTCGGCTGCCTCGCTCGCCACCTGCTCGTGTTTCTCATCGCAGATCAGCAACACGCTCCCGCTGTCTCGCAGCAGCTTCGCTACCTGGTCCGCGTGATATGCCGTATCGAGCGGAACAGTCGTTCCACCCGCCGCAATAGTCCCGAGGTATGCCGCCACCCATCGTGGGTGATTGTCCGCCAGAATGGCGACTCGATCTCCCGGCTGAATACCGCGCGCCACAAGCCACGCCGCGACCGACTCCGCCATGCCCCGCAGCTCGGCGTACGTGTAGCTTTCGAGGCCGTCCGTCCGCTGCACCTCGACAGCAACGTTCCCCGGCCAGCGTTCGGCGCATTCAATAAATCGGTCGTAAAAAGTTGGCATGTTGGAAACGGAATCTTACATGACTTGCAACGTCGAACAAACAGGGGCTTTTACAAACTTTTACCGCGAAGCGGCCTTGTGAGCGCATCCTAATTCTTAGACGTTCGACTCAGGCTTCCTTCGCTCGAATCATTATGCACATCACTCCGCAGTATCCAGCGCCTTTGCGGTTCGCATGCCCAAGCTCCATCAAGGGAGTGATTGGAGTTTTACTCGGCTTGTCTCTCGCCAGTTTCGCAGCCGCACAGCCGACCGCCGCTAACCCCTCGCAAAGTGAGGAGAACGCTCCGACCGTTGCGACCAAAGTTAAGGTCGTCAACGTGCTCGCGACTGTTCGCGACAAACACGGAAAACTTATTCCCAATCTCGCCGTCTCCAACTTCACGCTCGAAGAAGACGGCAAGCCGGTCACGATCAAATACTTCGCCAAAGACACAGACCTGCCGCTCAAGCTCGGCCTGCTGGTCGATACAAGCCTTAGCCAACGCGACTCGCTCGACCAGGAACGCAAGGCGAGCAAGACTTTTCTTGATCAGGTTCTGCGCGACACCGACTCGGCTTTTGTAATTCACTTCGACCGCGAAATCGAGCTCCTGCAAGACCTCACCTCGTCTCGCGAGAAGCTTGAGTCCGCGCTTGAGTCGCTGCAAATCCTGTCGCTCTACAATCCGAATTCCGAACCTGATCCCTCCGACGACTCGCCGCGCCACGGACACGGTACGCACCGCGCCGGGACCACGCTCTACGATTCCATCTTTCTCGCTTCCGACGAGGTGCTGAAAAGTCAGCCCGGGCGCAAAGCCGTGATCGTGCTCTCTGATGGCGTTGATCGCGGCAGCAAAGAGTCGCTCGAAAGCACCATCGAAGCTGCGCAGCGCTCTGACGTGCTCGTTTATTCGATTTACTTCAAGGGAGAGGAACCGTTCCATGATCGCCGGGGCGGATTCGGCTTTCCGGGCAGTGGCGGCCCGATGGGAGGTGGCGGTCGTCGAGGCGGTGGACCCGGTCGCTATCCAGAAGAACCGCGCGTGGATGGCAAGAAAATTCTCGAGCGCATTTCGATGGAAACCAGCGGCCGCATGTTCGAGGCTTCAAAGAAAGATTCCATCGACCAGATCTACAGCA
>DAIPJJ010000005.1:0-55296 GCA_036770325.1 Terriglobales bacterium
GGCATTGCTCTACCAACTGAGCTACGCGCCCACTACCTTCTCAATCTAGCATGTTTGCAGTTCGCCCGGGGTGAGGTCTACTGCGGCACCCATTGCGGATGCGCGCTCAGCAATCCGTTCACGGCGATGATGTGGTAGGCGACAAAAACTCCGAAGCCCAGACTCAACACTCCCGAAGCCATCGCCAGTCGCTGCAGAAAAACCTGCCTTCCCTTCGCCAGATGAAAAGTCGAAGCAATGCTCATAGTAATGATCATCATGCCGGCGATGGTCCCAATTCCAAAGACAAGCAAATAAGCCACTGCCCAGCGCGCATCGCGAATGGTTGCAAGCACCAGCAGGGCGACGGCCGCCGATCCCGCCAGGCCATGCACCAGCCCGATCACCAACGGACGGATCGGCCGATAAGCTTTGAATCGCAGGAACGTTCGATCGAGCCATGCCAATTCCGCATGTGTGTGCCCGTCAGGCCCATGCGCGTGCGGATGGGTGTGCACGTAGTCTCCATGACGGTGCGCGTGTGAATGAAGAAGTCCAGTATCTGGTTGACTGGATCGCGTGGGAACGGGCGCCATCGCCCGAGTTAAGTCCGAAGTTTGGCGGAAAAATGCTGCCACATTCACGATGCCTAGCAGAATCAGCATTAATCCGACGGCCAGTTCCATGCTCAAGCCCACTCGCGGCGGAATCACGAGATCGAAAAGAATGATCCCTGCACCGACAATGAAGATCGTGATCGTGTGCCCAACTCCCCAGAAAACGCCAATCCATGCCGAGGTCGAAATTTTGCGCTCGCGGCTCACGATCGTCGTAACGGCGATCACGTGGTCCGGATCGGTTGCATGCCGCATGCCGAGGAAAAAACCGAGGGCGATAATAGAAAGAAAGTTGATCACATCCGAACCATCAGAAAAACTGCTGCCACCAAAATGCTGTCATTCCGAGCGAAGTTCCGCCATCCGCTGGCGGATGACGGAACGAGTTGAGGAACCTGCTGTTTTTTGAATTCTCAACTAGACCACCCACTACCCGTGGCTGTTCGACAATTCCTTCACAATATTCGTCACGAACGCCTTCGCATCGCCGAACAGCATCAGCGTGTTGTCCATGTAATAAAGAGGATTGTCGATGCCGGCAAATCCAGGATTCATGCTGCGTTTGATCACCATTGTGGTGTGTGCTTTCTCGACATCAAGCACAGGCATTCCGTAAATCGGACTTGACTTGTCCGTCTTCGCCGCGGGATTTGTCACGTCATTCGCGCCAATGATCAATGCCACATCCGTCTGCGGAAAATCTCCGTTGATCTCGTCCATTTCTTTTAGATGATCGTAGGGTACATCCGCTTCCGCGAGCAGCACGTTCATGTGCCCGGGCATTCGACCCGCCACCGGATGAATCGCGAACTGCACATCCACGCCACGCTTGGTGAGTGAATCGTACAGCTCGCGGACCTTATGTTGCGCCTGCGCCACCGCCATCCCGTATCCGGGAACGATGACCACCTTGCTTGCTGCTTCTAAAATTCCCGCAGCTTCCTCCGGCGACGCGCTGCGGACAGTACGCTCCTCCTGAGCCGCCGCAGTTGACGCAGTGACCTGGCCGAACGCTCCGAACAGCACGTTCGTGAACGATCGGTTCATGGCCTTGCACATGATCACCGAAAGAATGAAACCGGACGATCCGTCGAGCGCTCCGGCAACCACCAGCACCTTGCTGTTCAGCACGAAACCGAGCAATGCAGCAGAAAATCCCGCGTAGGAGTTCAACAGCGAAATCACAGTCGGCATGTCCGCGCCGCCGATCGGAGTAACGAGTAGCACTCCAAAAATCAGCGCCACGACAACCATGATTGGAAATAAAAAGCTGTTCGCCGGATTCACCACCAGCGCAATCGCCAGCGCCAGTGCCGAGCCCAGCACCGTCAGGCTCACGATGTTCTGCCCGCGATAGACAATCGGGCGCTGCGGCAAAATCTCCTGCAGCTTTCCGGCGGCAATCAAACTTCCCGTAAACGTCAACGAGCCGATGATCACTTCCAGGCCGATCTCGCCCATTTCAAACCGCGTGACCGGCGCGGTGCCTACGTAATACTCCGCAATTCCGATCATTGCTGCTGAGGCCGCACCAAATGCGTGGCTCAATGCCGTCCGCTGCGGCACCGCCGTCATTTTCACCATGCCTAGCGGAATGCCAACACTCGCGCCAATGATGAGCGCGATCACGATCCACTCGTATTGCACCAGCTCAGGATTGAAGAGAGTCGCTGTAACCGCGATCGCCGCGCCGATTTCCCCCGCCAGCACGCCCCAGCGTGCCGTGACCGGTGAACTTAGCCACTTGAGTGAAAGAATGAAGAGAACGACCGCGACAATGTAGGCAAAATCGAGATACTGCTGGAGCGCCAGCGCATTCATTGCTTCTTGCCCCGCCCGGTTTTAAACATGCGTAGCATTCGGTCGGTGATAAAGAACCCGCCCACCATATTGCTGAACGACGCCGCTACCGCAATCGCGCCGAGGGTTGTGGTCAATGCGGTTTCGTGCCTTCCCGCAATGATGATGGCCGCCACAACCACAATTGCATCAAGCGCATTAGTTAAAGACATCAGCGGAGTGTGCAGCAGGGGCGAGACCCGCTTGATCAGCTCAAATCCAACAAATCCTGCCAGAATGAAGACATACAAATTCGAAATAAAGTCCGCCGGCATGTGCCTCCTTCTAAACTCTTGAGGGTGCCCCACCCTTGTCTCTCCCGTATTTGGAGAGACAGGGTGGGTCTTTTGACTTGCTAGCCACCAATCACTGACCACTAGCCACTAACACTGGCATTCCCAACATCTCTCTCACTCGCGCATTCACTACTTCCCCGCCCTGGGTCAACAACGTATCGCGAATAATGTCGTCGCTCTCTGCCGGACGCACTTTCCCATCCTTCACCAGGTTCGTCAGAAAGGACGTCAGATTTTTCGCGTACATCTGGCTCGCATGATACGGAACGCCACTCGCCAGATTGATGGGCCCAATGATCGTCACCCCATGTTCAACAATCGTCTGCCCCGGCCTCGTCAGTTCGCAGTTCCCGCCACGCTCCGCCGCGAGATCCAGAATTACCGACCCCGGCGCCATGCCCTGCACCATCTCCGCAGTAACCAACACCGGAGCCTTTTTTCCGGGAACTACTGCCGTCGTGATCACCGAATCGTTCTCCGCTATAGTCCGGCCAAGCAACTCGCGCTGCTTCGCATAGAACGCCTCGTCCTGCGCTTTGGCATATCCACGAGCGTCCTGTGCGTCTTGTGTTTCGAGAGGAAGTTCCACAAATCGCGCACCCAAACTCTGCACCTGCTCCTTCACCGCCGGGCGCACGTCATAGGCAGAAACTACCGCGCCCAATCGCCTCGCCGTCGCAATCGCCTGCAAACCTGCGACTCCGGCTCCGATCACAAGCACCCGCGATGGCTTAATCGTTCCCGCCGCGGTCGTCATCATCGGAAACATTCGCGGTAACGCATCCGCCACTTCTAACACCGCCTTGTATCCGGCAATCGAGGCCATCGATGACAGCGCATCCATGCTCTGCGCGCGCGTTGTCCTCGGTATCAACTCAACTGAAAACGAAGTCACGCCTGTCTGCGCAATCTGCTGAACCGTTTCCGCCGATCCCAACGGCCTTAGGAATGCGATCAGCACTTGTCCGCGCCTCATCAACGCAAGGTCGTTCGCGCCGGTTTTGTCATTCGCCCCGTGCCCCAGCACCTGAACGATCACGTCGGCCTGCCCGAAAACACTGCTTCGATCTGCCGCCAACTTCGCGCCTTTTTCCTGGTATTGGTTGTCGGGATATCCGGCCGCAAAGCCTGCGCCCTGCTCAATTAGTACGTCGAAGCCGGCTTTCGCAAGCAGCGGAAGTACGCTCGGCGTCAGCGCAACTCGCCGTTCCCCCGGATAAATCTCTTTTGGCACTCCGATGATCACGCCTTCATCCTCAGTTCAGCTTTCCGCCTTGAAATCGATTCAACGCAATGCGTTTGGAACCGAGTATTGTATCCGGACTGCGCACGACGGCAAAACACGTCCGCACTTAAGGAGCGTCAAACAGGAGCCTTAAAATTCGCTTCGCCTCTGCACTCGTCGCGAATACAATTTCCGCATTCATGGAACTCAAGCACATCATCTCGAAGCTTGTGTATCGAATCGAGGCCAACCCCCAAGGCGGATTCATCGCTCGCACCAACGATCCCACCGTTCCGCCGATCGAAGGCGCGTCCCGTACCGAAGTACAACAGAAAATACAGGCCAGCATTCACGCTCAATTGGGCAGTCAATTCCCCGCACTGAAACAAATATTCGAAAACCAGGGCATCAACACCGCCTATCACGTCGAGGCAAGGCCCGAAGGTGGCTTCATCATCCGCTCCGCCGATTCCGCGCACCAGCCCATCGAAGCTTCACCCCACGAGAATGTCGGAGATTTGATCGCTTCAAAGTTCATTTCCCATTTCGTCTCGCGCCTGCCGCCAGAAGTCTCGCAACAAATCATGAGCCAGCTCAGCTCCGGTGGTCTTAACCTCAGTGTCAATCGCAAGCTGACGGTCACCACCCCTGATGGACGCACCTTGCTGTCCGATACTTTTGCTTCCCCTGATTCGACTCAACCTGCCGCAAGTCAGTTTCCGTCTACCCAGCTTTCCATGCCGTCCTCGAGCTCATTGGGCCCCTCTTCTGAAATTCGCTACGAAAAAAGCGGGATGGGTAAGTTCTTTCGCTTACTGCTGGCTGCCCTGGTACTCGGGGCCGTGCTCTATTTTGTATCCCGCCTACGATAGATTGGGGCCTTTTGCACACCCGTTGCGCTCGCGTTCCGGTCGCTGGCAGACCGCGTTTTTACTTGCCCAAGTTGCGGGATTTGCTTATACTTCCGGCGCACTTGCGGGGTCGGTAAAAATGCCTTCAATTTGGGGCAGGTGTTCGAGCCGGTTCGCAGGACAGAAAAGAGCTTACCTTGAAAAATATCTTCGTTGGGAACCTCAGTTTCAACACCTCTGAGGACGAACTGCGCAAGGTGTTCGAAGCCTATGGGCAGGTCGATCGTGTCAGCATTTTGACTGATCGCGAGACCGGTCGCTCACGCGGCTTCGGGTTTGTAGAAATGACGAATGCGGAAGAAGGGGACAAGGCAATAGAAGCCTTGAACGGTTCTCAGTTCGGCGGACGTACGATCAATGTAAATGAAGCCCGCCCGAAGGCTGAGCGCGCCAGCGGTGGCCGCGGAAACGGCGGACGTCGTTAGCCGTATTTGCTATTGGTTCCTTCGTTGTCTGCTTGCGGAATTCCCTGCCCTCCAGCCAGACTCACTCGGCTTTAGCGTTCTTCATGCATGCGCAATCTCGTATCGCCACTAAATTGATGCCCTCAACTCACCGTTGTAAACTTGAATTACGCGCCCGTAGCTCAGCTGGATAGAGCGGCAGCCTCCGGAGCTGTAGGTCGGGAGTTCGAATCTCTCCGGGCGCGCCATTCAGATCTCTCCACACCGCATACTTTTCCGATTGCCTGCCTTATAATTTCCGCGCCATTCTGGCGAGAGGTCTGCGTCTATGCGATTTCTTTTTCATGCGGCCGTTGTCGTATCGCTGCTGTGCGTGCCGATTGCGACGTATGCTGCTGATCCGCCGACTACGAAAATAATCATGCTCGGGACCGGCACTCCACGCCCAAATCCCGACCGTTCAGGCCCGGCAACTGCGATCGTGGTTGGTGATCGCGCATACCTCATCGATTTCGGACCTGGGGTGGTACGACGCGCCGCTGCGGCCGCAGCAAAGGGTTACCCGGCAGTTGATCCGGCCAGAATCAAAATCGCATTTCTTACGCACCTGCACTCCGATCACACGGCCGGCTATCCGGACTTGATGCTCATGCCCTGGATCTTCGGCAGGACAGAACTCGATGTTTATGGACCGCAAGGAACCGAAGAGATGACGGAGCATCTGCGGGCCGCGTATCGCCAGGATATTGAGATCCGCACCAAGGGGTTGGAGCATCGCCAGCCTCTCGTCGTTCGCGCCCATGATGTAAAACCAGGAGTGGTCTACAAAGATGAGTTAGTCACAGTTAAGGCCTTCGCCGTCGCGCATGGAGAGTGGCCGCAGGCATTTGGCTACCGTTTTGATACGCCGGATCGCACGATTGTGATTTCTGGCGATACCAGCCCGAGTACGGAAGTGGTTGCGAATTGCCAGGGCTGTGACGTTCTGATCCACGAAGTCCAGTCCCCCACGTCCAACGTCAAAACCATACCCGATTGGCCGGCCTATCGGGCTCGCTATCACACCACCAGCGACCAGCTTGCTGACATCGCGAACAAGACAAAGCCCGGTTTGTTGATCCTATATCACAATGGCTCTGACGAAGCAGGACTGGAAGAGATCTTGCATCAAATCCAGCGCACCTATCATGGAAACGTTGCGATTAGCCATGATCTGGATGTCTTTTAGGGCCTCCGCAATCCACAAAGTAGCGCTATACAAAAACGAGAGTTCTCAAAGCGTCCTCCGACGTGCCAGAGTCGAAGCCTATCCAACTTCGCCCCGCACCACCCGCAGCGCATCGACACCCGCGCGTCCGCCGTTCTGCTCGCCATTGGATTCCGCGGGCACACTGTCGCCTTCTCCCGGTGCCAAAAACAAGTTGCTCTCAAGGCCATGCTGCTTCGTGTACAACTCGTAATATCGTCCTCCGAGCGCATATAACTCTTCGTGAGTTCCCCGCTCGAGAATTCTTCCCTTCTCGATGACAAGAATCTGATCGGCCCTGCGGATTGTTGATAAACGATGAGCAATCACAAACGTTGTTCGCCCCTTCATTAAGTAAGACAGGCCCTCCTGGATCATCTGCTCTGACTCTGAGTCCAGGCTCGAAGTTGCTTCATCAAGAATCAGGATCCTCGGCTCGGCCAGGATCGCTCGCGCAATCGAAATCCGCTGCCGTTGCCCGCCGGAAAGTTTCACTCCGCGCTCGCCGACGATCGTGTCGTATTTGTCTGCGAAGCTTTCTGCAAATTCGTCCACCCGCGCAATTCGGCACGCGCGCAGAACATCTTCCTCCGAAGCGCCAGGACGCGAGAACGCCACATTCTCGCGAATTGTCCCATCGAACAGAAACGACTCTTGCAGCACCACGCCTAACTGCGTCCGAAATGAATCCAGCCGGACCTTACTCAGGTCGAAGTCGTCAACCCGTACCGTGCCTTTCGTCGGCACATAGAAAGCAGAAATCAGTCCGATCGTTGTCGATTTCCCCGACCCAGATGATCCGACGAGCGCTGTCACTGTTCCCGGTGCTGCATGGAACGAAATATCATCGAGAACCGTGCGCAGGCCGTCGTAACTGAAGCTAACGTTTTCAAAATCAACATTGCCTTCGATGGCTGGCAGATCAATCGTTCGTGATGGATCGCGATCTTCCGCGGCCTGCGTCAGAATCTCATGCGAGCGCTCAAGGCCAGCCAACGCCTCGGTAAGCTGCGTACCGATCTGCACAATCTGCATGACCGGCGCAATCAGGAATGCCATGAACATTGTGTAGGTCAAGAATCCGCCGATGGTCAGCGATCCGGCAATAATCTGGCGCGCGCCCACATACATAATGACCGCGCCAACCACGCCAAGCAGCACGCTCGCCGAAAGTCCCATGATCGAGGTCGCCGTCAGCGTTCGCAGCACATTCTCAAGCAACCGCTTCACGCCCGTGCTGAAGACCTGGTCCTCACGCTCCTCCGCGTGATATCCCTTTACCACGCGAATTCCGCCCAGCGACTCCGAAAGCCGTCCCGTCACTTCCGCGTTGATCTTCCCGCGCTCGCGAAAAATCGGCCGGATCGTCTGAAAAGCTTTCTTCAGCGCCAGCGCAAACAGCGCCAGAAAGCCAAACGCCAGCGCGGTCATCAGCGCGCTGATTCGGAACAACACCACCAAGGCAATTCCCGCCGTCAATAGCCCACCGACGAAATCGATCAGTCCTGTTCCCACCAGGTTCCGCACGCCTTCCACATCGCTCATAATCCGCGAAACCAGCACGCCGCTCTTTGTCGAATCATGAAAAGCAACCGACAAACGTTCAACATGCGCTTGTACTCGCTGACGTAGCTCCGTGATCAACCGCTGTGCTGCCTTCGACAGCAGTTGCGTCAACGAAAACGAAGTGATGCCCTGAATGAGCGTCGCGCCAAGAATGCCCAGCACCAGCGGCTTGAGCAACTCGATGTGGTGCTTGATCACCACCGAATCAATCACATAGCGCGTCGAATAAGGTAAGACGAGCGATGCCAGCCGATTCACGACCATCAACAGAAATCCGAGCGCAAGCAGTCCTCGCCGCGGCCGTACCAACTCCCATACCAGCGGAAGCACAGCCTTCAAATTCGGCTTTTTGGAACCTTTCTCCGTCAATTTCGGAGTCGCCGTTCTTGAAGAATGACTAGCCGAAATCGAGGGAGACGAAATAGAAGTAGAAGCCATCGATCTCCATTAGATACCTGCACTATTGTTCAGGCTTCAATTTGCAGGCCGCCGTGTTACCCCCAACCCCATCCCGCTGTCATCACCCCCGCATTCCCCAACCTGCTGTCATTCCGAACCGCTCTAGCGGTGAGGAATCTGCTGTTTGTATGCAGCCAGCCACTTGTAAAAGTTCGCGAGAAGAACCCTGATGTGCTTTGCGAGCTTAGCGAAGTCTTTGCGACCTTTGCGGTCAAGAGCTTTTACGGCCTTCTCCGCAAAACCGCTTTAGCGCGGTGAGAAATCTGCTGTTTGTATGCAGCCAGCCCCTGTAAGACTTGCGAGAAGAACTCCGACGTGCTTTGCGGGCTTAGCGAAGTCTTTGCGATCTTTGCGGTCAAGAGCTCTTACGCCTTCTCCGCGGTCGGGCGAAATCTCTGCGACCTCTGCGGTTAAAAGCTTTTACAATCATCTCCCAAATGAAACTCTCCGAAATCAGCCGGATTCTCGGCACTCGCCTCGAAAACGGCTCGCCTGACACCGAAATCACCGGCGTCGCCGGAATCGAGTCCGCAAAACCGGGCCAGCTCACTTTCATCGCCAATCCGAAATACGCCGCCGCTGCCCGAACAACCAAAGCCTCCGCAATCATCGTCTCCGAAGACTTCCCGGCTCTTCCCACCGCGATGCTGCGCAGCCAAAACCCCTACCTCGATTTCGCCCGCGCACTCGAGCTTTTCTATGAGCCGCCAAAGTATGCTCCCGGAATTCATCCGACAGCAGTTGTGCATGCGTCTGCAAAAATTGGCTCCGGTGCGCATATCGGCCCTTACGCGGTGATTGGGGAAGACGTCCAAATCGGCAGCAACGCCGTCCTCCTTGCTCACGTCGTGATCTATCGTGGCGCAAAGATCGGCACGAATTTCTTCGCACATTCGCACGCTATCGTCCGCGAATTCTGCCGCATCGGCAATAACGTCATCCTGCAAAATGGAGTCGTCGTCGGTGGCGACGGCTTCGGGTTTGCCAAAGGCGACAAGGGCCGCTGGCGAAAAATTGTCCAGTCTGGCCCAACCATTCTCGAAGACGACGTGGAAATTCAAGCTAACGCATGCATCGATCGTGCCAGCGTCGGCGAAACCCGCATCGCGCGCGGCGCCAAGATCGATAATCTCGTCCAGGTCGGCCACGGCTCAAGCGTCGGTGAAGACACGCTGCTCTGCGCCCAAGCCGGACTCGCCGGCTCTACCGACGTAGGAAAGAATGTAATCCTCGCCGGGCAGGTGGGAGTGGCCGGCCATTGCAAAATTGGCGACGGCGCAATCGCCACGGCGCAAAGTGGCATTCCCAACGACGTTCCTGGCGGCGCCATCGTCAGCGGCTATCCTGCAATCGACAATAAGCTTTGGCTACGCTGCGTCGCCATCTTCAGTCGTCTGCCGGAAATTGCAAAGTTGATCCGAAACAAATAGCGTCTTACAGAGCAGCCTGACGCTTGCACTGCGCGCTAAAATTGGTGTGAGACATGTATGCCGCATATAACTCCCCAAGCCGCCGAGATACTCGATAAAGCGCTCGCCCTGTCGATCGAGGAACGAGGCATGCTCATCGACCGTCTACTGGAAAGTCTCGATGACGGCCCCGCCGAGGAAGGCGTTGAAGAGGCCTGGAACGCAGAGATTAAACGCCGCGTCGACGAAGTTCGTGCTGGCAAGGTGAAGTTGATACCAGGAGAAGAGATGCGTCACTGGCTCTCCGAGCGCCTGCGGGATGCCAAGAAATAAGCTCTATGCTCTCCATCCTGAAGCACAGACAGAAATTGAGGGCGCCTACCAGTGGTATTTCGAGCGAAGTGCCGACGCTACTATCGGCTTCCTGACTTCGGTTAACGAGGGTCTGGACATCGTTTCCGACAACCCCGATCGATGGCCTAGGTATCTGTACGGTACTCGCCGCTACCTGCTAAGCGGCTTCCCTTTTTCGATCATTTACCTCGATCAGCCCGACTCCGTTACCATCATTGCCATCGCCCACCACAAACGCAAACCCGGATATTGGAAGTCACGGCTGTAGAGCTACGCGCTCGCTTTGTCCGACAGGGGCAACGTCCCGCCCGCTGCGTCCAGTTCCAACTGCCCCTGTTCCCCTCCGCTCTCAGGTTGGCCCGTCGCATTCTCATCTTCTTCAACGGCTAGGGTAAGTGTTGTCGCTTCGATTTGAGATAGTTCTGGTATGTCAACCGTCGCAGATGCACCAAGCTCCGGGAAGCGGCGAGCCGAAACGAGCACTCGACTCTCCAACGAGCGCGCGGCACGGTTATACGCCTCAATCGAACGATCTATTCCTTTTTTCACGTCCGATAAGTGCCCCACGAACGTCCGTAGCCGCTCGTGTAATTCTCTGCCGATACTGCTAATTTCTTGCGCACTTTGAGCTAGCCTTTCCTGTCGCCAACCATAAGCTACGGCCCGAAGTAGCGCTATCAGCGTTGTGGGTGAGGCCGGAACGACTTTGATATTAGTGCTTCGCATTCCTTCCTCGAGAAGAGTCGCATCGCTCTCTACCGCTGCACTAAAGAAAGCTTCACCAGGAAGAAACATCACGACAAAATCGGGGGACGGCTGGAATTGATCTGAATACGACTTTGACGCCAGCTTGGACATGTGCTCTCGCACTTGCCTAGCATGGTTAGCCATGTACAATTGGCGCGAATTCTCGTCAGTGGTCTCGATAGCGTCAAGGTACGATTGAAGAGGTGTTTTCGCATCAACAACTACATTCTTGCCACCAGGTAGTTTAACGACAAGGTCGGGCCTAAGTCGTCCGTCCTGCGTCGTTACAGATGCTTGCTCTGTAAAATCACAATACGGAAGCATTCCCGCAATCTCGACTACCCGCTTGAGCTGAATCTCTCCCCATCGGCCACGAACAGCCGGCGATCGCAATGCACGAACGAGATTTGTTGTTTCTTGGCGCAGCTCGGTTTGTGCGTTGATTAACGCTTCTACCTGAGTCTTAAGAGTGGCATAAGCATTGATTCTTTGCGACTCAACATCCCCCAGCTGCGCGTCCACCTTATCGAGCGATTCTCGGATGGGTTTGACCAACTCTTCAACTGCCTTCTGCCGCGCTCCTAAATCCCCTTCGGATTGGTTCTTGAAATCCGTAAATTGGGTCTTAGCTAGTTGAAGAAAAGAATCATTGTTTTCTCGCAATGCGTTCGCGGCCAGAGCTTGAAAAGTAGATTCCAGCTCTTGGCGTGCTGCCGTCAGTAAGGACAATTTCTCCGCAGCAACTTTTCGCTCAGTCTCAAGCGCAGTCTCGGCTCTTGCGAGTGCCTCCGCAAGACTGCCGCTCCTCGTCCGCTGTTCTCGGAGCTCTGCTTCAGTCCTCTGGGTCGTCTGCTCTGACAACCAAATTCTGGTGACCAGCCCGCCTATCTTCCCACGTAAAACTAGCCATATCGCGATTGCACCTAGGGAAAAACCCAAAGCCAAATTCAGCACAACGATCTCCAAGCTGGATTGTAGAGCCACTGCCTGTGGAAAGGCAAAGAAAAATCGAAGGGTCTAACCTGACAACTTACGCGGCCACCGCTCGTCCGAGAACCTTCGCCAATGTGTTCACGATCACTTCATTCTGCGACTTGTCCTTCACAGCGATTCTCAAGGCGCGATCACCAAGCGAGCGGCTGATCGTGCCCGCATCGCGCAAAAAGACGCCTCGCTCTCGGCACCGCCGATAAATTTCCGCTGCGGTTGGCAAATGTTCGGGAATGTGGCATAAGAGAAAGTTCGCCACCGCGGGCACAATTTCCAGCCCCACGCGTCGGCGTAGCTCGGCAGCAAGTTCCTCCCGCAGTTCCGCTGTCTCCGCATAGCGCGCGCTGTAATACTCCGAAGATTCGAGCGCGGCCACTGCCGCCACTTGCGCCGGAAGGCTCACCGACCATGGCGGCGCAAACGCACGCAGCTTGTCCAATTCCGCATGATCCCCCACCAGGTATGCAACACGAACGCCGCTCAGCGCATACGTCTTTGACATTGACTTACAGACAAAGACGTTGGCGCTTCCAGCCGCGAGTCGCTCCAAAGAGTGTCCGGATCCGGCGTAGTCAATATACGTCTCATCGATCCACAAACGCGTACTCGGCGGCAAAGATCGTGCAATCTTCTCGATCGATGTTCCATCAATCATGGTGCCGCTTGGTGAGTTCGGGTTCACAAGGATAATCAAATCGAAACCGTCCGTCACACGCTCCGCAAGCATTTCCATGTTCAGAACGTAGTTATCTTCTCGGCGAAGCCGTATTGCTTGGATCTCGCAGCCAATCACGTTTCGCAGCAGGTGTTCGTACTCTCCGTAGCTGGGATCCACAACCAGAACCCTCGAACCAGATTTCAGCCAGCGAGGAAGCGCAAGGTAGATCAGCTCCGACGATCCTGCAGCAGGCAAGATCGAGTTTGCTGGAACGTTTCGAACGCGTGAAATACAGCGCACCAGCCCCGACGCATGGACCGGAGGCGACGTGCTGACCAGCGCACTCAAAGTGGATCGAAGAGCAGTCAACACCTTAGGCGCAGGCGGAAACCATGCATCGAGCACGTCCGTGTTAATCGTCTTGCCAAGCTTTTTTATTTGCGCTGGATCATCTCCAATTGCGCTCCAGAACGCGCCGCCATGTACGCACGCATGAGTTGCGCGGAATGGAAACGGCAAGTCCCAGACGCACGAGATCTCTATTCGATCCAACATTCCTCCGAACATTTCAACCGATCGCTGCAGTTGCGCCGTGTCGGCTGTGAGCAAATCGTAGGTCACTGCCCCGGACTTCGTTTCCAGACCGCTCTTCTGCAATCCGATTCGCAGGTAAAAATCGATAATCTCCTGCCTGCCGATAGCGACAATGCTCTTTCCGCCCGCCGATTCGACATAACGCAGCGCTGCGTAAACCATCGCCGCCGACAGCAGAGTACGGCGATGCTCAGCCAAGACGGTGAGCAGCCGTACTTCAAACAAGTCTTGGTCGAATTGCAACGGGAGTCTCGCGCGAGGAAAGTATTTGTCGATTGAATAACCGCTTCCAGGTGGAGTTATGCTCACGAACGCGAGGAGCTTGCCCTCTCGCTCGGCAACGATGTAGATGTTGAACTCGTCCAATGCATCGGTGAGCTGTTGTGCAGGATTCGTCGCGTGCTGGCCGAGCTCAACACCATAGACTGCATGGCGCACCGCATAGATCGAACGCCGCTGCTCGGCTGTTGCCAAAGCAATGCGGATCTTCGCCTTTCGCTCTGAATTCGCATCTCGCATGAATGCGATAATTATCCACAGCGGCGCCAAGTTTGCCACCATGTTCGCCAGGTTTTCCGCGCTTCTGCGCCTGACTATCTTGTTCGCGATTGCGGCCTGGCCTCTGTTGGTCACCGCACAGAGCAGTTCTCCTCAACCTGCCCCTGCTGACGACCCGAACTACGCCCCCCGCGCTGAACACGAACTCTTCGAGAAAGCCAACGCCGAGCGGGCCAAAGCTGGCGCCCCGCCCCTAAAGGAGGACGATACCCTCGTCCTTGCTGCGCGCCGTCACTGCTCCGTAATGGCTGCCCGCAAGGAGCTCTCTCATCGTTTCGTCGGCGAGCCAGCGCTGATGGATCGAATTGCTGCCGTCTCCACACTGCACGCTGACGCAGTTGCGGAAAACGTTGCCTTTGCCGACAGCGTCGATGCCGCGCATCACGCGCTCATGACCTCGGAGGGGCATCGTGCCAACCTGCTCAATCCCAAATTCAACGTCGCAGGCTTCGGCATTCTCCGCCAGGGAGACATGCTTTACGTCACTCAGGATTTTGCCTCGAGTATCGAAATTTATTCGCCGCAACAAATGCAGCAAATCGTAACCAATGCGGTTCAAGAATCGCGAGTGCAATCCAAAATGCCACGTCTCGAACTACGAAGGGACATCTCTCTCCAGAAAACCGCATGCGACATGGCCCACGCAGATTCGCTCCGCGCGGCCCACGCCTCATCCGGGACCCACCTGCTGCTCTATACCACCATGGATGCAGGTTCTGTTCCGGCCAACGTCTCGAGAATGCTCCTCGATAGCAATCGAAAATCTGTTTCCATCGGGGTCTGCTACTCGCGCTCGCCAACATATCCGAACGGAGCATATTGGGTGGCATTGGTGCTCTACTGATGTGGTGCGAATGCTACCCATATTTTTAGAGTAGGCCAACTTCCCTTTTGTATACCGACGTCATTCCGAAGCGCCGGCGGAGCGTAAAGCGAGGAATCTGCTGTTGAGCATGCCCACCCTTGTCACACTTTTAAGACGTACATTGCGGAACTCACGCGGCGGACGCCGGAGTTCACGCCGCCCTACCATCTTTCGTTCATCCCTGTTCTAATAAATATGTGCTCAATGCCTCGACAATTCGCATTGGTCCTGCAGGATTCTCCTACAAGGACTGGGAAGGCATTTTCTATCCGCCGGGAATGTCGCGGAAGAAGCGGCATCCGCTGGAGTTCGTCGCCCGCTGCTTCGATGTGGTTGAAATCAACACTTCCTTCTACGGCCACATCAAGCCCGAAATTGCCAAGCTCTGGGCAAAGATCGTTTCTGATGTGAACCCCGGCTTTCTGTTCACCGCGAAGTTACATCGTTCTTTTACGCATTCGCCGCTCGCCACCACCGAGCCGACTTCAGCCGTCTCTATTCGCCCGAACGACGAAGACGAACGCTTGGCCCGCGAAGGTCTCGAAGCTCTCGCCGCAACTGGAAAATTCGGCGCGCTGCTCATTCAATTCCCTGTCTCGTTCAAGAACACCTCACTGAATCGCGAATATCTCGAAACTCTGTTGCGCCAGTTCATCGAGTATCCGCGCGTCGTCGAGGTCCGTCACTCCACGTGGAACAATCCGGAAACTATCAACTACTTCGCCGAACGCAACGTCAGCTTCTGCAACATCGATCAGCCACAGCTCGGCAAATCGCTCGAGCCGACAACCCACGTGACCTCTTCCATCGGCTACGTCCGCCTGCACGGCCGCAACTACGATCAGTGGTTCGAAGCAGAAAAATGCGCTGACCGCTACAACTATCTCTATAAGGCGAACGAGTTATTGCGGTGGAAGGACCGCGTGGAAGAAATTGCTGAACAGGCAAAAATCACTTTCGTGGTCGCCAACAATCACTTCGAAGCCAAAGCCGGAGTCAACGCGCTGCAACTGAAACACATGCTGACCGGCCGCCGCGTGCTGGCGCCAGAACCACTGCTCGAACATTATCCGCCACTGCGAGCGATTGCCGACCCGATCAGCGAGGACCAACCTTCCGTAAACCTGCCCTTGCTTCGAAACGAAAAACCGGCGTAGGCCGCACCCGCCTTTGACCACGGCGAATAGCCAACGACGAACGACCAACGACTAAACAGCTAGTTTGTATAAATTCGCACGTAATCCACCAGCATTTCCGATGGGAATGGCGTACTCGCATTAGGCGCTCCCGGCCAGCTTCCGCCAATCGCAAGGTTGATGATGATGAAATTGCTCTGCCCGCCGTCAAACGGCCACACAGCCCCGCTCAGATTGTTGAGACTCGCAGGAGTAAAGCTCGCATACGGCTGGTTGGGATCGTCAATGTAATACTTCACGCTTCCCGGCGTCCAGATCATCCCATATGTGTGCCACTGTGCTGCCGTCTGGCCGCTGGGGAAGTTGTAGGTTGTGCCGATGTTGCCGCCGGTAAATCCGGTTCCATGAATTGAACCGGCATTCCAATCGGGATTTCCAGCAGCGTTCACCCGCTCCAGCACATCCATCTCGCCACATCCCGGCCAATTCACAGTAGTGATGTTATTTCCCATCGACCACGCTGCCGGCCAGAATCCCTGCGCCTCCGGAACCATTGCTCGGAATTCGATTCGTCCATATCGGAAACTGAATAGGCCCTGCGTCTTCAGCCTCGCCGACGTGTACACCGTGGATACCGGCTGTTGCGCCACGATGTGCAGATACCCGTCCGTTCCCACGAACTCACTCGGGCTAGTGAGGCTGCACGGTGGCGTTGACGATCCCCACGCACAGTAGGTTTCGAGTTCCTGATTTCCAAAACCGCTGTTGCCAGTGTCGTAGGTCCAGACAGTAGCATCCGGCTGCTTTGGAGTGCCGGCGGTATTTGAAAATTCGTCGCTCCATACAAGCGTGTTCGAAACGATGTTCGGCGAAAATACCCGGCTGGCGACTGAGCTCGACGCACCTCCGCTGGTAGCAATGGCTTTGAGCGTCACGTCCGATGCGATAAGAAATGGAGCGAAGTACTGGGGCGATGATGTGGTGGGAGCATTCCCATCCAGAGTGTAGTAAATCGATGTGCCCGAGCTTGCCGACAAAGTGACGATAACCGCGCCGTTTTGTGCGGGCGTCGTGCTTACGGTTGGAGCAGCCACTGTGCTCCCTCCGCCCCCGCCCCCATTTCCCCCGTTGGTTGCACTGCAGCCGTGGAGTACTGCACTCAAAATCAGGACAGCCGGAAACAAGCTATTTGCGCGCATGGTCGCACCTCTAAAGATGTGCAACTTCTACATTGCTAACCCACACCTACTCTTAAAAACCTTACATTACGGTGCCATCTCTGCACTCTTCGATCCAACTCACAGCCTCCGCTGGCAACTCTCCTCGATGCCTGTCCAGAAATGATTGAACAACAACTCGGACCCCCGGATGATGCAAATGCCCGAGGCCGTGAAGGGCGAACCCCTGAGTCCTCTTGTCTGGCAGTTCCAAAATTTTGCTAAGCGTATCAAACATGCAGTCCAATAGGGATTTTTGCTCCGCGTCCAGCGAAGCGACGTCTCCTTCTTCTATCTTGAAGCTGAAGTGCAAATGCTGCCAATAACCATTTGCAACAAAATCCCACCACATATCAAAACAGTTCTCTATCACTGGAACGGTGCACTTCGCAACATAGTCTGCGTACACGTGGTACATCGCGCGGATACAGGTTAGTCTCTCCTCAAGGGGAACAGATGGAAGCCACAGGTGCTTTTGCAGACGAAACGCTCCCAAGCTGAACATTGCCCAGATCCCAAGATTCATCTGTTGCGGCGAAAATTTCTCGGCTATGATCGCAAAATTCGTGAATAGTTGCGTCATGTGTTCAACGATGACCGCTGGGGAGGATACGCCTTCATCATCGAAGTCGTGGAAATTTGTTAGCTCCGGATCGTTGTACCAATGTTCTTCGGTTTCGGGGGCATGATCGAAAAACAAACTTAAGAACTCATCGAAACTTAGCTGAGACAAGTCGAAGAGACTCTGCATATCGGGTTGAGTATAACGAGTGCGGTGTTCCAACCGACTGCGCTCGGATTATATTTCGATGAACTCGGCAACGAGCACCCAGCCTTATCCCCCCACCCTCGGGTTCACCACCGAGTACAACAAATCCGTGAAAAGGTTCACGATCACATACGTAAGTCCGATCGCAAGAATGCAGCCCTGCACCAGAAAGTAATCGCGATTCCCGATCGCATCAATTGTCAGCCGCCCGATGCCCGGCCAGGAAAATATCTTCTCGGTGACAATCGCGCCCGCGAGCAGCGCGCCGAACTGCAAACCGAGCACAGTTAGAATCGGCAGCATCGCGTTGCGCAGCGCATGCCGATACACAACCGTCCGCTCCGGCAGTCCTTTCGCCCGCGCCGTTCGAATGTAGTCCTGCCCAAGTTCTTCGAGCATCGACGTCCGCACCATGCGCGTGAGGATTGCCGCCAGTGCTCCACCCATGGTGATCGCCGGAAGAACCAGATGCTCCAATCCTCCTGATCCCGACACCGGCAACCACCCCAGCTTGATAGCAAAAAACAAAATCAGAATCGGTCCCAGCGCAAAATTCGGAAACGACAATCCGAACAGGCTCACCACGCTCAGCAGTTTGTCATCCCATCTTCCGCGCCGTTGCGCCGACCGCACTCCTGCCGGTATCGAAATCAGGATAGCTACAATTAACGACGCAATCGTCAACTGCAGCGTGTACGGGTATCGCTGCAATATGAGCCCGCCCACGCTTTGATTGAAGCGCAGCGACGGCCCAAGATCGCCATGCAGAACTCCGCCCCAGTAGTGCACATATTGTTGCCAGAGCGGAACATCGAGGCCATAGGCATGCCTGGTAGCCGCAATATCCGCGGTTGGCGCGCCCTCACCGAGCATCTGCAAAATGGGATCGCCAGGGACCAGATGAATGAGAAGAAATACAACCGAGACAACGAGCCACAGAACCGGCAGCGTGTACAGCGCGCGCGTAATGATTGTCCGGAAGGCTCTCACGAGATGATCTTCGCCCGAGTTGTCCTTTATATAGTCAGCGCATCGGATTTTGCACCGAATCGCTCTGCGGGCATTCTCCGCGTTCTTTCTGTATTCTTTGCGTCCTCTGCGGTTAAAAGCTTTGGTATTTGATTTTCTTTGCGTGCTTCGCGTCCTTTTGCGGTTAAAAGCTTTCCAGAATCTAACCGCAAAGCTCGCCAAGGTCATCGCAAAGCGCGCAAAGAAACCTGAGCTCGAATGCCCTTGGCTTTCTTTGCGTCCTTCGCGCCCTTTGCGGTTAAAAGCTTTTCAAAAATTTAACTACAAAGAAATCAATGCACCACAAACTTGATCTCCGCATCGCTGCGCCGGATGTAATTCGCATCAAGCTCTACCGCGGTAATCGTCTCGCCCGCCCGAATTTTTTCGAACCCAAGCCGCGCAATAAAATCTGGCTTCGGATACTCGACACTCGTCACGCGTCCGCGCGCGGCATCCGCAACCTTCGCATCCGGCGTCACAATCTCGGCTCGATTTGAAGACACCAGCTCGGCAATCGCAACCAGCCCCTGCCCGTGTAACGTCAGCTTGCCGTCTATGACCACAAACTCCCCAACGTAAGCCTCGCCCCGTCCCGCTTCCAGCGCCGCAATCACGTCTCCGCGCTTTTCCGATGCTCGCACAACTGCTTCGAGCAGCGACACTGCCGCAATCGGCTTCCGCAAGACTTCCGCCAATGCTTTGATCGCCGCAAGCCCCACTCGCAGTCCGGTAAATGAACCCGGTCCTGAGACCACCGCAAATCCGTCGATATCGTTTTTCGTAAGGTTGTGCTTGCCAAGCGCGGCGGAAATTTGCGGAATCAATTGCGCGGAAAAGGTTCCGCCCTCAAGAGGAGCTATCTCAAGCGTTCGCGCTTCCCCGTCCACGAACTCCACCAGCGCGATTCCTCCGTTTTTACCCGACGTGTCCACTCCGAGAATCAGCATAGGAAGATGAGCAAGAGAGCAGGCTAATGGCTGGCTTCGACCAGTTCAATCAGCACGCCAGACGCGCTCGCAGGATGGATAAAAACATAGCGATGCCCGCCAGCGCCGATTTTAATTTCGTCGGACACCAGCCGCACACCGTCTGCCTTAAGTTTTCGCACTGCGCTGACCAGATCAGGCACGCGCAACGAAATATGATGCAGCCCCTCGCCGCGCTTCGCAATGAATTTTGCGATAACAGAATCGTCGGATGTAGGCTCCAGAAGCTCCAGCCGCGTCTCGCCAACCGGAACCATGATTACTTTCACTTCTTCGCCTGCGACGAATTCTTCTTTCGAAAGCCGCAGCCCGATTTTCTCGTAGATGCCTTTGGCGGCGGAAAGAGACTTTACGGCAATCCCGAGATGGTCAAGCGAAAAGGACATGCAGGCAGGAACCTCTGTGAAAACCTCCGTGTAACTCCGTGCCCTCTGTGGTTGGCTTTTGAAGTCTAACCACAGAGGACACAGTGAGCACCGAGAAAATGCCACAGAGAAACTACTTCGCTTTCAAGAAAATAATGACCAGCGTGTAAAGCGCGAGCGATTCAATCAGCGCGAGACCGAAGATCAGCGCGAACTGGATCGCCGGACGTGCTGAAGGGTTCCGGGCCATCGCCTCCGCAGCCGACGCCGTCGCTCTTCCCTGCCCGACCCCGCAACCCGCAGAAGCGATTGCCATCGCAATCACAGCCGCCGCCGCGACCCAGTTTGTGGGATTCGCCGCGGCAGCACCTGCACCTTGGGCAAAGGCAGGTACAGCGAAGCACATCGCTGCGAGTGCCATGAACATTTTGGTTAAACCACGCATTTGCTTTCTCCTCGTATGAATTGCCGCCAGTGGGTGGTTGACGCTACCGTGCAAGCGCCCTCACGCTGAAGCGGCGATGAAGCCAATGAACCAATTGCCGGACTAGTGTTCGGTTGCCACTGCACCCGCCAGGTACACCATTGCCAGCAGCATGAAAATGTACGCCTGCAACAGCGCAACAAAGATGTGCAGCCCCAAAAATATGATAGGTATGAAAACAGGAATCAGTGACAAAAAGACAAGCGTGACCAGCTCGCCGGCGAACATGTTGGCGTAGAGACGAATCGTCAGCGATAGCAACCGCGCCAGGTGACTGATGATTTCAAGCGGAAGCATCAGCGGCGAAAGCCACCACACCGGGCCCAAAAACTGCTTCAGATATCCAATGCCGTTCTTCCGCAGGCCTTGTGCCTGGTAGTAGCCGAAAGTGCAAAGAGCCAGTCCCAGCGGGACAACAGGCGAAGCGGTGGGCGATTCAAGGCTGGGGATCACACCGAACAAATTGGCAATCAGAATAAACAGCGCGAGTGCGACCAGAAAAGCCGTGAATTTCTCGCTTCCATGTCCAATAATGTTGTGACTTTCCTCTTCCACGAACCCTTGAAAGCTCTCAAAAATGTGCTGAATGCCGCCGGGGCTTTCGACCGACAGGCGCGTGCGCAGAAGAATGAAGAAAACGAGCAGGATGCAGAGGACGAGTACTTCCATGGAAACAACGTTCGTGATTGGCGCCTGCGGGTATGCCGGCTGAATACCGAGACCGCGCAACAGCGCCGCTACCGGGCCGGCAAATGCATGATTCAGAATTTGAGTAAACCAGAGTTGTTCAGGCATGAAAGTCAGTGGCTAGTGGCTAGTGATCAGTGGTCAGTAAAGCCGAATCAGAGACTAGCCACTAGTCACTGACCACTAGCCACTCTGTACACCTCGTACCCGGCTTCGCACAAGATCGCCGCCACGGGCAGAAATAAGCCCGCAAAAAATCCATATAGGCTCTCGCGGGAAACAGTAAGTATAGCAAAGGCAACTACGGCCATCAAAAGATAACGCAGCACAAACCGATGCACCATTCCACGGCTCGCCGCGCTTCCAGAAGCGATCGTCAACTCAGCCAACCCCGCCACGATCTTTCTCAGCCAGTGAAAATTTAAGAACGAGATTCCAGCCCCCAGTGCAAAACCGATCCCGATCCGCCAGCCGAAATACGCGAATGCTGTTACCAGGGCAGCCGTCCCAATCACCAGAATAAATTTCTGAATGCGTTCGGCAGCGCGCGCAAAAAAATCGTCTTGAGATTCGTCCGCCACGAAGAGATTGTATCGGCAGCGAAGAAATGTCTCGCGTTGTCTCGGACGAGAGTAACTGTTACCCATCAATGCGCTTCGACAATCTATTTACATTCTGTGCTTGACAACGCCATTTTTCCGTCTAAAAATACCGCCAATTCCGGCGCAAAGTGCCACTCGGGGCGACTCAGGCCCGGTAGCCGGACCGGAATCTATGACTCAATCCCGCCCTTCGCAATCTGCCGAAAAGAGAACCGACGTGAAACAGTGCAAGCATCCCCGTGTCCGTGTAGTTGCCCGCGAAGAGGACGCCGAATTTGTCGAGTGCCTGGAGTGCGGCGACGTCTTCGAATCCAGCGAGTTCAAAGACATGATGATTGAAGAAACGAAGCTGAAGGAAGGATAGTGTGAATGAGCGCACCTTCAGTCATGAGCGCGCGCCCTTCGCAGATTGTCGTTCCGAGGCGTCAAGCCATGCGAGACAACGAGGAACCTGCTGCTTGGATTGCAGAACAGATTCCTCACCGCTAAAGCAGTTCGGAATGACAAAAGCACAGGCGGGGTCGAATCGGAGTAAGGATCAGTCTAGGATTCTGCGTTTATGCTCCGGCTGTGACTGAATGCTGAGTGCTGAATGCTAAGTGCTGACTGCTACCGCAGCGCCATCCCCGCCTCGGCCGAAAAATCCATTGCAGCGAAACCCCTTGCCACAAATTTCGGATACGCCGCCGCAGCAATCATTGCCGCGTTGTCAGTCGACAGCGGACGCGAAGGAAACAACACCGGCAACCCTTCGCGCGCAGCCTCCTGCTCAAACGTCTGCCGCAGTTCGTTGTTCGCCGCCACTCCGCCGGTCACGAACAAGGTCGCAACGTCGTACTCCCGGGCGGCTGCCAACGTCTTCGTCACAAGGTCTTCCACCATTGCCCGCTGGAAGGACGCGACCAGATCCAGCGTCTGCTTATCGCAGTTCGCCAGATAATCCTCAAGCTTTGGTTTAACAATTCCTGCCAAGGCCTTCCGCCGTGCTTCGATCGAAGCTGCCAGTCCATGTGTTTCTACATACCGCAGCACTGCCGTCTTTATCCCGCTGTAAGAAAAATCAAAACGTGTAAGGGCGGCTGTCCGCTCTTCTACGGTTGGCGCACCCTTATTCGCCGGTTTTGCGACTAGGGTGGGAACTCCTGACCGAGTTTTCCTCTCCGGATGCTTGATCTGTGCCGTCCCAAACTTCACCGCTCGCGGGTCTCCGTGCTTCGACAGCCTGTCGATCACCGGCCCACCCGGATACCCCAGCCCCAGCAGCTTCGCGACTTTGTCGAATGCCTCTCCCGCGGCATCATCGCGCGTATGCCCGATGTTGTCGTACGACCAGCTCTCGCCACCTTCGTCGAGCGAAAGACGCTCTGCCAAATAAAGATGCGTGTGCCCGCCTGAAACCACGAGCGCCAGCACCGGAAACCGCAGCTCCCGATTCCCCTTCTGCCTCTCTTCCAGCAGCACCGCGTGAATGTGTCCTTCAAGGTGATTCACCGCAATTAGCGGCTTTTCGAGTGCAAAGGCCAGCGCCTTCGCATAACTGATCCCGACCAACAGCGCTCCCGCCAATCCTGGCCCCTGCGTCACCGCCAGCGCATCAATTGACTCGTACGTCCTCCCTGCTTCCGCCAGTGCCTGCCGCACCACCGGAACAATCGCCCGCAAATGTTCCCGCGACGCCAGCTCCGGCACAACTCCCCCATATGGCTGATGAGTCGCAATCTGCGAAGCCACCACATTCGAGATCAACTGCTCACCCGAACGCACCACCGCCGCCGCTGTTTCGTCGCACGAGCTCTCAATTCCGAGAATGTACGTGTCCGCCATGCACCATCATGATAAAAGGTTTCAAGTCTTAAGGTTTCAAGGTTTCAGAAGTTTCAAGGTTTCAAATCCAGCCGCATTCGCCCGCGGAAGCGTTGGTTCAGAAGAATTGATCTTGAAACTTTGAAACCTCCCCAGGCACCAACCCATGAACTCCTCATCTCTTGATCCTGAGTTCCTTGTGTACTATTCTCTAACTACACCGGAAAGGAGGTGGTCTGATGACAAGTTCTGAAAGTGGCAGTAGATGTATCCATAGACCAGGTGAGGTGGCTGAGACTTAGGGCGGTTGCTCTAAGACCTTCGCAACTCAAAGCGGTGAGGTTGGATCCGAATCCGCCCGGCATCAGGTCGTGCCGGGGCCCGGAGTTCGCCGAAGTGGCCACAGCATCCTTCACGGATGCCTTACGAGTGACCACCTCTTGGTCAAACCCAAACAGTCCACCGGGCGGCCCGCAGGCACAAAGCTTGCGGGCCGTTCTGCTTTTGCGCGCCCTTGGTATGATTTTGGGGATGAGTGACTTTGAATTCGACAAAGAGGAATTTGCCACTCGTTATCGGAGTATGAGCGACGGCGAGCTGCTCGAGCTGGCCCTCCAGTCAGCGGGTCTCAGTGAACCAGCGTGGGAGGCCCTCGAAGATGAGTTCGATCGACGTGACCTCGAGTTTCCTGAGCCTGATCCCTCGTTGCAACCGGAAACTCCTGAAATCAGAAATCTCACTATGCTGAAGCGTTTCCGCGATCTTCCCGAAGCACTGCTTGCCCAGGGCAAACTTGCATCGGAAGGAATCGAGTCTTACCTGGCCGACAACAATACGGTACGCATGGATTGGCTATGGTCGAACCTGGTGGGCGGGGTAAAGCTGCTCGTGGCAGCAGAAGACGCAAACCCGGCAAACCAGGTTCTTGACCAACCGATTCCTGAAGAAATCAATTTCGATGGCGTTGCAGAATACCAGCAGCCTCGTTGCCCAAAATGTCAATCGCTCGACATCAATTTTGAAGAGTTATACAAGCCGATCGCGTACGGAAGTCTCTTCGTCAATTTTCCGATCCCGATGCAGCGGAGTGGTTGGACCTGCCACACCTGCGGTAATACCTGGCACGAATCCGCTGAAGCACATGGGGAAGCTAATGACCGCACTTCGTAAATCCCAGGTGAATAACTGAAGCGGTATCCGCCGCCAGAGGTATTTTGGCAACTTCCTCGGGGGTGAACCAGCGCGCGTCAGCGGCGTCGCCCCCGGCGCAGACATCGCCTGAAATTCTTTCGCAAAGAAAATCGATCAGCACGTAGTGATAAAGTGTGCGCCCGCTCTCCCCACCTCCTTCGGGCACCACCCGTTCAAAAACGCCCAGGAGTTCACTCGCGCGAACCACCAGACCGGTTTCTTCCCTCGCCTCGCGTTCTGCCCCTTGCCGCAGGGTTTCGCCTGTTTCCAGCATTCCGCCCGGTATCGACCATTCACCGAGCAGGGGCTCTTTCCCCCGTTTGACTAGCAGAACACGGCCACCCTCCACCACAATCGCGCCAACCCCCACCAGCGGTTGTGACGGATACTCGCGTGTTGTTTCGGAAATCATGTACCTCCGCCGGCAACCTGGCGTAAACAATTGAAATTTACATATTTATATCGTAATACGATATAATCACTACTAGTGGCTTGCCGCGCTGTTGCATTTATTTTGCAACCATCCGGAGATCGCCTGGCATCTCTCACACTATAGCGGCATTGCATCGGAGGACAGAATGGTCGCATTGCGCTTAATCCGCCTGATCGAAGCCCACTCCGATCAGATTTCCCGTGAGCTCGCTGCCAAAATCCGCTCTTCGTCGCGAACCCGCCATATGCAAAAGATTGCAGAACCGGAATTACTCGCAGTTTTGCAGGAACTGCTGCAGCACCTGAGCGAGTGGCTCCTGACCAAGACCGAGGGGGACGTTCAAAAGCGCTACACGGAAATGGCCACACGCCGCGCACGTCATGGCGTTCCAATCTCTGAATCCTGCTGGGCCGTGGTTTTTACCAAAGAATACCTGTGGGATTTTCTCCAGAAGCAGGGTTTCCTGCGCAATCCCATGGAACTCTACGGTGAAATGGAATTGCTCTGCCTGCTGAATCAGTTCTTTGATCGTGCCCTTTGTTACATGGCCGAAGGTTATGAGCAGATGCGGCCTTCCATAAACTCCGAAACTATCCGCAAAAAAGGCCGCGAAATTAATCTTGCGGCGTTTGTGCCTTAGAATATTTGTTCCCGGGTTACCCTCGCGCGCTTTTGCGTGCGATCGTTTTCGGCCAGGGTGTTTAATCTGGCATATAGCTTCCAGTATGAGGCCAGCATGAGCTACCCATTTGCCGCCCGTCTTTCACGATTCTTTTCCCCCATGCGGCAGGATTTTGTGCTTGAGCGCTATGGCGTGGCGCTGACCACGGCGGTGCTCGCCGTCTTGTTGCGCTGGCTGCTTGACCCGATTCTTGGCCATGTCGCCTTTTACGTTACCGTTTACGCCGCAGTAGCCTACTGCGCGATTACATGCGGCCTCGGCCCGGCAATACTGAGTGCTATGGTCGGCTTCTGCGGCGTCTTCTATTGGTTCATCGATCCCCGTCATTCCCTTTCGTTGATTCGTCCGTCTGAAATTCACAGCTTCGTCGGTTTTTTTCTGGTTTGCTCGGTGTTGATCGCTCTCGGTGAGACCAATCGCAGAAAACGATTGGAGCTGAACCGGAGCATCGCAGCATTGATGTCTGAAGCTTCAGAGCGAGAGCGGGCCGAGAGTGCCCTGCGTAGCGCCCACCACGAGCTGGACCGGCGCGTACAAGCGCGGACGGAAGAACTCACCCAGGCACTGGCGCGAGTCGAGTCGGAAGTGAGCGTGCGCAAGCAGGCGGAAAATCAGTTGCGCCAACTTTCGCTGCGCATCATGAACCTTCAGGATGAAGAACGCCGCCGCATCGCCCGCGACCTGCACGACACCGCCGGTCAGACTCTGGCTGCAATCAAGATGATCAGCGCCACCATTCAGCAGATCGCCGCTGACGAACCGAAAATTCTGGATTTACTTGCTGAACTCAACCATTTTGCCGACGAAGCTCTGCAGGAGATTCGCACTACCTCTTATCTCCTGCATCCGCCACTCCTCGATGAATCCGGTTTTGCTTCCGCCGCACGCTGGTTCGTCGAGGGATTCGCGAAGCGCAGCGGCATTCGGGCGGAATGCAACATCCCCGAAGACTTCGACCGCCCGCCACGGAACTGCGAACTGGTCCTCTTTCGCGTTCTCCAGGAGGCCCTGACTAACGTCCATCGCCATTCAGAGGCCACCTCGGCCCGCGTCTCTTTGCAAGCCGACGACGGTCTTCTTCGCCTCGATGTCAGTGACAATGGCCGCGGAATTCCCTCGCACCGGCTTGAGCAACTAAACGATGCCGCCAGCAGCGGAGTTGGCATCGACGGAATGAAGGAGCGGCTGCATGAACTCGGTGGCCGCCTTGAAATCCAATCCGGCACGACTGGCACAACCGTTAGCGTCATGCTCCCCGCGCACCGGGCCTCCGCATCGAGCGTAGCCAACCATCACACAACCTCAGCCGCGTAGATAGTTGCCGTTTACAACTTGAACGCTTTCAGGCGCTCGCACCTGCGGGAAGTTATCTTGGCAGCTATTCGAGCTTAAAGATTCTCTCCATCAGCAGCCACTTCTCGCCCGGCCTTGCCTCCGGAAGCGCCTGCTGGAAGCGCCACATGAGCCTCTCCCATTCCTGAACTTTGGGATTGTGCTGATCGGCGCGCGATTTCTTTTCGAAGGAAAAACTCTCATCGACTTCCATGATCATGAACATACGCGTGCCGAGCAGATAAATTTCCATGTCCAGGATTCCGGAACTCTTGATGCTCTCCGTTATCTCCGGCCAAATTTTCTCGTGATATTTCTTGTACTCGGCGATCAATGCCGAATCATTTTTCAGGTCGAGTGTCAGGCAGAAGCGTTGGTTCATAATCGTCGGCCCACTTCGGCATCTACGTCAGAGCGCGGTCGAGATGCACGTATCCACCATCTACGAAGACATGTTGACCCGTCATATGACTGGCGCGCGCAGAAAGTAAGAAGGCCACCATCGCAGCAATCTCCTCCGGCGTAGTCATCCGCTTCTCCAATGGAATCTTGTTGACCACACTTCGCAATTTCTCTTCAGGATTGGAAAATGTACTCAACCACTGGCGGTAAAGAGGCGTCATCACTTCAGCCGGAATGACCGCATTCACGCGGATTCCATAGTCGAGCAGTTCCGCCGCCCACTCGCGGGTCAGCGCGAGAATTGCGCCCTTTGAAGCCACGTAGCCCGATGTACCACCCTGACCGGTCAGCGCCGTCTTTGAAGCAATGTTCACAACGCTGCCGCGCGATTTTTTCAGATGCGGCAGCGCATAGTGCGCCAGGTTGTAGTAGTGCAGCAGGTTTCGCCCCAGCGACTCTATAAAATGTTCGGGGCTTCCATGTTCCAGGCCGATTTTGTCATTGATCCCGGCATTGTTGATCAACCCATCGAGACGGCGATGCTTTTCGATTGTCTTCTGCACCGCCGCGTAACAACCCTCGGCCTCTGTGAGCTCCGCAATTATCAACTGGCTTCGCGGAATTTTCGAATGAATCTGGTTCCCTGCCTCAACATCGCGATCGACAATGACCGGCACTGCGCCTTCGGCAGCCAGCGCACGCACAATGGCGCCGCCAATCCCTTTTGCGCCGCCCGTAACCACGACGACTTTATCTTTGAGTTGAAGGTCCACGCGCTTATCACTTACCCGTGCAGATTCATGAAGCCGCCGTCCAGAGGATAGTCGGTTCCGGTAATGAACGACGCCGCATCGGAACACAGGAACAGCGCCAAAGACGCGACCTCTTCCGGTTTCCCCATTCGTCCGATTGGCTGCGTCTTAGCCAACTTCTCGAACATTTCCTGCTCGCGTCCCGGATAATTCTTCTTCAAATACCCGTCCACAAATGGCGTGTGTACGCGCGCCGGCGAGATGCAATTACAGCGGATCTTGTGTTGAATGTAGTCGCGAGCAACGGAGTACGTCATCGCAATGATCGCGCCCTTGCTGGTGGAATAGGCAAAGCGGTCGGCTATCCCCGTTGAGCCCGCGACGGAGGCAATGTTCAGGATCACGCCGCCGGCACTTTTCATGTGTCCAATACAGGCGCGAGTGCAGTTGTAGTATCCCTTCACATTGACGCGAAGTACGCGATCGAAATCTTCTTCGGTCGTGGTCTCGACATTTCCGATGTGCGACACGCCCGCGTTGTTCACCAGGATGTCGATCCTCTTCCTTTTCGCAATTTCCTGAAACTTGGAGACGACCTCAGCCTGCTGCGTGACGTCCGCGCGATGGCCAAATGCAGTTCCGCCTGACTTTGATATTTCCGCGACGACCGCCTGTGCATCCTTCTCGTTGGTGTCGAGAATCTCGATTCTGGCGCCGTTCTGAGCAAACTTGAGCGCGATGGCTCGCCCGATCCCGCTGCCGCCGCCGGTCACAACCGCGACTTTTCCGTCAAGGCGAAACTCACTGCCGCCGGCCGCGTTCAGAGGGACACTCCTCGTTTCCACGGAATAAAGTCCTGCTGATTTTTTTGTTCGGCTTTGGTGTGAACTTCGCCGCTGGCGACGCGCACTACGAGATCGAGTATCTGTTCGCCCATTTTCTCAATCGTTGAATCTCCGGAAATGATCGGCCCGGTGTCGATATCGATGATGTCGGGCATCCGGTTCGCAAGCGCCGTATTGGTAGAAAGCTTGACCACCGGCGCAACAGGATTGCCCGTCGGCGTGCCAAGTCCTGTGGTGAACAACACAACACTCGCGCCCGCGCCAACTTGTGCCGTCACGCACTCGACGTCATTCCCTGGCGTGCACTGCAAATGCAGTCCCGGAGCACTTGAGTATTCCGGATAGTCGAGCACGGCGCTAACCGGCGCAGTACCGCCCTTCTTCGCCGCCCCCGCCGATTTCATGGCATCCGTGAGCAAGCCATCGCGCATATTCCCCGGCGACGGATTCATGTCAAAACCAGCGCCGACGGCCTTTGCGCGATTTGAATACGCCTGCATCAGGTGAATGAAGCGATCACCGACTTCTTTCGACACCGAACGATTGATCAGCTCCTGTTCCACGCCGCACAGCTCCGGGAACTCCGAAAGGATAGTGCGTCCGCCAAGCGCGACCAGAAGGTCCGAAGTGTGCCCAATCGCCGGGTTCGCTGAAAGACCTGAAAAGCCGTCCGATCCGCCACATTTCAGGCCGACACACAACTGTGCCAATTCCGCGGGAGTTCGCCGGGCCTTGTCGGCTTCCATCAATCCTTCAAATGTGCGGCGAATAGCATCGGAGATCATGGTGAATTCGGTCCCGCTCTTTTGCTGCTCGACAATCACCAGTGGCTTCTCGAGTTTCGGATTCCTCGATTTAAGTTGCTCTCGAAGAATACTGATTTGCGCATGCTGGCATCCGAGGCTCAGCACCGTCGCGCCAGCTACGTTCGGGTGGTTGATGTAACCTGCGATCAGCCCGCAAAGATTGGTCGCATCCTCTCTGGTTCCGCCACATCCGCCTTCGTGCAGAAGGAACCGGATGCCGTCGACATTCTGGAAGAGCTTTTTGGCTGATTGGCCGTCGCCATTTTGCGGCGCCGCATGGCCCTTGATCTGCTCAACCTTTCCTTCACGATAGAGCTGCGCCAGCTCGGCAACCTGCTTCCGATACTGTTGCGGCGCAGCAAAGCCAAGCTCTTCTTCAAACGCCTGCTTCAAATTCAGAATGTTTCGGTTTTCGCAGAAAACCAGGGGAACCACGATCCAGTAATTTCGCGTGCCCACCTGCCCATCGAAACGCGCGTAGCCAAGAAACCGGCGCTCGCGCCATCGCGAGATGTCTGGAACCTTCCAACGGAACTCTTCCGATTTCTCGTGAAACGGTTGTGACTCGTGCCGAAGATTTGTGAGTGTGAGTGCCTCGCCACGTTGCACCGCGCGCGAAGTCTTTCCTACCAGGACGCCATACATCAAAACGTCAGCTCCGGCGGGCAAATCTTCTGTAGCGAATTTGTGTTTAGCAGGAACTCTCGAGACGAGCGAGTACTCCGCGCCATCGAGAGCGACCGTCTCACCCGCGTTGAGATCGGTGAGTGCAATGAGTACGTTGTCTCGGGAGTCGAGTTGTAGGACTCTTTGCATCGCAAACCGTTGCGGTTTGCATTCTAAAACATCGCTTGGAGCCTATGCTGAACCCACCCGTGGGTGACTCGAGATCGTGCTCATCAGGGGCCGGTTCCTGGTGTATCCAACAGCGTCCGGCCCCTTGTGGTTCGAGGTCAAACACCTAAACGATTACAGACTCTGCAAGAAATTGACCAGGTCTCGCATCTGTTGCTGCGTTAGCCCGATCTGGAATCGGCGATCATAAAAATTCACCAGCTCTCGCAGATTGGCTGCCGATCCATTGTGGAAGTAAGGCGCACGCGCGGCCAGACCTCGCAGCACCGGCCCCTTGATGCGGCCAATATCGCTACACTGGCCGGAAATCAGCGCTTTCCCAGGGTCACTTGTGTAGTAAGTGTTTCCTGCAAGCGACCCCTGCGTGCACGTCAATTCGTATACCGGGAACTTCGGCGGCCGCAGCTCCTGAAGCGCGGCAACGATGTTGGGATCGGTCTCATACTCCAGCGAGTGACTCGTGCCGATGTCTAACGGCAGCGGGAAGGAGTGATTCCCGACGTTAGGTGAATCATGGCAGGTGCTGCAGGTCCCCATGATCTGCTCATCGCCAGTCGTCAACCCTGGTACATTACTGATCGTTAGCGGCTGTGTGTTGAAAATTTGCTCACCTCGTGCAATCGAGGCTCGCTCTTCGTTTCGCGAATCCTGGAACGAAGAAAACAGCGTGAACGCGCTGGAATTAAACGAGTCTCCTTCCGGATCGCCACCAAGAGAATCATTGATACCTGGGTAGTACTCTTGTGAAGCCAGGAAGCGCGGCCCTCCATTCGCATGCCTTGACAGATCGCCGGCGCCGAAATCGGCTAGTTGCGCAGAATTGAGAGACATCTCAAAGGCCACAATCTTTTTCAACTGGTCTGCCGATGGGGCCTGTGCAGCCTGCGCATGCCCCATAGTGGCATCGAACGCCTGTTGCGTGAGATCGGCTGTCAGGTTCGCGGTATAGGTCTGCTTGTTGTTCAGCGGAAATGCCGACTCGCGGCCGTCCCACATGACCGTGCTCAGGAATTTGAGGTTCGTGCTCGGCAAGGGGCGCCGGTAAACCGAGACCTCCTGTTGACCTGAAGCTTTGGGAACGATCGCGCAGCCATATGGGTCTCCAGCCGCTGTGATCGTATATTGCGGAACGCTGTTCCCGCTTGTGGCCAGGTCGATGCCGACGCGGATGAGGCCGCTCCGCACCACCAGGCTGTTATTCACCGGCCCCGTAGGACAGGTCGAACCGTCAATCGACGCGAACAGCGGATCTTTACCATGGCTAAGCAGGTACCGGGCCTGCGCATTGGCGGCGCTCAACCCAAACGCAGAATCCGGTGTATGGCACGTTCCACAGCTTCTTCCGTTGGTTCCTAAACTCTGGAAGAACGGCCCGCTCACATCGAGCCGCCCCTGCGCACTGTAAGTCGCCTCAACACCACTGGAGTTAAAAAATGGAAACAGGTTCGGCAGGTAAATATCTGCAATGGCGCTGCCACTCGCAACAATCACCACCACTAGACCATACAGCGTAATCCGTCGATCACGCCGGCTTTTCGAACCTGTCACCTTTCCTGCTCTAAACTTTCCAGCAACAGACGCTATCCACAACTTTGACAACATGTCCCCTCCGGGTTCCCCACTTCCGAATCTAATGGTGCATTCCTACATTTCTTCGTTACACCGCTCGCGCAATGATCTCTAACTCAATGCTGAACATTTCAGGCGCGAGACTGGTCAAATGCTTTCACCAATCTATCCTGCAAATCAAAGACCATCCCTCACTCAAGCGGCCGTACTCCGCCCCTTCACTTGCTCTTGACCGCTCTCCGCAGATGAACGCACCTTGAACAGAGGGACCAGCATTGGGACGCGTGCCCGATAGTCGCGATACGCCTGACCGTAGGCCCTGATCAGATCACGTTCCTCGAAGTAGATACCTACCAGAATGTAGCCGGTAGTTGCGACCGAAAACAGGAGATGCCCAACCGTCATCACAGGAGCCGACCAGAAAGCAATCACGAAACCGAGGTAAATCGGATGTCGCACGACTTTGTACAACGACGGTGCCTTGAAATCCGGCTGGTGGAAATTCGCACCCCGAACGTACGACCAGACTTGTTGCAACCCGAACAACTCGAAGTGGTTGATCAGGAACGTTGAGACGAGCAAGATTCCCCATCCCAGCCAGAACGTCACCAGGAACGCGCTGCCGAGCGTGGTCCCACTTACGTCCCAAACTTTGTCCGGTATCGCCCGCCACTGCCACAGAAGCAGCGCCAACACTGCGCTTGCCGCCAGAACGAATGTACTCCGCTCAACGTGCCATGAAACCACACGCGTCCAGCGCTGTTTGAAGCCCTGACGCGCCATGATGCTGTGTTGCAGGGCGAAAAGGCTTAACAATATCGCGTCAATCACAACTGCCGCGGCCACCGGCCCTCCCGTTCCGGTGTCAATGGACTTCGGAACTCCGATATTTCCCACAAAACCAATGGCATAAAGGAACGTGGCGAAGAAGAAGACATACGCGACGATCCCATAAAGCAAAGCAAGTAACTTTTTCATGAACCGCATTACCCCCTATTGACTAAAGCGGATTGCACCCGGAAACGGGCTCAAAAATCTTCGCTCCTTGAAATTTCCTGAACCCTGACTGACAAGGAAGGCCTGTATTGACTAGCCGTATCATGGAGACTATTGTTTGCTCCATCCGCCCCCAGAGCGGTGTTTATGCCACAGGTGCCGCCCCACTCCGTTCACGATTTGCTCGCCCGATGGAATTCAGGTGATGAGAAGGCGCTAGAGGCTTTGGTTCCAATGGTGTACAACGAACTGCATGGCCTGGCACACCACTACCTCAGGGGTGAGCGATCCAGCCATACCCTGCAGACTACGGCGCTGATCCACGAGGCGTACCTGCGGATGGTTGAACAGGGCCCCTTCCCGACGGAGAATCGCAATCACTTCGTGGCCATCGCGGCGAACCTGATGCGGCAGATTCTGGTTGACTATGCTAGGCGTCACGGCGCCGCCAAACGGGGCGCTGATTGCACGATCGCCCTCAAAGATGACGTTGACGCGGCAAAGAGCCACGAAGTGGACGTGTTGGTACTCGACGATGGCCTCAGCCGGCTGGCTGAGCGCGATCCCCAGCAGGCACGGATCGTTGAATTGCGCTTCTTCGCCGGCCTTACCGTAGAAGAAACCGCATCCGTTCTACGAATCTCACCCGCCACGGTGAAGCGCGATTGGAGCATGGCGCGCGCCTGGTTGTCGCGCCATATGAAACACGCCAAGAGAGACGACGGTGGAAACAAAGGAACAATGGTCAAGAATTAAGGAACTCTTCGGGGCCGCGCTCGAACGTGATCCACGCCAGCGTGCGCAATTCTTACGCGAAGCATGCCGCGACGACGAATCACTGCGCCAGGAAATCGAGTCTTTGCTCGAGGCGCATGATTCATCCAGCGAATTGTCGCAACATCCATGGTCGTTGCGTGCCCAGGAAAGCGCGAGTCCGCACAATATCGGTCCTTATCATCTGATCGAAAAAATCGGTGAGGGCGGCATGGGGCAGGTCTGGCTCGCGGAACAGACCTCGCCAATTCACCGCCGCGTAGCACTCAAACTGATTCGCTGGGGAGTCTACGACGATGCGGTGATTCATCGTTTTCAGGCTGAGCGCCAGTCGCTCGCCGTCATGGACCACCCCTCTATCGCAAAGGTTTTCGACGCGGGCGCAACGCCAGAAGGTCAGCCGTACTTCGTCATGGAGTACGTGCCCGGCGTTCCGATCACGGATTATTGTGATCAGAAGAAGCTCAAAATCCGCGATCGCCTCGAACTCTTCAGAAGAGTTTGCGAAGGCGTGCAGCATGCGCACCAAAAAGCCATCATTCACCGCGATCTGAAGCCAGCCAACATTCTGGTTGCGGAAATTGACGGCAAGCCAGTGCCGCGAATCATTGATTTCGGCCTTGCGAAGGCTCTTGACAGCACATCAGCCGAAGATTCGTTCCTGACTCGCGCAGGCTCTTTCGTTGGCACACCGGGCTACATGAGCCCCGAGCAGTGCGATCCCGCAGGCCAGGACATCGACACCCGGACTGATGTGTATTCGTTGGGCGTTGTTCTTTACGTCCTGCTCACCGGAGTTCCGCCATTCGATTCGGAAGCGTGGAAGAAGAAGCCGTTCCACGAAATGATGCGCGTTTTGCGGGAGCAGGACCCTCCGCGTCCGAGCACGAAGCTCGGAATAGACCCAGCCACATCTATCGCCAGAGCAGAGTCTCGCAGCAGCGAACCGAAGCAACTTAGCAACCTTCTACGTGGCGATCTCGACTGGATCACAATGAAGGCGGTCGAGCGTGACCGTTCGCGCCGTTACAGGACCCCGTCGGAGTTGGCCGACGATATCAACCATTACCTCCGGCATGAGCCTGTGACCGCGAGGCCGGCGAGCCTCACATATCGAGCGCGAAAGTATGTCCGTCGGCATCGAGTAGGCGTCGGCATCGCAGCTATGCTCGCGGTATTGCTGGTTGGGTTTGCTGTTGCCCAAACCATGCAACTGCAAAAGACAATTCGCGAGCGCGATCGCGCGGATCGCATAGCGGAATTCATGACCGGTATTTTCAAGATCTCCGATCCAAACGAAAAGCCCGGCGGTAACGCGACCGCGAGGGAGCTTCTCGATAAAGCGGCCAAGGAAATCAATACCGGCCTCGCCAAAGATCCTGAGCTCAAAACCAGCATGATGCATGTAATTGGTCGCGCCTATATGTATCAGGGTCTTTACGCACGCGCGCAATCGATGTTCGAAGGCGGAATTGGCGCCGCAAACGCAGCCGGAGCGCAGAAAGACCGCGAGACTCTGCTGACTGCGCACGACCTGGCATGGTCGCTGCTGCAACAGGGCCACATTGCCGAAGCTGAAAAGGTCGAGCGTGAACTGGTGGCGACGCAAACACGCACATTCGGTCCCGACGACCGCGATACTTTGGCCAGCAAGAGCGAGCTGGCATTCACCCTGTGCCAGGAAAATAAATGTGCAGAAGGAGTCCGTCTGAACGCTGAAGTTCTCGAGAAACAAAAACGCATTCTGGGCCCGGAGGCACACGCCACGCTCATCACCATGGACAACCAGGCGATCATGCTCGCCGAGAGTGGACAGCCGGCTGAGGCCGAACAATTACAACTCCAGGCATTGCAGCTTCAATTGAAAGTTGATGGTGAAAAGGACCTTTCAACTGTCCATGCCATGCTGAATCTGGGAGACTTTCAGCGAGACCAGCACCACGACGAAGACGCGGAAAAATCGCTTCGCCATGCCATCGAGGTAGCGCAACGTGTGCTTGGGCCGAACCAGCCCGAGACCGCATCCGCCAAATATGACCTCGCGACGGTCCTGGCGCGCAACGATCGGAAAGATGAAGCATTTTCGCTTCTCCGAGATTCCGTCGATCATGGCCTGGCGCCGCGTATTGCCTTAGACATGAAGAATGATCCACTCTTAGTTCCCCTGCATGGAGATCCACGTTTTTCAGCTTTAGTTGCACATGTCCAGGAGCGCACCGGAGCTCAGGCGCCTGACTAGTGATTTATCAGAAGACAGAATCACCTTATGGACTTCGAAGAATTTTCAAAATCGCTCGCCGCAACCCAACCTCCGCGCGAATTGTCGCTCGCGCTCGTCGGTTTGTGGTGGGACGCTAAGGGCGATTGGACCAAAGCCCATGAGTCGGCCCAGCAGGACGAGGGCCCAGCGGGTTCCTGGGTCCATGCCTACCTTCACCGCAAAGAAGGCGACGCTTCGAATGCTGCGTATTGGTATAGCCGGGCCGGCAAGCCCGTGTCGCGGGAATCGTTCGAATCGGAATGGGAACAAATAATCAGGGCTTTGTTAGGTCAAAAGCCAGACTGAACCGATCCTTAAAGAAATACTTCCGGCGAAACATGGAAACGTGCACTAAGTTTTTTGATATGTTCGACGGTCAAGCCGCGTTTCCCATTCAAGACTTCGGAAACGATGCTCGGAGTTCCGAACACATCAACCAGATCCTTCTGCTTCAAACCGTTCGCCTCCATCAACTCATTCAGGACCGCGAGCGGGCTGGCCGGCTCCAGGGCGTATGCCCTCTCTTCGAAGTCTTCCACGAGTAGCGTCAGCAACTCAGCCAAACGGCCTTCCGCCGGCGAGAGTTTCCCCTTTTGGTCTAGTTTCTCCAGCATCCCCAAGAGCCGCTCATTCTCCTTTTCGCTGTGGATCACGGACGGCAGAGTCCTGGACAGTAGATCAGCGTATTCTGGACGGCTGGTTGCAGTACTCATTTCTTCCATTTCTCCTGATCGTATTCAGCGTGCGTAAGCACGTGTCGAATGTAGACGCGCTGGTGCTTGTAGTTGATTTCGCTGATGAGCCGATACTTGTTTCCTTTGATGTTGAATACTGTCCATTTTTCCACGGCATCGGCGTTGGCAAATGTTTTACGCACATCGATCAGGCTCTGCCAGGAAGCTCTTTTCGCGATTCGAAACCAGACATCCAAAGATGGTTCCAGCTCAGCATGCCGTAATGCAGCTTCCTTAAGCCGTTTGCGGCTGATCACGTGCACGCTGCGCCTCTAAATCGAGTTCGCAATCTGCGAATATTCTAGTTCGCATATTGCGAATTGTCAATCATTGGTGAAAGACAACTACTTGATGCGTAGAATTGAGTACACGCTAGAACGCGTCTATCCCGGTCACGCTCTGCCCAATGATCAGCGTATGGATGTCGTGCGTGCCCTCGTACGTCTTCACCGACTCCAGATTCGCCATGTGACGGAAGATTGGGTATTCGTCCGCTACGCCATTTGCGCCGAGAATGTCGCGTGACATGCGGGCGCACTCGAGCGCCATCCAGACGTTATTACGTTTGGCCATCGAGATGTGCTGGTGCTGCACTTTCTCCTGATCTTTGAGCCGACCCACTTGAAGCACGAGGAGCTGCGCCTTCGTGATCTCAGTGATCATCCACGCAAGCTTTTCTTGCACAAGCTGGCGCGACGCGATGGGCTCGTTGTGAAACTGCTTGCGAAAAAGTGAATACTGCAAGGCGCAGTCATAGCACGCCATTGCCGCGCCAACTGCTCCCCAGGCGATCCCGTACCGCGCCTGATTCAAACACATTAGTGGAGACTTGAGGCCACCCGATTTCGGTAGCAAATTCGACGCAGGCACGCGCACATCCTGCAGAGACAACGAAGACGTGACAGATGCGCGCAACGACCACTTGCCGTGAATATCTTCGGCGCGAAAACCGGGCCGGTCCGTTTCTACCAGAAATCCTCGGACTTTGTTGTCCTCATCTTCGACCTTCGCCCAGATCACTGCGACGTCGGCGATGGATCCCGACGTAATCCACATCTTCTCGCCGTTGAGCACGTATTCATTACCCGATTTCCGAGCTCGGGTCCGCATTCCGCCAGGGTTAGAACCAAAATCGGGTTCCGTCAGTCCAAAACAGCCGAGCTTCTCGCCCTTCTGCATCGCCGGAAGCCAGGTGTTCTTCTGCTCATCGCTACCGAAGGCAAAAATGGGATACATGACCAGCGCCGATTGCACACTCACGAACGAACGCAGGCCGGAGTCGCCGCGCTCAAGTTCCTGCGTGACCAGGCCATACTCCACGTTCGACATCCCGGCGCAACCATAGCCCTTCAAATTCGCGCCGAAAAAGCCGAGCTCGCCCATTGGCTTGACCAGTTCGCGCGGAAAACGGCCGGCGCGGTTGCACTCCTCGATAATCGGAATGAGATTGTCTTCTATGAACTTGCGCGCTGTGTCCCGGACCAGCCGCTCATCGTCACTGAGCAAAGTGTCGAATTCAATGAAATCCACTCCGCGAAATTTGATTGCCATATGAAAAGCTCGATTCTGTCTTCGAGGTTCGTGTGGGGCGGACACTCTTGTCCGCCGAGCCTTGGTTTAAACGGTAGCAACTATGCCGATCATCGCGGGCAGGAGTGCCCGCGCCACACAAGCCACGACGAAAACTCCTGACCTTAGCAGAGCCGCCAAAAGCGGTCAAACTTCGCAGGCATGCAACTTGCCGTGATTACCTGTGTTCAATCACCAGTAACTGCTTGACAACAGTTTTACAGATGCAATGGTAGGAGCGTACATCAATTGCATCTATACTTGTGCGGCCCCGGATGCGCCTGAGAACTCAAATTCAGCTCACTATCGCATGTCTGGCGGTTATCTCCTCTTTTACGTCTGCCACATCGGCCAGCTATTCTCTGCCGCCGCTCGATCACGGCTTTGAGCTTCTTTACAACCTCGACTTCGACCGTGCCCACAACATTTTCGCCGGATGGGAACAGAGCCATCCCGACGACCCGCTCGGTCCAACATTCGATGCCGCCGGTCTGTTGTTTTCAGAATTCCATCGTCTGGGAATTCTGGAATCCCAATTTTTCGAAGATGATAAGAAGTTCGAAAACCGCCCGCGCTTAAGTCCTGACCCGGCGGTGCGAACGAAGTTTGATGCGGCGATTCACAAAGCGCAGACCATCGCGCGTGCTCGCCTGGCGAAGAACAGCCACGACGAGAACGCACTCTTCGCCATGACTCTCACGAATGGCCTTGAGGCCGACTACGCGGCACTGGTTGAAAAACGCAATCTGGCTTCGCTGCACTATACGAAGGAATCCACGGTCTGGGCCGGGCAAACCTTGGCTGTCGATCATGATTGCTACGATGCCCACATCGCGAGCGGGATCAGCAAGTACATCATTGGTAGCATGGCTGCGCCGATACGCTGGCTGGTGCGCCTGGGCGGAGTCAATGGCGATAAACAGCAAGGGATCCAGGAACTAAAGCTCGTCGCGGACCGCGGCCATTACCTTGCTCCATTCGCGAATATTCTCCTGGCGATCGCTTACGTCCGCGATCACGACAAGCAGCACGCGCGCGCTCTGCTGGCGGACTTAAGGCAACAGTTCCCGTCAAATCCGCTGTTTGCGGAGGAGATCGCGAAACTCGATTCCGGACGCTGAGCCGTGCTACAGCTTCGATTCCATTTCCAACAGTTCTGCAGCGTCGTAGCAAAGAAGAAATTTTGCATGTACCCTTGCGCCTTTGGCCATCGCAAGAACGCTCAGTATCACTTGGATTTCCTCAATGTCCTTGGCGTCTGGAAACTGCTTAATTCCTATTCGAGCAAGCTCCTGAATCGCGGCGAAATACTCCAATTCAAGCCACGTTGGTATTGACGGGTTCTCGTTCTGCGTGCGAGCAAGCTCAACCGTGGCCACAATGGCATAGGAATTCCAATCCAGAGCGCCGAATTCTCGATATATTCCTACGATATGTGGTACCGCCGCGTACGAGGCCTCACCCACATCGCCTTGGTGATGAAGGTTTTCCCACAGAGTCTTCCAAGCATTTTTCTTGTTGCCCGAAGCTAAGGCCGCAAGAGCTGGTCTGGGATCGAATGGAACTCGATACCCGCCCTTAAGCGTTTTCCATTTTTCGTCGTCAAGACTAAGCATGATGGTCGGTAACAACTTTATTAAAAGCCCCCACCGACTACAAATTCATACTCCTTTAACACTTTCCAGATACATTCCTGTTGATATCCCAGAAGAAATAGCTGGCTTATACTGGTTTCGGACGGACTGCCCAATGCTCCCGGCATCTGTCCGCCGCTATACTTCCTCCGGCCCAGCTTGCCATGGCACGCGCCTCCGTTGACAATCCGGCGTATTACATCAATCGCGAGCTTTCGTGGCTCCAGTTCAACCGGCGTGTGCTCGAAGAAGCGCAGGATGAAAACAATCCCCTGCTTGAACGCCTGAAGTTTCTCTCCATAAGCGCCAGCAACCTCGACGAATTTTTCGAGGTCCGCGTGGCCGGATTGGTTCAGCAGATCGAAGATGGCTACACCGAAGCCGGTCCGGACGGCATGACGCTCGTCGAAGAACGCGACGCCATTTCTGAAGACGTGCACGCATTTATCGACGAACAGTATCGCTGCTGGAACGAGCAGTTGCGTCCACAGCTTTCCGAAAAAGGTATTCGTGTCCTCAGCCTGAATGACCTCGACGAAAATGCCCGTGCTTTCGTCGAAGATTACTGCGAACGCGAACTCGACCTCCTGCTCACGCCGGTAACTGTCGATCCCGCTCACCCGTTTCCGCGCGTGATCAACAAGGCCTTGTGCGTGGCCTTTTTACTGCGCCGCCGGCGTCGCTCTTCTCTCACCTACACCGGCGTGGTCACCGTTCCGCGTGCGCTGCCCCGCCTGGTGCGGCTGCCTTCGGCCTCGACGATCGACTTCATCTTCCTGGCCGATCTTGTTTCCTATCACGCAGCGCGAATGTACACCGGCTACGACATCGTTTCCTCCGCTGCATTCCGCGTGACGCGCAACAGTAATCTGTATATGGCAGAGGAAGAGTCGCGTAACGTGCTCGAATCCGTCCGCACCGAACTGCACAACCGCCGGAAGGGAGACGCAGTACGGCTCGAGATCGAAGCCGAAGCTGATCCGGAGATCACCGAGCGGCTTCGCACAAATTTTGGCCTGGAAGCCTGGCAGGTTTTTCGAGTTGATGGCCCAGTGAATCTCCCGCGCTTGTTCAATGTTTATGAGCAGACGGACCGGCCTGATCTCAAGTACAAGCCGTTCGCGCCGCGTGAACTCAGGCTTACCGCCAAGTCACAGGACCTGTTTCAAGAGCTGCGCCGGCATGATGTGCTGCTGCACCATCCATTTGATTCATTCGATTCCATAGTTTCATTCATTGAAACTGCCGCCGAAGATCCGAACGTGCTCTCGATCAAGCAGACCCTCTATCGCACGAGCGCGAATTCGCAGATTGTGCAGGCCCTGATCGCGGCTGCGGCAAAGAAAGAAGTGACGGCCGTCGTCGAACTAAAGGCACGCTTCGATGAAGCTTCGAACATTCGTTGGGCGCGCGACCTCGAAGACGCAGGCGTTCAGGTCTTTCACGGCCTCGTCGGATTGAAAACTCATTGCAAGCTCGCCCTGCTCGTCCGCAAAGACCCGGACGGCATTTCGCGCCGCTATGCGCACCTTGGCACGGGTAACTACAACGCGACCACCGCGCGCATTTACACCGACCTGAGCCTTCTCACCTGCGATCAGGAGATTACCGGTGCCGTGCATGATGTTTTTTCCTTCTTGACTGCCTACTCCGAACATTCCAGCTACGCGCCACTGATGGTTTCTCCAATCAATCTCGCCGAGCACTCTCTCGACCTCATTGCGCGCGAGATCGACCACGCCAGGGTCGGACGCCCGGCGCGCATCATTGCCAAAATGAACGCCCTACTGGATAAGAACATCATCGCGGCGCTCTATCGCGCATCGCAGGCGGGAGTCGAAATTGACCTGATTGTTCGCGGCATGTGCGCGCTGCGCCCGGGAATTCGCGGTGTGAGCGACCGGATTCGTGTCCGCAGCATTGTTGGCCGCTTTCTCGAACACAGCCGCATCTACTACTTCGCCAACGGCGGTCAGGAATCGATCTACCTGTCCAGCGCCGACTGGATGCCTCGCAACCTGTACGAACGCGTGGAGGTCATGTTCCCCGTGAAGGATGCACTTCTGCGCGAACGGGTGAAGCATGAGATCCTCGACGCGTACCTGGCCGATACGGTGAAAGCGCGTGTGCTGCGGCGCGACGGCTCGTACATGCGCGCGTGGAGGGCTGCTGGAAAACGGAAGCCACCACTGCCAGGTTTCAGCGCACAGGATTTCCTGCTTGCAGCGGCCGAAGGAAAACAGAACACGGCAAACATTCCCGCAGCAACTGAAGGCAAACCAGCCAAACCTCACGGACGGAGAACAACGAAGATCTCATGATTATTTACATCGTCAGGCACGCCAGTGCGGGCCAGCATCTGAACAATCCCAAGAAAGATGAGAAACGGCCACTTGATGCCGACGGAATTCAACAGTGCGGATTCGTGGGGCGCGCTCTCGCCGCTCTGAACGCGCAACCTGATGTGATTATCTCCAGCCCGTTGAAGCGTGCCACGCAGACGGCTTCGCTGATCGGAAACGAACTTGGATACGAAGGCAAACTGGCGCTCGAAGCTGCGCTCCGTCCCGAAGCTTCTTTCGCCGATTTTCGCCGCATGCTCGACAAGTACTCGAAGCACGAAGCTGTCATGGTTGTTGGGCACAATCCCAGCATCTCGGAGTTTCTTGCACGGATCATTGCAAAATCCGGTGCGGCGCAGGTCGACTTCAAGAAAGGCGCCGTGGCAAGAGTTGAGACCGCACGCCACGCCGCCACGCTGAACTGGTTCTTCACCCCGAAGATCGCGCGCGAAATTCAGGCCGCAGCCGCGGCAGAGAACTCCAGGCCAAAAACTTCACGGAAGTAGGCGCTCTCTTTTTCTACTGCCCACAATTCCAAGTCAACATTCAGCGGACGCTTCGGCACGAGCACTAATTCCACCGCATCTCCTCGAACTTTGACCTTGGTCATCTTTAATGCGCCGCTGCGTCCCAGGTTCAACGCCCATGCCAGCCTCAATAGCAGCGACGCCTTCGCGATCTGCTTCTGGTGCGACGGCGGCAATGCTTTGATAGGCGCATCCTCCGGCCCCGGACGTGATTTTCCCAGATAGCGTGCGACAGCAGCGATGATCCTTCTTTGCTGCGGCGTGTAACCCAGGATTTCCGAATGCGAAATAATGTAATGCGTGTGCCGGTGGCGGCCTGTGCGGTTGATGTAGTCGCCAACTTCGCACAGCATGGCAGCAGCAGAGAGCCACTCCTTGTACTCAGGCGGAAGGCGATGCACACTGCGCAATTCCGAGAACAATTGCAAGGCCGACTCCTGCACGCGGTCAGCATGTTCAAGGTCCACGCGATAGTGGCGGACCGCGGTCAGAATCGAATCCCGGCGTTCAGATTCGATCTGCTGACCCGACCGCGTCGCGCGATCATGATCGGCAGCCATTTGCGCGAGTAATCCATCACGCAATCCGAGTGGCGAGAAGCGGAACCCGCCAAGCTTGTAGCGATCCAGCAGTTCCGCATAGACCGATGCGCCGGCAATAATAATTTCTGCACGCCGCACCCCGATCCCGGGAATTTTTCGTCGTTCTTCGAGCGACAAGCGAGCCAGCATCTTCGCGATTCGCCGCATTTGAAGGTGAGTGACCGTCATGCCGCGCTGGCTTTTCGTCCGGTACATTGCGTGTGAAACAGTCGCCAGAGCTTCAGCCGTTCCGGAGGTTGCGATGACGATTTTCGGCTTGGCTCCGGCAATGCGCTGCGCAACCCGGCCAACTTCGCGCGAGATGAATCCTCGTAATTGCCGCAGTTCTGATTTTCGTGGCGGATCGTGATGCACGAAATCGTTCGTGAGCCGCACCGCGCCGAGTGGCAGGCTGACGGTCTCTCGAATGTGTCCCTTGGCAGAGATCGTGAGTTCGCAACTCCCGCCGCCGAGGTCGATCATCAGCACGGGTGAGGAGTTTACGCGCAGAGTGGAAGTCAGCCCGAGGTGAATCAAACGCGCCTCTTCCAGGCCGGAAATAATTTCTACCCGCCATCCGGTTGCGGAACGTACCCACTCCAGGAACGCCCGCGAGTTGCGCGCATCACGCAAAGCGCTGGTCGCGACGACCCTGACTGTTTCGGCGCCGGCACGTTGAACGGCGCGATGGAAACGACGCAACACCTTGACCGTAAGCGCGATTGCTTCAGGAGAAAGCAAGCCGCCGGTGAATACCGATTCGCCAAGCCGCGTGACCTCTCGGTCTTCGTGAATCTCAATCAAGCGATGGGCGGACAGCCGGGAAATCTTGAGGCGGACGGAATTCGATCCGATATCAACTGCGGCGAAAGTAGGCATTCAGCAACAGTCTAGCCGAACGAGCTGGGGCGCTTGATCCTGGAAACGCCGCGATCAGGCCGCAGCAGTTTTTATTTCAACGTGGGAAACCGTAGGCTTACGGCCCATTGACTCTCTGGCACTCGCCGATGAGGAAATATTCGTAAGGGCATGCGTGAGGGCGTTCCCTGCACTGCGCAACCGGGCACGGCTCAAATTTTGCAACAGTGACACTAGCGGAGATTCCGAAGCGCCGCCAAAGCGCTTTTCGGCTCTTGTCTTCAGCTTCGAAATATCGTGCCACTCGCCAATCGCGTCCTGCGCACGCTTGAGTTCGTCAACTACGAACTGCGCTTCCGGAGTTTCCCCACCGAGTTCTGCCAGATAGCGCGCTTGCTTTGCGACGATCCGGCAGGAATGCAGCAGTTTCTCACTTACCAGGACCTCTCCTGGCCGTGGAAGAGAGGTGATCGCCAGCCGCACAGGATCAATTCCCTCCAGCTTCATTTCTCCCTGTTCACGCCGCAGTCGCTTGCGCAGATCCTTAAGCGTATCTGCATCGGCCGCCTTCGCCAGCTTACGAGAACGGCGGGCGTGCTCCTGAGTCAGCGTTTCTTGCAATCGCGTCCGCTGGTTATGCCGGTCATGCAACTTCAGGTTCTTGAGAAACTTGATATGTACATCAATGTCGCGTACTTTGCCGGCGCGCTTGCGGAGTTTGGAAAGCAGTTTCAGGGTTTTCTTTTTATGCCGCGAATCGGGCGCAAGATGGTCAATAAACACCTCCACACGGCGGCTGTTGGTGCGGAAATGGTGAACGTTTCCCGGTTCCAAACTTTTTGACAGCCGGACGATATACCGGTCCATCCGGTCAAAAATCCTTCGGGCGTGATTTCGCGCAGGACTGGCTTCTAAGTTTCGAATCGTTTCCGTGGATTTCATACGCAGAACTGGGAACAGGAGAGTCGTACACACCCGTTGCCGGGTAAGCCATTGTAGCAGCCGGTTTCGCCCCCGGGCGAGGTGCTTATCTCCCACAGGATCAGCAACTTAGTGCGCACCGCCGGCGTGACTTTGCGCCGCATTTTCATTTGTGTCAGCAAACGAAAACTCAAGGCTGACCCGCGAATATTCTTTGCCGTCTGCTTCAACATACGGATAAACAAAATAATTGAGCGGCTCACCTGCCTGCGGCGGATTCAGCTTCAAGTCCCGGCCGACGGTAAGTTGGATGCGGTTCGCATCGTGGGCGCCGAAGAAGTAGTCCTTCTTCTCCGGATGTTTCCATGCCTCAGAAATATCTACCGGCGTCCATCCATACTGCGGATTGAAGAACTCTGCCCAGCAGTGATAGCCGGGAATTTCTCCGGAATTCTTGTCGCTGGGAAGAGGAAATCCAATTTCAAATCTCGCGGGTATGCCTTGCGAACGAGCCATTGAAATAAATAGCGAATGAAAGTCGGTGCAGTTCCCTTTCTTCGCGTCGCAGGCGTAGAGAACGTCTCCGTGTCCCCATCCGGTGCCCGTCTTGTCATATTTCATGTTCGCGAAAACGTAGTCGTAGATGGCGCGGGCCTTCTCCAGTTGCGAGTTCTTTCCAGTTGTCACTTGCGCGGCCAGCTCCGCAGGCTTGCCGGTGATTGGAACCAGCTTATCTGGACCGAGAAAGAGCTGTGACGATTTCTTGTCCAGCGACACATCTTCAAGTCGCGGGCGGTTCAAGCCGATCGTCAGATGCTCGTGCCGGACGACGTCGTAAACGACTTCGAAATGAAGATCGCCGGCTTTTGATTTGTTCGTTTCCGCGAAATAGATTTCGTTTCCGAAGCGCGATTCACGTGTCTTGTTTACTGGCAAATCGCCCTTAGCCGAAATGACGCGTATGTCCTGAAAATTGCCCGAATGCCCAGCCGGAAACCAGATGCGAATGTGTTCGCCGGCTGGAACCGCCTGCACTGTGAAGCCATAGTGAAATGTGAAGTGGCGCGTAGATTGCGCTACAACGGCCTGTGCAAAGGCGAGACTTAAGACAAAGCATGATGCAAACCTGCGCAGCATTTTTCTCTCCTGAATGATTTGTGCAAGTGAGTGGGAAACACACACGGTGCTTAGAGCACATCATTCAGGTGAAGCCGCGCCGCGCAAATTGCATTGCGCATCCATCATAGCGATGGTCTTGTGAGTTTTCCAGCGAACGGATGTTATAGCTCGCGGCGGCCTTCCATGGCCTTGAGCATGGTGATTTCGTCAGCGTATTCAATGTCGCTGCCGGCGGGAATGCCGGTCGCGATGCGCGTCACTTTCAATCCTGCGCGGCGGAGTTGTCCGGAAAGATAAGTCGCCGTTGCCTCACCTTCAACCGTCGGGTTGGTAGCGAGGATCACTTCGTCGGCCTGGCCATCTTCCACGCGCTTCATCAGGTTTGAAATGCGTAACTGTTCCGGCCCGACTCCGTGGATCGGCGAAATCGATCCATGCAGCACGTGATAAACGCCGTTGTAGTGGCGCGTTTTCTCGACTGCGGCGATGTTGGTAGGCTCTTCGACCACGCAGATCAGCCGCTGATTACGCGTGGCGCTGGCGCAGTACACGCATGGATCGACATCAGTAATGTTGTTGCAAGTCGAGCATAGGCGCAGGCTGGCTTTCACTTCCTGAATCGCGCCCGAAAGAGCAGAAGCATCCTCTTCGCTCGAACGCAAGATGTGAAACGCGAGCCGCTGGGCAGACTTGCTGCCGACTCCCGGCAATTTTTTTAGCTCGTCAATCAGACGAGCCATAGGTTCAGCGAAGCGAGACATGAAAGAATCGGGTGATCTGGTGATCGGATCATCGGGTACCGCGAGTCGTTCAAATCACCCGATCACCAGATGACCCGCTCACCCGATCCCCGGAATTCCCCCCAGCATTCCGCCCATTGCCGACTGCATGCTTTCATCAACTTTCTTGCCGGCTCCATTGATGGCGGCGGCCACCAGGTCTTGCAGCATTTCAATGTCGCCGGACTTGACAGCCTCGGGATCAATCTTCACGCTCAGCACCTGCTTGCGTCCGTCCATTCTCACCGTGACCGTTCCGCCGCCCGCCGAACCTTCGACGATCGTCTCCTGCATCTTTTTTTGCAGGACTTCATACTGCTTCTTCGCCTGCGACATTAATTCCTGAATATTGAATCCGCTCATGATTGTTCCTGCTAATTCTTGCGATAGTCGATGACCGTTCTGATCTCCGCGCCGAATTTTTCCTTCATCCGCTGTACTACAGGCTCCTGCTCAGCTCGTGCGCGGCTGCTGCCGTTGGCGAATGATGAAGGCTTCGCCAGCGAAGCGGCTGGATTTGCTCCGGGTGAAATTTGCAGCCGGACCGGCTTGCCAAGTACGCCGCTCGCACTCGCCACGATCAGCCGCTTGGCTTCGGCGCTCACAGACATTTCGATCAATGTCGCCGATCCCGCAACCAGAATCGCCAGTTGGCTTCCCTCAAGCTTCCATTCGCCAGCATCGAGCATGGAACACAGCATCGCTTGATTCGCCTTACCAAGTGCGTTCATCACCGCTGCGCGAACTTCTTCAATACCCTTCGCCTCTGGCTGCGAATGAGGTTCCGGTGCAGGTTGCACGGCCACCGCCGGCGCAGCCGCTCCCATAACCACAGCGGCAGTGTTGGTAGCGGCGGGAGCCGGACGGAGCGGGACTTCGCGCGCTTCGTTTGAAGACTCCGACCGCGGTGTTCCTTTGCGAGCCGAATCGGCCGCAAAGGGCGAGACGAATGGCCGCGCGGCCGTTGGCGGCTCAGACTTTCTTGGCTCGGGGGCAACCGAAAGCTTGCGTTCGGTTGGACCAGAACGTCCGCTGTCCACCCCGCTGAGGAGTTGTTCCAGCGGCAATAGTCGCTGCGCGTGCGCCAGCTTCAGCAGGCCCAGCTCAAGGTGAAAGCGCTGCTCCTGGCGATATCCGAGTTCCCCGTGCGTGCGCAACATGATTTGCAGATGCCGCGCGAGATCTTCCTCACTGAAAAGCTCGGCCACTCGGCCCACACGCGCGCGTTCATCAGAAGAAATCTGCAAAAGAGGCGAATCTGCGCCCGCGACTTTTGCCACAGTCGCATTGCGCAGAAAACGCACCAGTTGTCGGGCAAAGTGCACCGGATTCTGTCCTTCTGAAAGCAGCCGGTCAACCGTCTGCAAAACTTCCTCGCTTGAACTTCGCGAGACCGCCTGCATAATTTCTTCAAGAACTCCCGAAGGCGCAACTCCGATCAACTGCCGTACCGCATCGGCTGACAAGCTTCCCTGGCTGGAGGCAATCGCCTGGTCGAGGATCGAGAGCGCGTCACGCATCGAGCCGTCCCCTGCTTCGGCCAGCAGCGCCAAAGCATCGGCATCAGCCTGAATTCCTTCGCGAGCACACAGTTCCTTCAACTGCTCAACGATTTGCTCAAATTTAACGGCACGAAAACTGAAATGCTGACAGCGCGAGCGGATCGTCTGAGGAATGTCCTCTGGCTGTGTGGTTGCGAGCATGAACACAACGTGGCCGGGCGGCTCTTCCAAAGTTTTTAGTAGCGCATTGAAAGCGGCGTCCGTAATCTGGTGCGCTTCATCGAGAATGTAGATCTTAAAGCGATCTCGCGCCGGGCGATAGCGCGCCGCCTCGCGCAACTCACGAATTTCATCGATACCGCGGTTTGTCGCCGCGTCGATCTCAATTACGTCCACTGAATTGCCTGCGCGAATCTCAGTACACGAGTCGCAAACTCCGCATGGCTCTGGCACAGGCTGGTCGGTTGAGCGGCAATTCAGAGCCATCGCCAGGATACGGGCTACCGTCGTTTTCCCGATCCCGCGATGTCCGCTGAAAATATAACCGTGCGCAATCCTGCCCTGCTCGATGGCATTCTTGAGCGTGCGGGTGACGTGCTCCTGCCCAATCACCTCAGAAAATTTCTGCGGACGGTACTTTCTGGCAAGGACCTGGTAGCTCATGGAAGGCGAATGCAGTGATTATACGTGATACAGAACCTGCTTCGGCCTGGCGAAATCGCGTCGCCAAATCGTCACAAAAGGCTTGTCTGGCAACCGATTTGGCGCTACCCTTCTGTGTCACAAAAACGAGGGACTTATGCAACTCAGATTGAATGTTCGCACATTGAATGACGGAATCATCGTTGTGGATTGCGCCGGGCGCATTGTCTTCGGCGAAGAAACCTCTGTACTGCGGGAGAAGCTCAAGCAACTTCTTACAAACGGAGCGCGGGTAATTTTGAACCTTGGAGAGGTGACGTACATTGATAGCGGCGGGTTAGGAACGCTGGTGGCGCTTTATACGAGCGCTCAGAGCGCAGGCGCTTCCATCAAACTTGCGAACCTGACTAAGCGTGTTGGTGATCTGCTGCAAGTGACAAAACTGCTGACGGTATTCGAAGTTTGCAGCACAGAAGATGAAGCGGTGCAGTCGTTCCGCAAAACTGCTGCGGCTTAGAGGTCCTAGTCGCCTGAAACGAGATTCGCACCGGCCCGAATCGTCACCAGGTTTGGGCCGTCGTTTTGCACGAGCTTCGTCGCCTCATCTTCGCGCAGCTCTGCAAGCTTCACCCGATAGATGTGGCGTGCGAGGCCAAGCTTCTTGAGCGCCCAGATTCCATACCAGTTCAAATCGAACTCATACCATTTAAGTCCGTGGCGCGCCGAAACTGGGTGGGCGTGGTGATTGTTGTGCCAGCCCTCGCCGAAGGTGAGCATCGCGATCAGCCAGTTGTTGGTTGACATGTCGCGCGTGCTGAAGCGGCGCGATCCCCAGGTGTGCGTTGCCGAATTCACCAGCCAGGTGCAGTGCAACCCAATTACGGTCCGCAGAAAAACTCCCCACATTAAGAACGGCAAGCCACCGATCGCGAACAGAACCACACCCAACACAATTTCTGAAATGTAGTGGTACTTCGTGATCCAGATATGAAACTTGGATTTCGCGAGGTCAGGTGCGTACCGGGAGAGCGTCTTGGTGTCCTGATGCAGGCTCTTCCCCATCAGGATCCATCCCATATGCGCCCACCACTTGCCATCGAGAGGCGTATGAGGATCGCCGTCTTTGTCTGAATACTGGTGATGAATGCGATGCGTCGCGACCCAGAAAATCGGGCCGCCTTCAAGAGCGAGTGTTCCGCAAACTGTCAGGAAATATTCGACCCACTTCGGAGTCTTATAGCCGCGATGGGTGAGCAGGCGGTGATAGCCCATCCCGATTCCGAGACTTCCCGATACCCACCACAAAAATATAGAGAGGAAAAATGCCTTCCAGGTAAAGAACCAAAACGCCGCGATGGCGCCGATGTGAAAGGCCGCCATGAACCCCGCGGTGATCCAGTTGATTTGGTCGTCGTGACGCGTGCGCTCGAGGGCTTCGATCTGCAAGGCTGGTCTCCCGTAGAGTCGCTCTTAAGTGACTCTATCGTTTAACCTATCAGCCCGCTTTAGAGCGCGCCTGTAATACTTGTGTAATACGGGACCGAATGAATTACGGAGGTAACGAGCTCTGGACGCGCGATTTCAACGTTCAGAGTTGAGTCACGTTACGTTGCTCCGAGTTCAGCCTTTGCCGACTTGTTTAGGGAGTGTAGCCAGTCACCCTCGCGGAAACGTTAGCGGCGCAAGCGTCTGTGGCTCGGGAAAAATCCTTCGCACCGGCACTTTGCCGAGCAGCGAATCCGCCAGCCGGATCCAGCGCTCAAACGGCGGTTCCCAAACATCCATCTCGGAGAGCAGTTGCTGTTGTTCCTGGGAAACGGGCAACTTTTCACACACAGATTTGAGAGTCGATTTCATCACTTCTCCTTCAGGTACTAACCCTGAGATGGAACCAGAGTCGCACAAAGTTGTAAGTTATTGAATCGTAAGAAGTACGTATTACTTCAGTACTTTCCCTAGGGGTTCGCGAAGTCTGGAGACGCTGAACCAGAAACTAACATTTCCGGCTTTGTGGAAGGCTGGCAGTTAATGTGGAAAAAGGGACACTAAATCGACAACTCTGAATTCGCCCTTGACATGAGCCATTGCGGGACTAGCATAGAAGTATCACCTCCGATCCACTTCAGGATCGAATGGGCCAGCAGCAAGGGAACGTCACCGCGTCCCGGCTACTGGCCCGTTTAAGTATTCAGCCATAGCGTTCAGTATTCAGACCTGGCTGTCCCCTCCGTGGATTTGCTCTGTATAACCTTGTGCCCTCTGTGGTTGGCGTTTTGGCGATTTCGGCCGCGAAAGGCCAACCACAGAGAACGCAGAGTTACACGGAACGCCACAAAGATTCCAAGATGTGCACTTTTCCTTAAGAAAATCCTGTGAGTGCCGAGAGTCCTCTAAACCACCCACTGTTTCACTCTCCTCGCCAGTGACTCGGGGATTTCTGCCTCGAGTTCAACTGCGCCATCTCTGTACGCGCGAGAATAGATTCGCGAGCCGGCTTCGAGCAAAGCCAATGCCTTGCCTTCCTTTTGCGGCACGCGCAAACGCACTCGGCTGAGGGCGTCTTCTGAAAGCGCCTGGTCAATTCGATCGAGAAGCGTGGTCAAGCCGGCTCCCTTCGCCGCTGAAACATGCACTGTTCGTGTGTCGTCGCGCAGGCTGTCGCGCTGCTTGGGAGGCAACAGGTCAGTTTTGTTCTTGACGTGTAGCGCAGGTTTCTGGCCGGCTCCCAATTCTGCGAGTACCCGATCTACTTGCGCGTCCTGCTCTGCCGAGAGCGGGCTGCTCGCGTCCGACACATGGACCACCAGCGCCGCCCGCTGCACTTCTTCCAGCGTCGCTCGAAAAGACGAAACCAGCGTGTGCGGCAGATTGCGGATAAAGCCGACTGTATCCGATACCAGAATTTTTCTTTTGGATGGCAGCGTCACGGACCGCAACGTCGGATCAAGCGTCGCAAACATCCGGGGCGATTCGAGCACCGCAGCATTCGTAAGCGCATTGAACAGCGTCGATTTCCCGGCGTTGGTGTAGCCAACCAGCGCCACGGTCGCGACCGGGACCGACTCGCGCCGCTGGCGCTGCTGCGAGCGAATGCGCCGCACATTTTCGAGTTGCTGCTTCACATGCCGGATTCGCCGAAAAATTTTGCGCCGGTCGGTTTCAAGTTGTGTTTCGCCAGGTCCTCGCGTCCCAATACCACCGCCGAGCTGCGACATTTCCGCGCCGCGGCCGGTCAACCTTGGCAGCAGATATTCGAGTTGCGCCAATTCCACCTGCATCTGGCCTTCACGCGTTCGAGCGTGGGTCGCGAAGATATCCAGAATTAGCTGAGTGCGATCGATGACACGAGCATTGACAACCTTCTCGATATTGCGCTGTTGCGAAGCCGTGAGGTCGTGATCGAAAAGAAGAAGGTCGGCAGAAACCGAAGCCGCTGCTCCGGCAATTTCCTCGAGCTTTCCGCTGCCGATCAACGTTGCCGGATCGGGCCGATCGCGGTGCTGCAGGACCTCCCCGGCGATTTCCGCTCCCGCGCTGATCGCCAGATCGCGGAGTTCGTTCAAGGATTCTTCAGCACTGAATTGAGGCTCAGAACTCGGCCTCGGCTTGGCAAGCGCGGCATCGCGTGCGGCTTGAGCGCCGCTGGTCACACCGGTAGTCGCGGGTCGTTTGCGCGCGCGGTAATCGAGTCCAACCAGGAACGCACGCTCCTTGCGCATTCCCGGAGGAAGTTGCTGTTGGGACGAACGCCCAGTCAGGCGCGACGATCTGGCTTCAGCACTGCGCAAACGCAAACAGCTTTATCCCTCGGTGCCAGACGCGGGCTGAGCGTGCTCGGACTCACTCATAGCAGGCACAACTCGAGGCTTGTCGGAAAATCCGTGGGCCTTTCCGATCGCGACGGTCGAAATCGCGTGCTTGAAAATCAATTGCTCTTGATTATTGGTTTCGAGCACGACGGAGTACTTGTCGAACGAGCGTATCCGGCCCGTTAGCTTTACTCCGCTCATCAGATAAATCGTGATACTGCTTCGCTCTTTTCGCGCGGTGTTGAGAAACGTGTCTTGAATATTCTGCGTTGCCGGCTTTGTATCCATCGCCGATCTCCTTATTTTTTCGACCACCCGTCCTGAAGCTCGGGGGAAGGACGGTAAAGCACTCACGCCTACTACATTCGTAAGAGTACGGCGTAAGTGCAACATTTTCAACTCCAATCCGGCAGCAGCCCTCGGTTTCGGCGTCGATGGCGGCTCCACTGGTGCAGGCGCGACCATCTTTTCCCTGTGCTACACTAAAAATTCAGCCAACAATTTCAAATCACGCATGCTGCTTTCGAAAGAATACGTGGGCTATTTGGCCCGCGAGACCGTCAAAAAATTAATCGCTTCAGAATTCATTGAAAGCAAGCACCTTCCAGCAGTGACCGAAAAGGTGCATGCAGCCATGCTCGATGAGTTTGGCCTCGAAGACCGCATCAACGACGAAGTGCGGGTCATCCTCGAAGCCTATTCAGATGAAATGCGCACCAGCGGCGCCAATTATCAGGAAATGTTTCGCAAGGTGAAAAACGAACTCGTGCGCAAGTACAAGGCGGTGCTATGAGAGTAAGCCGCGACAAAGCGAACAAGGTCGCTCACGTGGTCACCGACGCACTGGCCGCGTCTGACGAGGTCGATTTCGTAGAAGACCGAAACACCATCCGCCTTGAAGTTCGCAAGATTCTTGAAGACCTGCTGAATCAGGAAGCGAAGATCGATCAATCAGCCCGCCAAAAAATAGAAAGCCAGCGCCGCACCATTCTTGAAGGCAGCCAGGAGTGGGACATCCTTTACCGCAAGTACTACAACGAGGAAGTCAAAAAGCTAGGCGTCTGAAATTCCAGTCCATCGTTTATTCCCCTCAGTCTAGACTTATGTCATTCCGAATGGCTTCAGCCATGAGGAATCTGCTTCTCCCATACGCCGCCCCATGTCCCGAAGGACAGCAATTCCTCACTGCTCAAGCAATCAAGCGGGATAATGGGAAGAAGATAACTGGTATATGCATCTCACCGAACTCTCTGAACTCGTAAAGAGAGAAGCCAACGACGCCGGATTCGATCTGTGCGGCATTGCCCCCGTTCACGAGTTCGCAGAACTAGCTAAGTTTCCTGAGTGGATTGCCGCCGGCCATGCGGGAGAGATGAAGTACCTCGAATCCCGCAATGATGCCGGCGAACTTCGACGGGCGTCGCTGAAATCAGTTGTTCCGTGGGCTCGCAGCGTCATCGTTTGTGCGATCAACTACAACACGGCCCAGCCCTATTCGACAGAAGTCAATAACCCTGACTGCGGATGGATTTCGCGATATGCCTGGAGCCGCGAGGACTACCACGATTCGGTTCTGCGGCGGCTGCGCGAAATGGAAGCAAAGCT
>DAIPJJ010000284.1:0-3550 GCA_036770325.1 Terriglobales bacterium
CCCGAAGGGCAAAGAGAGGGACCTTACGACGTTATGTGCCGCCCCTGGCGTAGATGGGACAAGCTCAGGACCAAAACTCTCAGAGATCGCTCCTGATCAACGACGACACCGATCCACAAGCATTGTCAGGTTCCTCGTCGTCTCGCTCGCTCGACTTCTCGGAATGCCAGCGACTATTTGTGCGCGGCGTAATCACCCTCAATTGGTATCATCCCGAACTTTGCCCGAAGGGCAAAGAGAGGGACCTTACGACGTTATGTGCCGCCCCTGGCGTAGATAGGACAAGCTCGGGACCAAAACTCTCAGAGATCGCTCCTGATCCACGCCGCTGCTGATGCATTCACAGGTCGGATCTCCTCTCGCGCCCGCGCTGTAGGCGCGTTCGGGATGACATCACTTGTGTTTCGCGTATTCCCCCGCTCCCATGAAGTGCAACGAAACGTAGGGCTCGTCCCCGACGACCCAGCTATCGTGGCCGGGTTCGATGTAGAAGAGATCGCCGGCCTTCATCTCAATCACGCGGCCGTCATCCATTGCAGCAGTTGCCCGGCCTGAGACAACCATTCCGACATGTTCCACCGAGCAGCTCTTCAATCGGTGCGCGGCACCAACGTGGATCGACCATTTCCATCCCGGCTCATAGCTGGCGCGGCCGATGGTCATTCCGCCAAGATGCACGAGCTCAAACTTGCCCTTCTCGAACGTGCGGACCTCGTCAGGATGATCAAAGCGTTTGAGAATGACTTCGTACAATTTTTCACCTTGTCATTGCGAAGTGCTTAGCACTGAGGAATCTGCTGTTCGTGTTAGAGAAGCGGGTGCCTCGGTGTCGAGCAAGCTCGACATCTCGGAATGACATTGATACTGAGAACTGCGAGCTTAGTGCCGCCCACCACCGTGGCCACCACCATGGCCGCCGTGACCGCCACGCCCACCACCGCGTCCATTGCGACGGCGATGACGTCCACCGCCTCCGCCCGGACGGCCTCCGCCGCGCGGGCCACGATCTCCGCCGCGGTCGCCGCCGCGATCGCCCGAACTCGGGGGCGCATCGATGCGGTTGAAGTTCGGCTCATCGCCCTCCTCAAATTCCGCACCGCCTTCGAGTGTCAGTCCGCCGCCAGTCACGGGAGCCGCAACTCCGACAGAATCGACCGGCGCACCTTCTTCACCGCCGTTCGAAGGAGGCGCACCGCCACCCATCTTTGCGCGCTGTTCTTTGAGAATAGCCTTGCGCGACAGCCGAATGCGATTGCCCTCGACGGCAAGCACCTTCACCAGCACCTGGTCGCCTTCCTTCAACTCGTCGCGAACATCTTTAATGCGATGCTCGGCAACTTCGCTGATGTGGAGCAGGCCTTCCGTACCGGGAATAATTTCGACGAAGGCGCCGAAATCTGCCAGCCGCGTCACTTTGCCGAGATAGGTCTTCCCTACCTCCGCAGTCGCAGTGAGATCGCGAATAATCTGGAGCGCCTTATTGGCCGAAACTTCGTCGTTCGAAGCGACGTTCACCTTGCCGGTGTCCTCTACGTCAATCTTGACTCCGGTCTGCTCGATGATCGAACGGATCATTTTGCCGCCAGGCCCAATCACGTCGCGAATCTTGTCCACCGGAATCTGCAACGTGTAGATGCGCGGGGCGTAGGCGGAAACTTTCTCGCGCCCGCCGACAATGACCTCATTCATCTTGTCGAGGATGAACTGGCGTCCGCGGTGGGCCTGGGCCAGAGCTTCGCGCATGATCTGCGATGTGATGCCCGTAACCTTAATATCCATCTGCAGCGCTGTAATGCCGCTGGCTGTGCCGGCAACTTTGAAATCCATGTCGCCGTAGTGATCTTCAGCGCCCGCAATGTCTGTGAGAATCGCGTACTGCTCGCCCTCTTTCACCAGACCCATGGCGACTCCAGCTACAGGCGAGTTCAGCGGAACACCAGCATCCATCAGCGAAAGCGAAGCGCCACAGACACTCGCCATCGATGATGATCCGTTCGATTCGAGAATGTCCGAGACCACGCGCATGGCATATGGCCACTTTTCTTCGCTGGGGAGAACGGCGGAAACCGCCCGTTCGGCAAGAGCGCCGTGGCCGATTTCGCGGCGTCCGGCTCCGCGCAGAAATGACACCTCTCCAACCGAGAACGGAGGAAAATTATAGTGAAGCATGAACCGCTTCTTGGCTTCGCCTTCAAAGACCTCAAGTCTCTGCATATCGTCTGAAGTGCCCAGTGTCGTGGTAACCAGCGCTTGAGTTTCGCCGCGGGTAAAGATTGCCGAACCGTGAGTGCGGGGCAGCACACCGACCTCGACCCAGATCGGGCGAATTTCATCGAAAGCCCGCCCATCAGGACGCCGCTTCTGTTCGAGAACCTGTTCGCGGAAAATGCGTTCGCGAAGAACTTCGTAGTAAGACTTCAGCTTCTTCTGCGCATCTTCATCGTCTTCTGGAATCGCTGCGACCAGAGACTTTTGCAGTTCTTTTACCAGCGAGTAACTCTCAGCCTTGGGGTGCTTCTGGGTATCGAGACGGTCAGTCAGGTCCGCGCCGATCTTCTTCTTCAGGTCCGCGTAGTACTTTTCATCGAACTCTGGAGCCACAACCGGACGCTTGGGTTTGCCCGCCTTCTCCCGCAGCTCATTGATTGCCGCACAGATCTTTTTGATCTCGGTGTGCGCGAACTCGATCGCGTCCACCACCGTATCTTCACTGACCTCCTTCGCTCCGGCTTCGATCATTACGATCGCTTCCGCCGAGCCGACCACCATCAAATTCAAAAGCCCGTCGCGAATTTCGCTGTAAGTCGGATTAGCGATGAACTGGCCATCGACCAGTCCGACGCGCACTGCACCAATTGGGCCCTGGAACGGAATGTCTGAAATCGTCAGAGCGGCCGACGCGCCATTAATCGCGGCAACATCGGGATCATTCGAAGTGTCAGCAGAGAGAACGAACGCAATCACCTGCGTTTCATTGCGGAACCCCTCTGCAAACAGCGGCCGGATCGGCCGGTCGATCATGCGGCTGGTGAGAATTTCGCGCTCGCTGGGCCGGCCTTCACGCTTGATGAAGCCGCCGGGGATGCGTCCGCCGGCGTAGGTGTACTCACGGTAATCGACCGTGAGCGGAAAGAAGTCGATTCCTTCGCGCGGTTCGGCGTTCGCGACAGCAGTAGCCAGAACGACGTTATCGCCAATGCGAACAACGGTCGATCCATGTGCCTGCTTGGCCAGCTTTCCAGTTTCAAATGAAATTCTTTTACCGCCGGAGAGTTCAACAGAAATTTCTTGTTTCATTAGTTTTCCTTGTGAGGAGAGCACGAAAAGGCAGCTTTTAGCTGTTAGCTTTTAGCCTTTTAGCTGAACACGGGCGGCCTCTAGCGCAGAGTTCAAAAATTCGGGGTTTGGCTAAAGGCTAAGAGCTAAAAGCTAAAAGCTGATATCAGAGAGATCCAACACACCTCAACCCTTCACACACACAACGGCCTCATCCTGGACATCCAGAAACGAACAGCCCAAAAGAAACAGCCTCCTACTTGCGGAGGCCGAG
>DAIPJJ010000150.1:0-10503 GCA_036770325.1 Terriglobales bacterium
GGATGGAACGTCATCAAGGTCATTTGGGGCAGTGACTGGGACAGCTTGATTTCTAACGATCGAGACGGCCTCCTCGTCCGCCGCCTCGGCGAAGTCACCGACGGGCAATATCAGAAATTTTTCGTCGAAAGCGGCGCATACTTCCGGCAAAACCTGTTTGGCACTGATCCGCGCTTGCTGCGCATGGTCGAGCACCTCTCAGACGAGCAACTCGCCCGCATGCGTCTTGGTGGACACGACCCGATCAAGGTCCATGCGGCATACAAGGCCGCCGTGGAGCATACCGGAGCCCCCACTCTAGTACTCGCAAAAACGATCAAAGGCTACGGACTCGGCGAAGCTGGCGAAGGAAAAAACATTACCCACCAGCAGAAGAAGCTCAACGACGACGAATTGCGCATGTTCCGCTCGCGCTTCGGAATCCCAATTCCGGACGAAGAACTGCACGATGCGCCGTTCTATCGTCCTTCCGACGACAGCGCCGAAATTCGCTACATGAAGGACCGCCGCAAGCAGCTTGGCGGCTACATGCCCGAGCGCAAAGTTCGATCGAAACCAATCAAACCGGTTTCCGAATCGCACTTTGAGGAGTTTTATAAGGGAACAGAAGGCCGCGAAGTCTCAACCACCATGGTCTTCGTTCGTTTATTGGCAAAGCTTTTGCGCGATCCGGAAATCGGCAAGCTCATCGTCCCCATCATTCCAGACGAGGCTCGCACCTTCGGTATGGAAGCCCTCTTCCGCCAGGTCGGAATTTACTCCAGCGTCGGCCAGCTTTACGAACCCGTCGATATGGACACGCTCCTTTATTACAAGGAAGCGAAGGATGGCCAGATTCTGGAAGAAGGAATCACGGAAGCCGGTTCGATCAGCTCATTTATCGCCGCCGGTTGCGCCTATTCCAACCACGGGATCAATACGATCCCGTTTTTTATTTACTACTCGATGTTCGGCTTCCAGCGGATCGGCGATTTGATCTGGGCTGCGGCCGATATGCGCACGCGCGGCTTCCTGCTCGGCGGCACGGCTGGCCGCACAACACTCGCCGGCGAAGGTTTGCAGCACCAGGATGGTCACAGCCACGTGCTTGCGCTCAGCGTTCCGAACTTGCTGGCCTACGATCCCGCGTTTGCGTTCGAAATTGCCATCATCATTCAAGATGGCATCAAGCGTATGTATGTCGATCAGGAATCCATCTTCTATTACCTGACCGTCGGCAACGAACCGCTCCCCATGCCGGCAATGCCCGACGGCAAAGACGTGCGCGAAGGCATTCTGAAAGGAATGTACCTGTTCAAGCCGTCGCAAAAGAAAGATGCTCAATTACGGGCCCAGCTCTTTGGCAGTGGCGCGATCATGTTCGAAGTGCTGAAGGCACAAGAGCTGCTCGAAAAATATGGCGTCGCGGCCGATGTATGGAGCGTCACCAGCTACAAGGAGCTTTACCGAGAGGCTAACGATTGCGAGCGTTGGAACAGGCTGCATCCGGCCGAGACTCCCAAGGTACCCTTCGTCAGCCAGCAATTGAAGAACACCGACGGGGTGCTGGTCGCAGCCTCCGACTATATGAAGGTGCTTCCGGAATCGATTTCGCAATGGATGCCGCGTCCGCTGGTTTCACTCGGCACCGACGGTTTCGGCCGCAGCGAAGGCCGTGCATCTCTGCGCGACTTCTTCGAAGTCGATGCCAAGCACATTGCGCTTGCCACGCTTCATGCGCTGGCACGCGAGAAAAAGATCGAGCCGAAGACCATCAGTCAGGCAATCAAAGATTTGGGAATCAATCCCGAGAAACCGAACCCGGCAACAAGCTAAGCGCAGTTGCCGGTTGCCAGTTCCCGGTTGCCAGTCAATCATGCTGGTGAGGTTAACTGGTCACTGACAACTGGCAACTGGCAACTGGAGACTGCTCCCGTGACCGAATTCAAACTTCCCGAGCTTGGCGAAAATGTTCACCAGGGCGACCTTGTGCGCCTGATGGTTGCGCCCGGCGCAAACGTCGCCGAAGGCCAGCCGGTCATGGAGCTCGAAACCGACAAGGCCGTGGTTGAAGTCCCCTCCTCGGTTAGCGGCAAGGTGAAAGACGTTCTGGTCAAACAGGGCGAGAAGATCAAAGTCGGGCAAGTGATTTTCACTCTGGAAAATGGCGCGAAAGGTGTGGCGCGGGCGCCCTCGCCCGCGAAACAGGAACCTGCTACAGCAGCTCCTGTGCAGCCAGAACCAGTATCGCGCGGCTCATCGCCGTCAGCCACAGCCGACAAGCAGCGCCAGGCGCCAGCTCCTGTCGCGGCTCCGGCGGCGCCCGTCGTTCCCTCGGAAGGCAGTGAAGTCACCGAATTCAAGCTCCCAGAACTCGGCGAAAACGTTCATCAGGGCGATCTGGTACGGCTGATGGTCTCGCCTGGCGCATCCATCGCCGAAGGCCAGCCCGTAATGGAGCTTGAAACCGAGAAGGCCGTGGTCGAGGTTCCATCCTCACTTACTGGAATTGTTAAGGACGTTCACGTCTCGCAGGGTCAGAAGATTCGCGTTGGCCAACTCATCTTCACTCTCGAAGGGGGAGCAACCTCACAAGGCCACGCTCAACAGCCTTCGCGATATGAGGAAACTCACGACCACGCGCGCGCAGCATTCCAGGCGGCCATACAGTCCGAGGGCCGTACCGAGGAAGAGGCTCTGCCTCCGGACCAGCCGCGTCCGGAACCGGTCGCAACATTCACCATGCCGCTGCACCTTGATCGGGCGGCTGGAGTGGACCACCGCGGTCCTGTCCCCGCAGCTCCGCACATTCGGCGTTTGGCGCGCGAGTTAGGAATTGACATCCACAACGTTCCGGGCAGCGGCCCCGGTGGACGCATCAGCGAAAACGACGTCAAAGCATTCGGCAAGAACCTGATCATTTCTGCGGCAACCGGCGCAGGTCCCGCCGCGACTCACACCAAGCAGCCGTCGCTTCCTGATTTCGCGAAGTGGGGAAAGATCGAGCGGGTCTCCATGCGTGGCGTGCGCCGCAAGACTGCCGAGCATATGTGGGAAGCCTGGAGTGCAATCCCGCACGTCACTCAACAAGACAAAGCCGATATCACGGAGCTCGAGCAGCTTCGCCAGCGCTTCGGGCCTAAAGCAGCCGAAGCCGGCGGCAAGATGACCGTCACCGCCATCGCCCTCAAAGTTTGCGCCTCGGCGCTCAAAATTTTCCCGCAGTTCAACGCCTCCATCGACATGGAGAAAGAAGAGATCGTTTACAAGCAGTACATCAACATCGGTGTTGCCGTTGACACAGATCGCGGATTACTCGTCCCTGTGATTCGCGAGGTGGATAAAAAGAACATCGTCGAGCTGGCTGCCGAACTCACCCAGCTTTCGAAAAAGGCACGCGAGAAAAAACTGACGCCGAACGACATGGAAGGCGGAACGTTCACCATCACCAACCTCGGCGGAATTGGCGGTACCGGGTTTTCGCCAATTGTGAATTATCCCGAAGTTGCCATTTTGGGCCTGTCGCGTTCCAGCATGGAGCCAGTCTGGATGAGTAACAAATTCGAGCCGCGACAGGTGCTGCCGCTGTCGCTGTCCTACGATCACCGATTGATTGACGGTGCCGACGCCGCCCGTTTCCTGCGCTGGATCGCAGAAGCATTCGAACAGCCGTTTCTGTTGTCGGTGCAGGGATAGTTGCAACCTGCATGGTTAAGGCACCGTTTTCTGATGTCATTCCGAACCGCTTTAACGGTGAGAGCCTGCCCTGAGCGACTGACCGAGGGGAAGGAGTCGAACGGGAATCTGCTGTTCCCTGCTGGAGAAGGAGATTCCTCGGCGACGAATCGCTTCGGAATGACACTTCCATTTAGGAGCGCAGTGGAATGACAGAGTTCTCACAACCGAACATCGCTGTCATCGGAGGCGGGCCCGGCGGTTATGCGGCCGCATTTCTTGCCGCCGACTTGGGCATGAAGGTCACGCTGATCGACCGCGAGCCGAATCCCGGTGGCGTCTGTCTCTATCGCGGATGCATTCCCTCCAAAGCTCTTCTTCACGTCGCCAAGCTCATTGACGAATCGCGCCACGCTAAAAACTGGGGGATTGAATTCGGCGAACCGAAAATTGATATCACTCGCCTGCGCTCCTTTAAAGAAGGCGTCATCAACAAGCTCACCGGGGGCCTGGGGCAGATTTCGAAAATGCGGAAAGTGCAGTACGTTCGCGGCGACGCCAGCTTTGAGAATTCAACCACAGTAAAGGTCGCGAAGAATGGTGGCAGCGAAGAAACACTTACCTTCGACCGTATCGTTCTCGCAACTGGCTCTCGCCCAGCAGTCATCCCGAGTCTTAAGATCGACAGCCCGCGCATGCTCGATTCAACCTCGGCGCTGGACCTCGCAGATGTTCCCGGCACTCTGCTTGTCATCGGCGGAGGCTACATCGGCCTCGAACTCGGCACGGTTTACGCCGCGCTCGGATCGAAAGTTTCGGTAGTGGAAATGACTCCCGGGCTTCTCCCCGGAGCTGACCGCGATCTTGTGCTTCCGCTGCACAAACGCCTTGAAAAGATCTTCGATGCCATCATGCTGAACACGACCGTGACTGCCGTGAAAGAAGAATCGAACGGCATTCGCGTCTGCTTCGATGGCAAAGACGTAAAGGACCGCGAGAAGGTCTTCGACAAGGTTCTTGTCTCTGTCGGCCGAAAGCCAAACTCTGAAATTCCAGGTCTCGACCGCACGCAGGTTCGCGTCGGCGCGCGCGGATTCATTCAGGTGAACAAACATCTGCAGACCGACGATCCCGCGATCTACGCCATTGGCGACGTTGTTGGCGAACCCATGCTTGCGCACAAGGCTTCCCATGAAGGCCGTACCGCAGTCGAGCACATCGCCGGGCACAAAGTTGCTTTCGAGCCGAATGCAATCCCAGCGGTGGTCTTCACCGATCCCGAAATCGCATGGGCCGGCGTGACCGAGACTCAAGCCGAAAAGGAAGGCCGCGAAATCAAAGTTGCGAAGTTCCCCTGGGCTGCATCGGGCCGAGCGATGACTCTCGATCGGACCGAAGGCATGACCAAGCTGATCCTTGATCCCGGCTCCGAGCGTGTTCTCGGCGTCGGGATTGTAGGAGCAGGTGCAGGAGAGTTGATCGCGGAAGGCACTCTTGCCATCGAGATGGCGGCACTTGCGAAAGACGTAGCGCTCACAATTCATCCGCATCCGACTCTGTCAGAAACCGTTATGCAGTCGGCTGAGGTATTTTTCGGCACCAGCACAGATTTGTATCGTCCACGCCGCTAGCGCTCATCTAATGAGTACGCTTATAAGCGAATCTCATGGCTGACAGCCTCTATCTCAATCTCTGGTTCGGCGACACTGAACTTGTGGAGACGCTTGCGCACGCCGTGAGCGTGATGCGACAGTTCCCTTTCTCCGCCTTGCATCCCGGAGTGTCCTCCGTGGCCGTTCATCCCATTTCCTGGGGGGAGGCCACAATCCTCGAACAGCGATTTCGTCCCGGCATCTCTGCTGAAGATGCTGCCACGATTGCGGCCGGCCTTCCGCACGAAGATTACGCTTACGTTTTCGAAGCCAATTGGGACTTGTGGACTCCTCAGCCTCCGCAAGCAGAGTGGATACTGAACCCCTCTCCAGTTAAATTCATTGTTCGCGGGGAGGAATTCGAGGAGGGAGAAGCCGAAACGCAAGGAGATGTGCAGGTTGATTTCGGCCAGGACTCACCCTTCCTCCACGAAGAAATGCAGCTTTCGCCGGAACTCGAGTCGCGCGTCCGCAATAACGTCCAGAAGTTGGTCGATTTCACCACCGCGGTCGAGAAGCATTCCGGAGCCAAGACTCGCCTGCTCTGGTCGGAGTCTGAAGAGAACCTTGCCCAGAAGCTGGTAAACCGCCTGCAACGCGTCCAGTAGCGCGCCCGAACAGGCGTTCTACGGCGTAGTTTCCTGAAAATTTACTTCCCTTAGAAGGCCACCTGCTGTTCCGGCAGGCAGCATCTAAGTTCGACGTATGTTCGGCAAACGCAGGCAAAAACCTGAGGACGACGAGTCGCTGGTTCCTCATGGAATGATCTGGTACGCCACACCCGAAGTCGAAAACGACAAACCAGTTTTGGTAAGCGAAGCTGCCAGTGAGGAAGTTTCCCAACCGGCCGTTCAGCCTGCGCCTGTACTCAAAATGCCGCCTCGGCCCGTCATGTCCGAGCAAGTGACGCAAGAACTTAAGCCTGCCGTCAACTCAGCAGCTCCGGTTTTCGCGGCAACCTGTCATCCAGTGGTTCCGTCTCCGGTTGTCTCGCCATCCCGTTCTCACAATTTGGAACTTCTTACCAGGAAGGCGCCGAAAAATCGGATAACGGCGCCTCCCTCGCCCGTGACTGAAATCACTGCTGTGATCGACCTCAATGAGCCCGAGCCCCCAAGCAAAGCCGAATTTGTATCGCTAAGGCTCCAGCGTCGCATGGCCTGGCTCAATACGCGGATCAACAAGACTGCGGGCTCGGCAAGCGATTGGATCTCACGCACGACACTCTCGGCCTGGAGCAACGCCCGGCGTTTCTACTTTTCTCTCTCGCAGTCGGTCGACTTGAAGAAGGAGTTCGCGCGAGGCAGGCAGTACGCGCAAAACTGGGCGGGAAGCACCGCCTCCGCGACTCGGCGCTACTCGCAAGCCACTCAAGCCCTGAGGAGATCTTGGCGAGACGCTCTGACGGTTGCAAACCGCTTCACTGGAAAATCCAGGCAAGCTTTCCTGCAGGCCACAACTTCTGCCTCGCAGCGCGCCTCAGCGTGGAAACATCACAGCGTTCCGCGAGCCCGCATTGTCCTTTCGCGATTGCGCTTGCGTCTGAGAATCTTTTTCGCGCGCCAGATCACACGCTGGAGCTTGCGAATCGAAAGCAGAGGCGCGGACGCACGGCTTTTGACCTCGATGACCCTGGCGGCGATTTCTGCCATCATCGCGCTGGTGATCGTCTCTCTTGCACCGCATTACGCAACACGCTATCTGCCCAGCAGGATCCCGCCGACCACTCCAACGGTGAATGCCAGCACCCAGAGTGTTCTTCCGGCAGCAAACATTATTGTCCGGCCTTCTCTCAACGAGGCATCGGAAACCGCGCCGCTGCCTGTCAAACCGATCTCCAGCCCTGCCAAAGCGTCACTAAAACGCACAACGGCAATCAAGCCTGCTGCTGCAAAACGACACCGCGGCGTTGACGACGATTACATCGCGCCAGATACCTACAAGTATTATGGGAATGGTCAGCAGGCCCGCGTTGAACCAGAATAATCTGCCTGGAAGACTTACTTCAGCGTGACCAATCGATCCACTAGTTCCGAGTAGTCTTTCTTCTCTAAGCCGTGGACCTCGCGGTTGTATTCGTCAACTTTCGAGGAGTAGTTCATCGAGCAGAACTTTGGGCCGCACATCGAACAGAACGCGGCCTCCTTGTAGTAGTCATCGGGCAGGGTCTCATCGTGCATGGCCCGCGCTGTTTCGGGATCGAGCGACAACGCGAACTGCTTCTCCCAATCGAACTTGTAGCGCGCGTAGCTCAGCGCATTGTCACGGTCCTGTGCGCCGGGACGCCGCCTCGCCACATCGGCAGCGTGCGCCGCAATCTTGTACGCGATGATTCCGTCCTTCACGTCTTTTTCGTTTGGAAGTCCGAGGTGCTCTTTGGGCGTCACGTAGCAAAGCATCGCCGCTCCGTGCCAGCCGATCATCGCGGCGCCAATTGCCGAGGTGATGTGATCGTAGCCCGGGGCAATGTCAGTGACCAGCGGACCGAGCGTATAAAACGGAGCTTCGTAGCACAGCTCGCGTTCTTTATCGACCTGCTCTTTGATCTTGTCGAGGGGAACATGACCAGGGCCTTCGATCATGACCTGCACGTCGTACTCCCACGCTTTCTTCGTCAAGTCGCCGAGGGTCTTTAGTTCCGCAAATTGTGCTTCGTCGCTTGCATCGGCAATGCAACCGGGGCGTAATCCATCGCCCAGCGAAAACGAAACATCGTGCTTGGCGAAAATCTTGCAGATCTCGTCAAAGCATTCGTAGAGAAAATTCTGCTTGTGATGATGCGCCATCCACTGCGCCAGAATCGCTCCGCCACGGCTCACAATACCAGTGATGCGCTTCGACACCAGCGGCAAATATTGCACGAGCACGCCGGCATGGATGGTCATGTAATCCACGCCTTGCTCGGCTTGTTCCTGAATAACTTCAAGCATTACTTTAGCGTTCAAATCTTCAATCCGCTTCACCCGGGAGACTGCTTCATAAATCGGGACCGTTCCAATTGGCACAGGGGAATGCCGCAGTATTGCTTCGCGAATCTCGTGAATGTCGCCGCCCGTAGAAAGGTCCATTACCGTATCGGCCCCGTAATGCACAGACGTATGCAGCTTTTTCAGCTCTTCGTCAATGTTCGAAGTGACCGCGCTATTCCCAATATTGGAGTTGATCTTGCAGAGCGACGCCACGCCGATGCACATCGGCTCAAGCTCAGGATGATTGATGTTTGCCGGAATGATCATCCGCCCGCAGGCAACTTCATCGCGCACCAGTTCCGGCGTCAGCTTCTCCTTTTGCGCGACATACTGCATTTCTTCCGTGATCATTCCCTGCCGCGCATAATGCATCTGCGAGAAATTGCCGTCGCGATTTTCTGCCCTGCGACGCGCAATCCACTCGCCTCTGGGTTTAAGAACGCCATTAGATCCGTTCCCGTTACTGCCGTTCGAAGAAGGCATGACTTGCGTCCTCTGATTTCTCTTAGGAATATTTCGATTATACGTGCGCGAATCCGCGCCTGCTCTGGAAGCAAACTACTCTGCCGGCGTGAGCTCAATCTTTTGAGGCATGCGTACTGGCCAAGTTGCCGTGACGAATCCGACCGCATACACAAGGCCAATCACGGAGAAGCCCGCGATCAGGTTCTTCTCGGCCACGGCGCCCACCAGGTAAGACTGCAGAACCTGCAGCAGCGTTCCCGCAAAATAAAACGTGTTCTGGACGCGACCCATGAAGTGTTGGGGAATCTGCTCCATCATGCTGGTGTTCATGGCGACGCCGGTGATGCCCCGCCCAGAACCCATCAGCGCATACACCAGCACAGCCAGCGCCAGCACCGGCATCGTCGGGGCCGAAGTCATCAGCACAGCCAGAACTCCGAGCGATATCGCGATGGACCGGCGCGCCCCGAACTTTTTAATGAACATAGGCGCATAAAATGCGCTTACGAACGCACCGATACCCCAACCGCCATTCAGCCATCCGTAGCCGACCGCGCCCTTGTGATAGATGTTGTCGCTGAGCGGCGGAGTAACTACCACTCCGGTCATCATTGCCGAGAGGAAAAGTGCCCAACTGATTCCTAGCAACACGATCTCGCGATGTCCGCGCAAAAATTCGAGCCCCTCGCGGAGTTCACGAAAGAATTTCTCCACCGCGCTCTCGGCTGCAACAATGTCCTTTTGCAACTCCGCCGGACGCGGCACCACATGCCTTCCCTTTCGCACGGCAAAGTAGCAAAGGAAAGAAAGAACATAGCTGCTGACATCGAGCACCAGGACTCCACCTAAACCGATCTTGTTGTAAACGAATCCAACGATTGATCCGGCAATCAGCCATCCGCCCTGCACTCCGGCGAGCAGGAACGTATTCGCGTGCACGAACTGGTCGTCCGGAGTCAATTCCTGGATCAGCGCCGTGATCGTCGGCCAGAACATCCAGAAGCCGGCCGCGACCAGGGTATTCATCGCGTAGAGCTCCCAGATTTTCACCTTATGCGCAAAGGCGAGGGCAGCCACCAAAACAATAACGATGGCCCGCGCGGCATCGAGCATCATCACCAGCCGCCGCCGGTCTTCCCGGTCAATGATTACGCCCGTGAAAGGGAGCAGGAGGATCGCAGGCAGCGTCTGCACAACCGCAAACGTGCCCAGAGCGATTTCCGAATGCGTGGCCTGCAGGATGTACCAGGCGACGGCCGCCGAGTTCATGCCGCTGCCAATCATGGAAATCACATTGGCGGCGAAAATGAAACGCAGGCCCTTCTTCTGCAGAATGGAACGCATAATCTACTTTACGTGAGTAGTAAAGAGGCGTGAAGTACAAAGATGTATTTTGCGATCTGCAGCATCGAAGAGTAGGATTTTCGAAGCGAGCGAGCGACATGTCAGGCGAGAAAACGCAACTACAAAAGCTACTGCAAAAGATCAGACGATTCTTTAAACGTGAGCCGGAAATGCCTGAGGACCCGTACTTTTACGTGAGCGCCCCAAAGAAGCCGCGCCTTCCTGGCCGCAGCGCGGCAGCTGTCGCCGATGTGCCTGAGGACTAGGCCGAGATTCGCCGCAGCTTCCAATCCAACTTCACCTTGCGCGCCTCCCATAGCAAATACACGATGAGCAGAAGCATCACCGGCTCAATCGGGTGCTTATAACGTTGAAATGGATTCACCAGGTAATACGGAAGCGGATAGATCAGCAGAAAC
>DAIPJJ010000151.1:0-10482 GCA_036770325.1 Terriglobales bacterium
CACAATCGAACGAAAAAGAGGACGTGCCTGACATTGTCAAGCGAACTCAATCCGCACAGAAGTTCCGACAAGAAGATCTGCAAACTAGATTCCAATGGAGAAAGTCATGAATCGAACAACCCTCCTGGTAAGCGAGTTCCTATTACTGTCTGGTCTGTCCTTCGCGCAGCAACCGGCAGGTAGCAGCCCGACTTCCCACACAGAACACATTCAAGCCAGAGGATGTGTTCGCCCTGGGAAAGAAGAAGGATGTTTTGTATTGCACGACATCAAACGCCATCGCGTCTATGACCTCACATTCGAAACAACGGGGAGCAAACCAGATCCTTATACGCACATTTCCTTCGAAGGTGTCGGATATCCGCACGACGCCCACTGTAGTCAGGGCCGGCCGGTGCACGTTGATTCGTGGAAGACCTTGCCAGGAGAGTGCACGAAACCCTCTGCAACAAAGCCCAACACGCAATAAGGTCACACGTCGACATCGGCCCGTTTATGTTCGCGCCTTTTACGTGCAAAGCGGGTATGTCGCGGGACGACCGACCCTCCCAGTCGGCATGTCGTAATCTGGAGTTTGTGAATTCGGCAGGAGCCATGCCCAATATCGGCAGCACATAAAAAGCAGGAGAACCACACAGTTTATGAGAACACATACGTCATTGGCAGCCGCGCTGTTTCTCATCGTCATGGCGCTGGCATCGTCTAGCGCCGCCAAAGTTAACGTCCAACTGAAGGACTCACATGGCAAGAGCGTTGGTTCCGCGCTTATGTATGAAAGCGACGGCATGGTAATCCAACTCAATTTGCATGATTTGCCTCCAGGAGAACATGCCATCCACATCCATCAGAATGCGAAATGTGATGCTCCTGATTTCAAGTCCGCCGGACCGCATTTCAACCCAGACAATAAGAAACATGGGCTTCACAATCCTGAGGGCCACCATGCCGGCGACATGCAAAACTTCACTGTCGACGCGAGCGGCAAAGCCAAAACAAAGATTGTCAATAAGGACGTGACTTGGGGAACTGATAGCCACTCGATTTTTGCCAATGGCGGAACAGCACTGGTTCTCCACGCCAACGCTGACGACATGAAGACCGACCCCGCCGGAAATTCTGGCGACCGCATTGCCTGCGGAGTGATAACAAACGGTAGCGCCGAAAACGGATTCTAGAGCTATCGCCTGATTCGTTCATTGAGCATGCGGGGTGGGTGGCGTGCGTAATACGTCACCCTGACAATCGGCCAACTTGGCGCTTAAGCAGCCCGTGTACGATCGGCAAAAAAGGCAATCACCTGATCAGCGGTGATTCTGCTGAAATCGTTAATGACCCAGTTAGCGCCGTTGGCGCTGAGCGTGCCGCTATTACTCCGGTCCACACCGAGTACTAGTCCAAAGCGGCCCTTGCGCCCAGCCGCTACGCCGGCTATGGCATCTTCCGCGATACCAGCTCTCGATGGATTTGCATGAGGTATCAACTGAGCCAGACACTGCAGGAAGATGTCCGGTTCAGGTTTCCCCCGGAGCTTAAGGTTGTCGCTCACCACGCCATCTACAATCCCGTCGAACAGATTGCGAATTCCGGCCTGTTGCACGATCGGTACAGCATTTCGGCTGGAAGACGCAAGACCAATGCGAACGCCATGGTCACGGAGTTCGCGTACGAACCGTACTGCTTCATGGTCAACATCTACGCCCTGTTCTCTAACTTTGTTTGTGAAAAGGTTGTCCTTGCGATTACCGAGGCCGCAGACGGTTTCGGCGCTAGCAGGATCCGAAGGCTTGCCGTACGGAATTGAGATGTCGCGCGATGCCAGGAAACTCGCAACCCCGTCGTACCGGGGCTTGCCGTCCACGTAATTCAGGTAATCCTGCATCGTGAACTCGCGAAAGGGTTCATGGAACCGAGCAGCTCGTTCAGCCAGAAATGTATCGAATAGTTCCTTCCATGCTGCTGCATGAACACGGGCGGTAAAAGTGATAACTCCATCGAGGTCGAAGACCATTGCATCAGGGCCGTATTGCATGTGGTTCTCCGGGTAACAGGTCTAGTCAGGTGAGTACACCAGCATCACCGGGCAGCCGGAAGTCCTGACAACAACGCGCGTCGCGCAGTTCTTGCGGTTCCAATGACCATGCCAAGCCATCACTACCAAATCGACATGCTCCTCGCGAGCTACTTTCGCCACCTCGGATCCAGCCTGTCCCCCAGAAACCACGAGCTTGAAATGAACCCGGGAAGCGGGTGCGCCGCTGGCGAGCACACGATTCATGAATTCCTCCGCCCACATGGGCCATTCATGCTGAGGCTGATCCACGTATAAAGGAGCGGGAATGCTGCCGGGTTCTCCCGGCGGTTCTTCACCGCGGGCCGCAACGTGCAATGCGACCACGTCGACGCCGGCGCATTCCGCCAATTCGGCAGCCGCCTCGGTGGCGGCATCAGATGCAGGCGTGCCGTCGTGAGCCAGCAGGATGCGGTGCACGTCCCAGGCATTGTCTCCAGGACAGGAAGAGAGCACGACAGCTCGCTCTGGTTTGCTTGAAAAGAGGGACTCCGTCATAGACCCGAAATGATCCTCATCAATCGGACCTCCCGTCTGAGTCGCCAAGACTACAAGTGATTTCGGCAGCTCCTGCGCCAGTCGCGCCACTTGTTTTACGGCGTTCTCTTCGCCGGGTTCGAAAACAATGCTTTGTGTTTTCTGAGTATCCATTCCCAATCCCTGACCGAGTGCGCTTAGGTCAGGAATTTCCTCGCCCACATAAGTAATATGAAGAGTTGCGCCGTAAAGGTCAGCGAGCTTGCGCGCAACCGGAACTGCGATTGTCGAATTTTTGGCATTGCCCAAGTAAAGAAGAACATTTTCGACAGATTTCGTGAACTTCTCTGCCGGCCGGATAGCCTCATTCCAATCAGAAAACGCCGCCGTCATATCAACTCCTTGTGCTCCGCCACGCGCCAGGGCTCCCATCCCAGTTCTGTTCGTTCGGCAACGTACTCTCTGTCCGGCCTGACAGAAATTTCTGGCCCCCGCTCGAAGCAAACCTTGAGCGGCTCAGACCCGAAACTCGCGACTCGTATTGCTTCCGGTTCAAGTGCTACCCGAATCTCGCGTCCGCGCCATTTGAGCGGGAATGCCAACCTGCTCCACCTTGACAACAAACTGGGAGCGAAGCTTATCCCATCCGAATGCGTTCTTAGCCCGGCAAAACCGAACACAATTGCCTGCCACAACCCGCCGAGAGCGGCCGCATGCACTCCCCCGGCAGCGTTTCCCATGTTGTTATTGAGGTCAATTTCCGATGCCTGTTTCAAATACTGTTGAGCAAGGTAGCCATCTCCAATACGAGCGGCGATTAGCGCGTGGATCGCTGGACTAAGTGAACTGCCGTGAGAAGTACGCGGTTCGTAGTACCGGAAATTTGCGGCCCGTACATCTGCCGGAATCTCATCCCACAGCAGATATGTTGCTAAAACCACGTCGGCTTGTTTGACGATATTTGTCGCTTGGATACGACGTTGTCCCAGGATCATGTCCATTGCGGCAGAGCGTGGCTCATAAGTTTTGAGATCAATCTGTTCTTTGGCGAAATAGCCGCTGAACTGCTCGTATAGAAGCGTGGCCGGATTGAATGACGTGAACATCGCCCGAGCGAAATTTGCCCAGAGATTCAACTCCTCATCAGTCACTTGCAATCGCAAGTTCATCTCCCGCCAACGATCCGCCCAACGTTCACGCAATAGCTTGACGCTCTCCACTCCCCTGCGAAGACTCCACGCAGCCATAAGGTTGGTATAGGCATTGTCGTCCACATCTTCGTGGTACTCGTCGGGTCCAATGACATGCCGGATGTGGTAGTAGCCATCCGATTCAATCGTTCCTCGACTAGCCCAAAACCGGGCGCCTTCGAGCATGATCTCGGCGCCATAATTCACAAAGAACTCGTCACCTCCTGAACATTGCCAGTACTGCCAGACAGCAAAAGCAATGTCGGCCGTGATATGTACTTCCATTTCTCCATTTCGAATGGTGAACACATCGCCGTTTGGCGCGATAACGAATCTGGGAGTGGTCTCCTCTCCCGTGTCGGCCGACTCCCACGCGTACATAGCGCCTCGAAATCCGAAGCTAGTGGCCTTTTGCCGAGCTGCCGGCAGTGTGTGATAACGATATTCAAGCAGTGCTCTCGCGGCTGCAGGGTAGGTGAACATGTAGAACGGAAGCATGTAGATTTCCGTGTCCCAGAAGACATGGCCTTTGTAGGCCGCTCCGGAAAGAGCCCGGGCGCCGATTGAAACGCGGCTATCGTCCGGGTTCGCCGCGCTGATCAGGTGATAGCCGGCAAACCGCAATGCCTGCTGGAGTTCGTGGTCTCCTTCGATTTCGATATCCGCAGAGCGCCAACGTAAATCCCACTGTGATGTATGTTCGGAAACGAGAGTTGATACACCTTTCGTGATGGCCTGCTTCAGGTGTTCTGAAACACGCTCAAGGGGAGTGGCAGTTTCTCGGGAACTAAAAACTGAAATGAGACGATTCAGGCGGCATTCGATGCCAGGCTGGACCTTCACATCGCAGACTTCCGTGATGCTCCGCGCATCCGTGTCCAGCGCCCTGCAACCCAAGGTTCCATGATGGATCAATTGACTGGTCACGCCGAAAATCACCGCAGTCTCGCGCCCGGGAACATGCACTGCCAAGGGGAGAATATTCGGTCGAGCTGAATCGCTGCGCGTCTTCCATGTCGGCGCGAGGAGAGAGACCTCAGCATTGTCCGCAGCCATCGAACTTTCAAAACGCACAATTGACGTATAGTTCTCCGCCGTAAGGCTCACTGAATGCAGTAAGAGATGCCGGTCGGCCAAAGATGCTAGCCGGAATGCAACGATTCGCGTGATCTTTCCGTCAGGATCGCGATGGCGCCATTCCCGCCAAAACATGCCCCGGCGGAAATCAAGGATTCGCCGATGCTCCAAAATTTGTCCGTGCTCCATGCTGAGGGGCTGGTGATTGATCCAGATACGAACCGCGGCCCAGTCGGGCAAAATCATCAACTGAGGCACGGAGTTCGGAGTATCAGGTTGTTCGAAAATTCCCGCGACAAAGGTCGCCGGCGCTGACAGTGGGGTGCCCTCGGCCAGTGATCCACGATTGCCTACATATCCGTTTGCGATTGCGAAGAGCGACTCGATTTCATGTTCACGTGCGAGAGTGAAGCCCTCGTCAACCAGCAACCAACTTGGGTCTTTCGAACGCAATTGATCGGCAGCAACACGCTTTACCCCGGTAGCTGCCACGGAATCTCGCCTCACGTCTAGTGAGATGCTTTCTTGATCCACATCAGGAGGAGATCGCCTCATATGCCCGGCGCCAAAGCTGTTCTGAGTCAGTCGTACGCTTCCTGTGTGATGGCATATCTCAGAGAGTCTTTGCCCGAGATTAAGAGTTGAGTCATGCGCACGGCCTGATGCACGACAGCAACTCTTGTTTTTTTGGATCGCGAATTGAAATCCGGCTAATTTCTAATACGGATTTGCTTCGGGCAAAGCTTGGGAATTTGTGAACTGTATTCTGCATTGCAGCAGAGCTGTTAACACCAGTATTTCGCGCAAGACGAGATCGAAATCGTCATCCTTGTCATCCAATCGCAAGCATTGTCGAACGGAAAGCAAACCTGAAAGAGCTTTTTCCTGAGGAAGCTGCTAGTGCATGAATCACTGTATGCCCAGCATGAGACGTTTGGTTGATAATGCTGATAAAGCTGATAAAGCCTCCGTCCATCTTGTCAAAGTATTCCAGGAGTGTTCAAGAGAGGCATCGCCAAATGCAAACCGTCGAGATCTTAATCGCTGACCAATATGAATTCTCTCGGCGAATGTTGCGCTCTGTTATTGAGTCGCACCATCCCTGGCACGTTTGCGATGAAGCTGCTGATGGAATTGAAGCGGTTGAAAAGGCCAAGAGATTGGATCCCAAGATCGTGGTTATGCAATCCAAAATGCCTCGAATGGATGGAGTGCGCGCAGCTCAAGAAATTCGTCGAGAGTTGCCCGACACGAGGATTGTATTGATCAGCGACAGTGCCGAGTTTCCCTCAGTACAGCCCGGAGAACCTGGTGCCGATGAATTTGTGAGCAAGGAAACAGTCACCGGGGACATAACAAAATTTCTAGCCGTGCTCAAGCGAGCCTCTCAACCCGAGAACGCCAGAGAATGTGGGCTGGACAGGACCTTGGAGGAGACCTTTCCCTGCAGCGACCCGTTGTCCTCAATACCCAACCCTAGTTTCCGCCGTGCCGAAGTGAGCACAGTGTAACTAAGCTGCATCTTTCTCTGCAGCCGTTCGCTCCTCCACTCCACGTACCGTCAGCACAGGGCAAGGCGCCAGACGCACGACCTTCTCCGTCACCGAGCCGAAGGCCAAGCGGCGCCATCCCGTTTTGCCGTAAGTGGCGATCACAATCAGGTCTATCCTTTGTTCCTGCGCCACCCGGACAATCTCATTGGCAGCATCTCCGAGTCCGACATATGCTCTGGCACGTACGCTTTTTCCTTTCAAGTCGAGGATGATAGCGTCCAAACGCTTTTTCGCATCCTCTTGGAGCAGATATTGATAATGATGTACTTCGAAGTTGAAGGTCGGTTCGGCTGCCAAAGTCGGCAGGATTGGCAGTACATGTATCAGGTACAGTTCGGCTTCAAACCTGGCGGCGATATCGGTTGCTGCCCAAAGGGCCTGTAAAGATCCGTCGCTGAAATCTGTGGGGCAGAGGATTTTTTCGAGTCTATTCATGCCGCCGCCTCCTTGCACCATAGAGAGACACTGAAATTTCTCTACAGGACTCCCGGTGTTTCTCTTGGATGCCATGTTCGGCGCATGTCGAAGCAGGGAGCAGAACCTTAACAAGTAGCTACGGGATCGCTCCTCTTTTGTAATTCTTATCTTCCGCTCCTCACAAAGTGAACTTTGTCAGTGGAAATCCAATAAATCCGAACCTGTCCGAGCAGCAGAACAGCACTGAGACGCTGCTCCTGCCATCGAATACCAGCAGAACTTGCGACTGAGATGAACATTGCTGACTTTTTCGACCGACAGAGTAAACCGGTACTGGTCGTACTTGGTGTGGTAGCTATTTTGCTGATCGGCGTCGGTGACTACTTCGCAACCAAGCGATTGCTCGAGTTCTCGGTTTTCTTTGTGCTCCCGATTTCGTTCTTTACATGGTTCATTACCCAGAAAGCGGGATTGGTGGTCTGCGTATTCAGCGCAGCAATCATTCTGGGCGTGAATCTCGGCTCGACAACAGACCTGGCAAACCTTGACGTTGCGTATTGGAATGCGGCGGTGTGGTTCGGTTTTTTTCTCCTGTCAGTCTTTATCGTCTCTGATTTGAAAGCGCTTCACCAGCGGGAGCGGAGGCTCGCGCGAATAGACAGTCTCACCGGGGCAGCAACGCGGCTCGCATTTTACGAGTTCGCAAATGACGAAGTACACCGCGCACGTCGTCTAAAGCAGCCTACAACTCTTGCTTACCTGGACATAGACTGCTTCAAACAAATCAATGATCGTAACGGCCATGGCATGGGAGACAAAGTACTCATTGCTGTCGCGCGAAGCATGAAGGCGGGCGTCAGGCGTACCGATATGGTGGCCCGAATGGGCGGGGACGAATTCGCATTGCTCTTGCCGAACACTCATAAAGATGCCGCTGCTACGCTGCTGAAGAAAGTATCCAGTCTGCTCCGTGCGAGCATGAAGGAGAGACGCTGGCCGGTGACCTTCAGCATTGGTGCAGTCACGTTTCGAAATGCACCCGAGTCGGTCGAGCAAATGCTGGAGCGCGCTGATGAAATGATGTACTCAGTCAAGCAGAGCGGAAAGAATCGCATAGAACAGCAGGAGATGTCTGCTTAGTTTTGGCCATAGTCATATGAAAGACCGTTCGGGGGCTTCCGTTGGATTATGAGAGGCATCCAAACGGGTTACCGTGCGTTCACAAATCAAACTCGGCAGACTTGCCGGAATTGAGATTGGACTCCATTACAGTTGGTTCCTTATTGCGATCCTGATCGCGTTCTCTCTCGCGGCCCATTTCCATGGTCTGCGCCTGGGTTGGAGCAATAACGTGATATGGGGCGCAGCAATCGTTACCGCTGTGCTCTTTTTTGTTACTCTCCTGCTGCATGAACTAGCGCATTCGTTTGTAGCTAAATCGCGAGGGCTTTCTGTGCGCGCGATTACGTTGTTTGCGCTCGGCGGTGTCTCCCAGATCGAATCCGAGGCGCCCGATGCCAAGTCTGAATTTTGGATTGCCATCGTTGGCCCAATCACCAGCGCCGTGATTGGGGTCATATGCCTCGGGGCCGCGCGTCTTTCCGGAGGAACGCCTAACATCCAGGAGCCTACGCCGTTGGTTGCAGTTCTGCTCTGGCTGGGGTACATCAACCTCGCACTCGCAGTTTTCAACATGATCCCGGGTTATCCGCTCGACGGTGGTCGTGTCCTTCGAGCCATTCTTTGGTGGACCAGTCGCAGCGCTCAACGTGCAACACGCTGGAGCTCACAAGTCGGGCAGGTTGTGGCATTCCTGTTCATATTGTTCGGGCTATATCGCTTCTTTGTCGGGGCAAATTTCGGCGGGCTCTGGCTGGCCTTTATTGGTTGGTTTTTAATGGATGCGTCACGCAGCAGCTACGTCCAGTTTGGGGTGATGGAAGGTCTAAGAGGACGTAAAGTGCGTGATCTGATGGCGCGCGACTGCCCGAACGTGCCGGGTTACCTCAGTTTGCGTGACTTCATCGACTCTTATGTGCTGCAAAGCAGTGCCCGATGCTTCCTGGTTACGCAGGGCAAGGAGGTGGTGGGGATCGTGAGTCCCCAGGATGTAAGCCTTATTGGTCGCGAAGCATGGCCGCAAACGAGCGTGCAAAGCATTATGCGCCCGTTGAATCGCTTAGAGCCGGTGTCACCGGACATGTCTGCTGCTAAAGCAGTAGAGCTGATGAGCCGCGAAGGCGCAACTGAAATTCCCGTCATGGTAAACGGAAAACTGCAGGGAGTCTTTTCCCGAGGTCAGCTACTACGGTTCCTCCAAGTGTCGACCGATGATGAGGAAAAATCTCGCGACCGAGTAGCTTAGAAGTTATCCCTCCAGAGATTCGTCCTTTTAACACTGCGGAGTTTCCCGCCCACTAAAGTCGCGCGCAGGCTCTCTCCACTTTTATGAATAGGAAAATTGGAATGATTCATTCCGCTTTATGTAATTTTGTCCACTCTCTCTAACTGATACGGTAACTACAGACTGGAGCAATGCTGGCCCGGTTGCGAATCTTGACGGAGGAACTGAAATCGTATGGATCCCGGATACATCGTGGTCGGAGTACTGACGAGCGCCGCTTTCGGATGGGTGGTTTGGGCGGAGCTCAACTCGCGCCGGAACACAGCCCGCGAGGATGCGCGCAAGTCCGGCACTCAAGCCGACATCAAAGAGTAGGTCAGCACACAAGATTTAGGATAACGGCAATCGCGCCAGCAGGGTTCCCGCTGCCGTACTCCCGTAGGAGTTGGGAAGCGAGAGCAGCTCGGAAGCAAAAGGACTCAGGTGATTTAGGAATTCCAACCAATCTCGCCCTCAAGAACATCTGTAATGCGGAGATCGGCGGAAATGAATCACCTTCGCACAGACATCGCAATCATTGGCGGAGGACTCGGTGGTTGTGCCGCGGCCCTTGACTTTACCTGCTGCCCAAGATTTGCCAGTACAGCGCCCCCGACAGCCAATATCGTGTAATAGAGAGCTGCACCCGTGTGACCGTTCTGGTAAGCATTGTATGCTGCATTTCCACCAAAGCCTAACGAAGCTGCAGTGACCAAGATTCTTCCAAGGCGATAAGCACCGATGCTAGATCCTGCCGCGCCAAGGAGTAAGCCAAGGGAAATGTTCAACGGATTGCCCGTGGCATTCTCGATTTGGTCAGGGGAGCCGCCTTCGAGATAAGTTCCAACACCTGCTATTCCGGCCGAGAGGAGTCCGCCAAGTACCGGTGTTAGCAACAATCGTACTCTGGAGCGCACTCAGGCCGAACAACGCTTTTCAGAGCGCACGTGAAACCGGCGCTTCTGAAAGCGGGCATTTCTGCGGCGGTCGGCTGGCACACACTACGCCACAGCTTTGGAACCTTGATGAAAGCCAATGGCGAAGACCTCAAGACCATCCAAGAACTACTGCGCCATGCAACCTTCAAAGTTACAGCAGACACCTACACGCAAGCGGTCACGCCTGTGAAACGCGATGCGCAAGCCAAAATCGCGAAGCTGATTTTGGCGGACGTTCCCGCAGCAAAGCCCGTCACGCCCACAATCCAATAGCTTATTGGACCCTAATGGACCCCGATTCAAAACAAGGGTTTCGTGTAAGTTCTTTGGAATCTTGGCGTCCCCGACGGGATTTGAACCCGTGTTACCGCCGTGAAAG
>DAIPJJ010000006.1:0-54447 GCA_036770325.1 Terriglobales bacterium
AGGTCAGGCTTTAGGCATCAGGCTCTGGGCTTCAGGCATCAGGCTCTGGGCGTCAGGCTTCAGGTTTCCTGTGTCAAAGCGCAGTGACGCCGGTAATGCGTCGAGAAGCATTGATGGCCGACTAGACATGAATTCTTCCTACAATCTACGCATGACTCAGCCGTCCAAAGCCGGAGCGGTGTTTCTGTTCCTGTTCGGATTGCCATTCTTTGGATTCGGGCTGTTTGCGGCTTGGGCGTTTCTGACCTCATCGCCGGCTGTTCACAAGAATGACAATCCAATTTTTGGCGCGGTGTTCGCGTCAGTTTTCGCGCTTATCGGCGGTGGGCTGATGAGCGGAGCAATCCTCGGCTACAGGAAGCAACAGCAGCAGGCAGCAATCGAGCAGGCAAACCCCGATTCTCCCTGGCTGTGGAAACCGGATTGGGCGTCGAGCAAGGCTCTGAGCGAGAAACGCAACTCTGTCTATGGCTGGTGGATTGGCGCGGCTTTCGCCAGCATGATTGCGTTCCCGATTGTGATTGGCAACCTGCCGCAATTGTTGCGCAACTCCGATCCGAAGGCGCTTATCCTGATCGGGTTTTGCCTGATTCCGCTGATACTTCTGATTGGCGCGGTTCGCGCCACCATACGCCGCGAGCGTTATGGAAAGACCTACTTCGAATTCAGCTCACTGCCATTTTCGCCGGGGAAGCATCTCGCCGGGCAAATTCATCTCCGGCTCAACACCGCTGCCGACCATGGTGTTGACCTGCGGCTTTCCTGTATTCGCCGGATCGTAACCGGATCGGGAAAGCAACAGACCACGAACAACATCGTGCTTTGGAAGGACGAAAAGAACGTGCCGCAGACCGCGCTGACCATCGGCCCTCTCGGCAATGCGATTCCAGTAGATTTCGGTATTCCGCAGGACGCATACGAGACGAATCACGATAATCTTCGCGACCAGTTGCTATGGATGCTGCACGCACGAGCCGATGTGCCTGGCGTTGATTACTCCGACGACTTTGAAGTGCCGGTGTTTGGCTCGGGAGCAAGCCGTCCGGCAGTTTCAGGGTCAGAGGCTAATTTCGCCACCGGATTTGGCTCGTCGTTCGGTTCAGTTGCCGGTTCGGCTGCCACTGGCACAGCCCCGGCCTTCGAAGCAGATGCGACCGAAGTTACAGCGCCAGCAAATCCCAAAGTCGCTATTTCTGTCACACAGGACGGCTCAACCCAGTTTCTTTTTCCCGCATTCCGGAATCCCGCCCAGACCCTTGTGCTCTTGGTAGTCACATCAGTCTGGTCAGGTGTGGTTTATTTCCTGGCGTACTCCCGTGCGCCGTGGTTCTTCGCTGCTGTGTTCGGATTGTTTGACTTACTCCTGGTCTACGGCTGCTTCCAAAGTGTTTTTGGAAGCACGCGGATCATCGTCGGCAACGGAAAGATCACTTCATTGCGAAAGATTTTTGGAGTGGGCACGCCGCGCGAAGTTCTGTTTGGCGATATCCAGTCCGTCGTGGCAGCGATGGGATTGCAAAGTTCGAATGGCAACCAGGCGAACTACAGCATCCGGTTGCAGAAGAAAGACGGCAAGAAGTTCTCTCTTGCTGACAACATCACTGATCGGCAAGAGGCGCGCTGGATCGTTTCTCAGATTGAAAAGCTTGCAGGATTAAAAATCGACACACACGTTGCCTTGCAGGGGCCATTCGGGAACGCCTATGCTCCGCCGCCCCAGCGTGTGTTCTCAGGCAATGTTTCGGTTGCGAGCAAACCCAAGCGGAACGTGGCAGCCGGACTGATTGGCTTTTCCATGTTTCTGGCATGGACAGGATTCCTTGTCTATAAATTCATTGGTTCTCAGCATACCGTCGTGCAGCGCCGCAGTTGGCCTGCAAACGCCGCATCGCAGGCCGCTGTTCGCCACACGTACGCCGCGCTCACTGATGATGACATTGCGCGCTTGCAGCATGCGCCGATTCAGGACCAGGCTGAGGAATTACTCGAACGTGCAATCCAGCATGATTCACGTGCTCTCGATTTGTTTGAGCAGAACATCGGTTCCGACGAGTGGCGCGGCAAGGTCAAATTCACAAATCGCATGAAAGACCTGGAACGCCGCTCGGAGTATTCGAGCGATTTGCGCGTGCGATACGCGAACGCCGACCTGAATCTGTCCATGGAGGGATGGGCGAAGAACGACCAATCGGCTTATCTGCTCATTCAGCGCGCGCAATCTGATGCTCAGTATCGCGCGGCTGCCGTGTACTACATGGGAATGCTTGCGGGACGCGATATCGCATATGACCGCATTCATCCGATTCTGCTCGACTACGCGCAGCATGATCCGGATGCAAACGTGCGCGTGTGGGCGGTTGAAGGTATGCGATATCTGGGAACCGACGAAGCACTCGACGAACTGTTCGACATTTTCGTGAGCGATCCGTCGATGCAGGTCCGCGACCGCGCCGGGTGCAACATTTCAGATTGCGGCAACTTCAAGCGTGTGCAGCGCATGCGGATGGCGCCGAAGTTCCTGGCGCTGGCAGAAGATTCCAGCACTTCGCAGCAAATGCGCAATTGGAGCCTCCTGGCGCTTCACGAAATTACTGACGAGAACTTCCCGACCGCGGCCGCGTGGCAAAGCTGGTTCGACCAGCACAGCGCCGAAAAACTTCAGCAGTTTCAAAATACCGACTGGTGGCAGGTTCGCGGTGACGAGTGAAATTTCGTAGCCGGTGCTTTTTTCTGCGTGCTCGATCTCTGCGCTCTCTGCGGTTAAAGTCTTTTAGACTTTTAGCCGCACGTTTCGCCGCGATTGGAACGAGATCGCCGGGGGGAAAGGAATCTGCTTTTCGAATGGAACAGCAGATTCCTCACCGCTGAAGCGGTTCGGAATGACATCTATGAAAAGAATGAGCTGGGGTCTCGCACGGCTCAGCTTTGACCGTGAGTGGGATTACGAGTGCGTCGCGAATCCTTTGCGGCGCTGTTCGCTGTAGCGGTGCAGGGCATCGCTGATGACCGGATAAGCCTCCGCCGCCGGACGAATCTGGTCAACCTCCACGGCCTTGCCTTCGAGCTGTTTGTAATCCTGAAAAAATCTGCGCAGCATCAGAAGGCGGTGCGAAGGCATTTCTTTTGCCTCGGTATAGCTGTTGAACTCGGGGTCTTTGGTGGCGACCGCGATGATCTTGTGGTCTTTTTTCCCTGAGTCAATCATCGTCATGAGTCCGATCGCGCGCGCGTAGATCATGGTGAGCGGGACCACCGCCTCCTGGCACAACACTAGAACATCAAGCGGATCGTCATCTTCGGCGAGCGTCTGCGGAATGAAACCGTAATTTGCGGGATAGTAGACAGCCGAGTACAGCACCCGGTCGAGTTTGATCAGGCCGCTGGTCTTGTCGAGCTCGTATTTGACGCTCGATCCGAACGGAATCTCGATGATGCTGTTGAACTCCTGCGGCAGTTTGCTGCCCGGAGTCACGTCGTGCCACGGATGAATCATAGAAATTCATTTTAGACGAGGCGGCATGCGGGGTTGTGACTGCGCGTCGGCAGACTTAGCCGAAGTAATGAGTGCTACTGCGCGTTGTGCGCAACGCGATGAGCATCTTCAACCTGAGAATTCCCCGTTGCGCCGCTCAGCCGTTCCAGTTCACGGGTTGGCAGATAGTCCTCTGCTTCGCATGGCTTGAGCGAACCGATACATCCAATATTGAAGGCGTACGCTCTGGTACGAAAGTCGCTGAAGTCTGAGGGAAGCAGGTGGACGAATATTTGTCTGCGTTTTCCGGATGAATTCTGGTTGGCATGCAGACTTGAACTCTGAAGCGGCTCAACTGAAAGCCCGGGCGTACCCTCCGACACGGAAGCCGACCAGACCATAATGTCTTGACCCATGCTCGTGAACTTATAGACAAGGGCGCCATTTCGAAAATCAAGCCTGCCGTTAAATCCAACGGGCGGAGCCAAATGGAGCTTCCACAAAGACCGGTCATCCACGTGAAACGTCATGATGCAGCCTTGGTTGCAGTCCCCGGATTGTTCCATGGGAATCCCTGCACTTCGTAGGTCGGCCGCGACAACGTTGTGTGCTGTGTTGACCCGCAGGGGCGCAACGAAACCGAGGTACTTTTTTGCATCCGTTCTTGCCTTGTATCTGAGAGCGAAAGCCGTAACTACGAGACCTACAAGCACAGCTATCGCAACAAGGATCGCGATGACCAACGTTCGTCTCACATCCACACTCTACTCTGGTGCGCGTGCCGATTCTAGCGGGTCGTCAATGCCAGGCATCATCAGTGAGTGACTGCAGCTCAGCGAAACGGCGGCATTAAACAACCTTGGCTTGACCCGGCTCTCCTGCCACGAGTAGAGTTTGATTCAGATGTCTCCTCAGACTGCGAAGTTTTTGAAGTTCGGCAGCGCCATGGTGGTCATCCTGCTTGCGCTGGGTTATTTGGCCTACACCGGCGTGCAGGAGAGTAAGAGTTACTACGTCACGATTAAAGAGCTGCGCGGCATGGGCGATGGCGCTTTTTCCAAGCGGCTCCGGGTTGCAGGCAATGTCCAGCCGGGATCGATCAAGCGCAGTGGCACAAATGTGAATTTCACGCTGGTGGAGAACGACCAGCTCCTGAACGTCAGCTACGACGGGACTGAACCGCCGCCGGATACATTCAAAGACAACGCGCAGGCGCTAGCTGAAGGCAGCTTCGGGCACGACGGCGTTTTTCACGCCAAGCAGATTCAGGCGAAGTGCGCTTCGAAGTATGCGCCGCAACAAGGTGGTGCTTCCAATATGACTGCCGTCCAGAGCGGTGGCAATTCCAGCATGAATTAAGCCTTCGGCTTTCGGGCCGAAAATCTCAGCCGCATATAGTCCGCGGTCCACTGTCCTTCCGAATCGCACAGTACCGGCCGCAGTCTTTCCGTGACTTCATCCAGGAAAGCCGCGCGCCTGCTTTCCGGTACGCTTTTCGTGAACGGAATTGCGAACGTTTCGAGCCAAGGTCGCATACCGGTCGGGAGCGGAGTCGGGCGTGGGATTAGCTCGATGTAATCGACATGAAAGCCTCGCCGCTCCAGCCGCTTCCGGTACTCATCTACGGAAGGGAAATACCACGGATGGATCGCCAGGGGATCCTCGACTCCATACTTCTCCAATGCCGCAAAAAGCGCGACGCTAACCGCCGCCACGCAGCCGTGCCCGCCGCACTCTGCAACGAAGCGTCCTCCCGGCTTGAGTGCCCGGCGGATGCCCTCGATCACAAGATCGGGATCGCGCTTCATCCAGTGGAGCGCGGCGTTCGAAAACACGGCGTCGAACTCGGCTTCAAAGTTGAGCTGGTGAGCGTCAGCAACGCGAGCGTCGATTCCGTTTCTCTTGGCCGCCGCCACCATATCAGCCGAGCCATCGACGCCGAATACCGTCGCACCTGCATCAGCGATCTTTTTGGTCAACACGCCATCGCCGCAACCGAGATCGAGAATGTGCTCTCCCGGTTGCGGATTCAATAATTTGAGAACCGTCGCCCCAAGATCAGAGACAAAACGGGCGTTTTGCGCATAGCGTTCGGAACTCCACTCCTGCGCGGGCGTGGTGATGGACATTGGAATATGTTAGCGGAGTATTGCGGAACGGAGCCGCCAGCGCTACATCAAGAGCTCATTCGTTTGCCGCACGATCGGATGCTGCATTTCCTGCAGTTCGTTCTTGACGCAGTTCAGCCCATAAACGCATTGCTCGAAGTGATCGGACAGACGCTCGAAAAGCGGCGCGACCTTTGTGTATTCGAAGCTGTCGAACTTGGACACGATGTAGTAGCTTTCTTTTCCGGCTTGCATCCAGTCAATAAAATTTTCCAGACGGTCGTGGCGCAAACGCAGATGGTTGATGCTTTCCGGAAACATCCCGGTGAAGAACAGCGTGTAGTCGCCGATGTGTTTTCTGACCTGGCGTTCCCGATCGAATGACGGAGCAGGGCCGAACACCGGATTTGATTCGATCAACATTTCGCCAACATCGGTCAGCGGTTTCCCGGCTGCATTGCGAACCTTAAATAATTGTTCCGCGTCGCAGAACTCAGACAAGAGATGAGCCACGTACCCTACCAGCTCAGAGTCGCGGATTCCGATCTCACGGGCGTAGGCGCGTCCTACCATCTCGATGAAGAGCTTTTGCAGCGGATGATCGTCCGGAATCATGTTCGTACCTCAATAAATTTGGATGCGTGCGCGTTCAGAAACAATCGCCATTTTGCCTTGAATACCGTATCAACCAGGCGAAAGCAAGTAACTTCCGTTAGGAGGAATACAAGAGTAGTTACTAACGTCAGCGCCGATTGGAAGCACAGCATTTGTGCCGCGTGTTTGTTGTCACTCGACGTGGCTGGCTGCCAATTCTCTTGTTTAGCAAGGGCGCGAGACCATTAAACTGTTTTCTTCTATGAGCAGAAAAAATTTCGGCAGCGGTACACCATGGGAGCCGGTCGTCGGCTACTCGCGCGCGGTGCAGATCGGCAACAGCATTTGGATTTCTGGAACTACTGCAACCGGACCGGACGGGAAACTCATTACCGGAGATGCCTATGCTCAGGCGGTGCAGACGTTGAAGAATATTGCTTCCGCCCTGGAAAAGGCGGGAGCGAGCTTGAAAGACGTGGTCCGCACCCGGATGTACGTGATCAACATCGCCGATTGGGAGAAGGTCGGCAAAGCACATGGGGAATTTTTTGGAGACATCAGGCCGGCGACTTCAATGATCGGAATTACTGCGCTGGTTTCGCCCGAGATGCTGGTAGAGATCGAAGCGGAAGCGGTGATTTCAGATCCTGAGACGCGGTAACTGGATTTGGCGGGGGAGGGCGCCCGCCCCACACGATCACTCGTCTCAGGTCCCCTTGCGCCAGCCATGCAGAAAGTTCTTGCCAAGCTTCGCGCATGAGATCCTGCTGGCAGCGAGTGTATGGCGGCGAATACTCTGGACGTTGGAAGCAGGTATATACTCTTCCCATAAATAGCCGTGAAAAGCGGCCCAGGAGCCAACCTTCATTTCATAATGGCTCCGAATACAGACGCCGGCAATGATCGTCAGTATGTGACCGGCGCGGGACAACTGCGGGGGTCCGCGGCTGCCTCGGGGAGGAAGTTTGTGGACCTGATCCTCGTTCGTCTTATTTTCGTTATTTTTGTCTCCTTTACCTGCTACCTCATCCATCCATTTGGCCTTAGCTCACGGCTCGACGCTGGCGTCGGAGCGTTGCTCGGCTTTGCGATCGTGGTGTTCGAGTGGCGGCTGCTGCGGGTGAGCCTTAAGCGGCTGATCGGCGCTGCCATCGGAAGCATCCTTGGAATTTTCGGTGCTTATCTTTTCGCGCTGGTGATCCGCAACAGCCTGGTGGATAGTTCGCTGCGCAGCTTTCTCCAGATTATGGTCATGTTGCTGATGGCCTATGTCGGTCTGATCGTGGGCGCGAACAAAGGCGATCTGCTGAACCTTGCCGCGTTAGGCGGGATTTTCGGCGGCGAAAAGCAGCTCAAGAAAAGCTACAAGATTCTTGATACGAGTGTGATTATCGATGGCCGAATTGCCGACATCGCGGAGACTGGATTTCTGGATGGGATCGTGGTTACGCCGCAGTTTGTTCTGCGCGAGTTGCAGCTTGTAGCCGATTCCGGCGATTCTCTCAAACGCAACCGCGGCCGCCGCGGTCTGGACATTCTGCAACGACTGCAGAAAGTTGCGTCGGTACAAATTCAAATCGTTGAAGATGATTTCCCGGGAGTTCGTGAAGTCGATTTGAAACTCATCGAGCTGGCTAAAGTCTATGAAGGCAAGATCATCACCAACGACTTCAATTTAAATAAAATCGCGCAGCTCCAGGGCGTGGAAGTTCTCAACATCAACGAGCTTGCCAATGCGCTGAAGCCCATCGTCCTTCCCGGCGAAACCATGCGGGTCTTTATCCTGAAAGAAGGGAAGGAATACAACCAGGGCGTTGCTTACCTAGACGATGGAACTATGGTCGTGGTCGATAACGCGCGCAAGGTGATCGGCAAAACGATCGATGTTTCCGTTACATCAGTCCTTCAGACCACGGCCGGAAAAATGATATTCGGGAAATGGGACGAGCGGTCATCGCCACGCGCAGAACCCAGAAACGCAATGAGCGCAGCGAACTCTATAGCCGACTCGAAGAAACATATTGTGGTGGGTGAGCAATCGCCTGAATAGCATCACTCAGTCGAGAGAAATCGGCGCGGCAGAATTCACCTCGATCGTGTCGCCTTGCAAAGTCCCGGTGACACTCGCACGAGTTCCCAGAAGCTTGCTGAGGGAATTTGCGTCTCCGTTCAACTTGTAACGGTGATCCCCGTTCACTAATAGGTAATGTGCGCCAGTACGAATGCACATGGCGGCGCAATTGCTAGGCGAAAGATTTGAACGTCGCATGTGCCGGGCGCCGCAGTGTGAATCGGTAATCATTCCTTTTAGCGTCGTAAGTTCCGGCTGTGCATCCTTTGTGTCAGGATCATTTGATGGCCCGGTCCCAGCTTGTTCCTCTGCTGCGACTGCCGTCTGATGATCCGCAAGCGCGACCGACGCGCCTGCCATGATGGCTGCGAAAACGAGCGCGGCGCCAAATGTTGTCATCAGGCAGAATCCGATCAGCGAAATCCATGATTTTCGTTTCACCTGACCTCCGAGCACTTCCCGCGCATAACCCCAGCGTAGTTTTGTTGCCGCAGAGGCAGCTCCGGTTGCACGCGGGATTGAATGGTGCTCCTGCATATCGATATACTGTTCGCCCGCATGAAGACGCTGGTAATCATTCCGGCCGCTGGTCTTGGCACGCGTATGGGGTCGGCGCCAGCGAAAGATCGCAAACCTGTTGCCAGCAAACAGTTTGTGGCACTGCAAGGGACGCCAGTTCTAGTTCATACATTAAGGAAATTTGCCAGGAATTCGGAAGTGGCGGAGATTTTCGTCGCATTGCGAAAATCGGAAATCGATCCGTTTCGGGCACGGCTGGAGCGGGAAGCACCTGAAATCCTCAAAAAGAAAACTGTATTACTTGAAGGCGGAGAGAATCGCCAGCAATCGGTTGCTAACGCTCTTGCGGCAATTTCCGCGGATGTCAATGACATCGTTTTGGTGCACGATGCCGTACGTCCATTTGTGACCGCCGAGATTATTCAGGATGTGATCGCCGCCGCTGCAAAATACGGCGCCGCAATTACCGGCGTACCGGCCGTAGATACCGTAAAGCAGGTCGAACGCACCGCTGAAGGCGCAATCATCAAGGCCACGATTCCACGAGAAAAGATAGTGCTGGCCCAGACTCCACAGGGATTCCGGTATGGAATTTTGAAAAAAGCCTTCGACGAAGCGACGGCCGATGGTTTCTTAGGAACAGACGAAGCTTCTTTGGTCGAACGTTCGGGGCAGGAAGTCGCTGTCATGATGGGTTCTCCGCGCAATATTAAGATCACCACACCAGCAGACTTGGAGTTGGCAGAGTTTTACCTGAAATGGGAAAACTAGCCATGTACTGTCAAAAAATCCGTGAAAATCCGTGCAAATCCGTGGCGGAGGTTTCAGCATGAGGATTGGTTACGGCTGGGACTCACACGAATTTAAGTCCGGAGTTCCGCTGAAGATCGGCGGCGTCGAGATTGCGCACGAGAAGGGTCTCGGCGGTCACTCGGATGGAGATGTACTGCTACACGCCATCACCGATGCGCTACTCGGGGCGGTGGCGGCGCCGGACATAGGAACGTTGTTTTCTCCATCTGACTCGCGATGGAAAGGCGCGGACTCGGGAGTGTTTCTGCGAGAAGCGCTCAGTCGAATTGAGTCGGCAGGTTACAAAATCGCAAATATCGACTCCACGCTGATCTTGTCCGCTCCCAAGATTGGCCCGCATGCAAAAAGCATTCGTGCGCGGATTTCGGAACTCACCAGCGTTCTGCCTGACTGCATCGGAATTAAAGCCAAGACTCCCGAGGGAATGGGTACCGAGAACGCGGCGATAGCACATGCAGTTGTGTTGCTGGAAGAAATCCCTCGAAGTGGTTCGCGGAAACCAAAAAAGAAAGCCCGCCGCTAGTTGTCAAAATTCTGCAACTCGTCCCAATTGGCTAACCAGTAGGGCGGTTATCCGTCAATTTGATCAACGAAATTGGAACCTCAATGCGGGTGCTTGCGTATTGAGGACAAGACCGGAGTTATTTCTCCGAACTGAAAACGAGTAAGGGCTGGGGACTGCCTCCCACGGTTTGGCGGCCAGTGAGGCGAATCCCCGTAGCATGCGAACGGCTTTCGCGCGCTCGTTTGCTTTCCCGAGGCTGCATTTTATGGCTTTCAGTGGAAAAAACAAGCCCGATTTGAGCAATCCCCGCCATCAACCGTTTCCGGCGTTCCGGAAAACAGGAGGACTGGTGAAAGCACATGTGGTTTCGAGCTTGAAAGGAATTCTTTTGGCGGCAGTGGTGCTGGTTGCCGGAAGCGCATTCGCTAACGAAAATAAGGGCAGCATGGAGTTGCAAAATCCGACCAACGTTGCCGGTAAGCAACTGAACAAAGGCAGTTATAACCTGCGCTGGGAAGGGACAGGCGATCAGGTCGAAGTGAAAATTTATCAAGGCAAGAATCTGGTGGCCTCCGCTCCGGCAAAGGTTTTGAAAGTGGAGAACCCGATTTCGACCAACAGCGCAGTCGTGAACAGGAATGCCGATGGTACTTCTTCTCTGGCTGAAGTTCGCTTTGGCGGGAAAAAGTATGCTCTTCAAATCGTGAACGACGGCGGTTCTGCGAGCGGCGGAGCCTCGCGCTAGTTCACGCCTGACACATCCGGCAAACAAAGGGCAGGGCCATTGAACTGTTAAAATGACAGAGCAATGGTCCTGCCTTTCGTCCGTGATCTGTTTGCGGACGTGGAAAAGCTTCCTGCTTACTCGCGTGTTGTCTCCCACCTCAGAGCGAACACGGGGCGGATTCGTGTTTCCGGTCCCGGCTCCCCAGGCAAAGCGCTTTTAGTTTCCGAACTGCAAAAAAGCACGGGCCGGCCGCTGATCCTGGTTGTGGCAAACAACGAAGCTGCCGATGAGTTGCTGCCTGTGGTGCAGGCTTTTTGCGAGCTGGTCGGAGGCGCGGCGCCTCAGACCGTCGTTGCTCTGCCGGCCCGCGATGTGCTTCCGTTCCAGAACCTTTCTCCGCACCCGGAAATTCAAGAGCAGCGGGCGATCGCGTTATGGAAGGTTGCAACCGGAGCAGTGTCGATCCTAATCGCCCCGGTTGCCGCTACCGTCTTGAGGCTCAGTTCCGCTGATTACTATTACGACCTCGCCCGCACTCTGCGGCGCGGCGAAAGTTTCGATACCACTGCGCTGCTCGAACACCTGAACTCCGTCGGCTACAACTCCACGGATGTCGTAGAAATGCCTGGCGAATACGCGCTGCGCGGTGGCATTCTCGACGTGTATTCGCCGGAAGCGGACCGCCCGGTGCGAATCGAATTTTTCGGCGATGAAGTTGAATCAATTCGCAAGTTCGATCCCACGACCCAGCGCTCATCGTCGCCGGCTGACGAAGTGGTTCTGCTCCCATTCTCGGAAACACCAGTGCGCGAAGAATTGCTGGCCGCGATTCACACGCGCCTCTCCGGAAAAAGGCTGAGTGGGCCTGAGGACATTGTTGAGAATGCAGTGCGGGCTGGCGGGGTTACGGTATTTCCGGGATGGGAATTCTATGCTCCAGTCGCCGGCACGACCGGAACACTTTTTGAACTGATTCCAAATACAGCGGTGATTTCCGATGAGCCCGAGCAACTGACTGCCCAGCTCGAGCAGTTTTGGGAACGAGTTGAGGAAGCCCACGAGCGCAGTGGAATTGGGAACCTGGTCAGGCCCGAGGACCTTTATATTTCTGCAGAAGAGTGGCAGAGCAAAGTGCACTCACCATCTGCATGTGCGATCGATGTTGAGCATCTCGGAGTAACGCGCCCTGACGATACGGAAACGGTCGAATTCCATTCTCAACCCAGCCCTCGATTCCATGGCTCGATTCCCACCATGCTCGAAGATGTTAAGCGAAATTTGGCTGAGAACCGGCGCGTGTTGATTGCTGCGCCCAATACCGGCGAGCTCGAGCGTCTGGCAGATTTTTTCACTGAATACGGAATCTCCTTTCGCCTTGGAAGCAGAACTCGCGGCGGAGAGAGTTATGCCGACGAAACTGCTTACTTCGCAGGCGAAGTGCTCACGGCAACGCTGGTCAAGGCGTACATACCCGATGGGCTCATCCTGCCTGATGCCGCCCTTGCTATCTTCGGTACGCGTGATCTGTTCGACGAATCCGAATCGGTAGTCACAAGGCCGCAGCGGCAAAAATCAAAGACTTCCGCCTTCCTTTCGGACTTTCGCGATCTGGCTGTGGGTGACTACGTCGTACACGTTGAGCACGGAATTGGCCAGTATCAGGGACTGAGAGAAATCAATCAGGGCGATGGCAATGCCGAGTTCATGGTGCTGGAGTATGCCGATGCCGCGAAGCTGTACGTCCCGCTCACGCGCCTTGATCTCGTCCAGAAATATCGCTCGCAGGAAGGCGCAAAGCCTGTCCTGAACCACCTCGGAACGGCTGCCTGGGCCAAGACTAAGGCCCGCGTGCGCAAGGCCATGAAAGACATGACCGAGGAGCTTCTGAAGCTCTACGCGCAGCGTCAGGCCGCACAGGGTCACAGCTTTCCCGCCGATAACGAGTGGATGCGCGAGTTCGAAGACGCTTTCGAGTACAACGAAACCGAAGATCAGGACCTCGCTATCAAGGACGTCAAGCGCGACATGGAGTCTTCGCGTCCGATGGACCGTCTGCTGTGCGGCGATGTCGGGTACGGGAAGACCGAAGTTGCAATGCGCTCGGCTTTCAAGGCTATCAGCGATAACAAACAGGTCGCCGTGCTTGCGCCAACAACCGTGCTCGCCTTTCAGCATTTTGAAACATTCAAACAGCGCTTCGCCGCCTTTCCAGTGACCATCGAGATGGTCAGCCGTTTCCGCACTCCCAAGCAGCAGAAAGAGATCTTGCAGCGAGTGGAAGCCGGGAAGATCGACATTCTGATTGGTACGCATCGTTTGCTGTCGAAGGACGTAAAGTTCGCTGACCTTGGATTGCTAGTCGTCGATGAAGAACAGCGCTTTGGTGTGCGTCACAAAGAGCGCCTGAAGCAGATGCGCAAAGAAGTGGACGTGCTCACCATGTCAGCGACGCCGATTCCGCGAACGCTGCATATGTCCCTCGTTGGCTTGCGCGACATGAGCGTGATCGAGACTCCTCCGAAAGACCGCATTGCGATTCAGACGGTAGTGGCCAATTGGGACGAAAAACTGATTCGTTCGGCGGTCGAGCAGGAGCTGGAGCGTGGAGGGCAGGTTTACTTTTTGCATAATCGCGTGGACACGATTTGGGAGATCGCTGCCAAGCTACAAGATCTGATTCCGCGCGCGCGGATCATTGTTGGACACGGTCAAATGGGCGAAGGCGAGCTCGAAAAGGTGATGCTGAAATTCATGCACCACGAGGCCGACATTCTGGTTGCGACGACAATTATCGAAAATGGACTTGATATTCCGCTTTGCAACACGATCCTGATCAACCGCGCCGATCGCTTTGGACTCTCTGAGCTATACCAGCTTCGTGGACGTGTGGGGCGCTCGAACCGGCGGGCATACGCATATCTGTTGCTGCCCGCTGAAATCGAGCTGACGCCAATCGCCCGAAGAAGACTCGCAGCACTTAAAGAATTTTCTGATCTTGGGGCCGGTTTCAAGATCGCTGCGCTCGATCTCGAGTTGCGCGGCGCTGGGAACTTGCTTGGCGGCGAGCAGAGCGGACATATCGAAGCTGTAGGCTTCGACCTTTACACGCAGATGCTCGAACAGGCCGTGCGCGAGATGAAGGGCGAGGCCGAGCCACAGCCGCAGACACAACTCAATCTTGGACTCAATATCCGGATTCCGGCTGAGTACATCACCGAAGAGAACCAGCGATTGCGGATGTACAAACGGATCGCCGGAGTCGAAACCGAACGCCAGTTGGCCGACGTGGAATCGGAACTCAAGGACCGCTATGGTGATCCGCCGGTTCCCGTGCAGCAGCTCATTCGTTATGCCACGCTGCGTTTACAGGCTGCTCAGTCCGGAGTCACGGCAATCGAACGCAAGCGTGATCTTGTCAGCGTGCGTTTCCGCCAGGATGCCCCTGTTGATCCAGCGCGGCTTGCGAGTTTCGTCTCATCACAGCGCGGTGCTCAATTCTTGCCGGATGGCACGTTGAAGTTCCTGGCAAAGGGTTTGGATGCGCGCGAGCTCTTGGAGCAACTGCAGGCATTGCTCGCCAACCTGGCAGAAGATGTTTCCCCATCGGTAGCCTGATTCTGGATAGCGTGTATTGGCGTAAACGCGGCTGCGAACTGCGATTCGGTCTTCTCATTGTGATACCGTGAACTAGGGCCTGAGATGAAAACGACACTCCTTGGCTGTCTCTTGATTTTTCTTTTTACCTGCTCGGTGCAAGCATCACAAAATCAATCGAAGTCGAGCCAGTCTGTTTCCGAATTTAATGCGCTAGTCGACAAATACTTCGATTTCTATTTCTCCTTTCATCCAAGCGAAGCCACTGCCGCAGGTTTTCACCAATACGATCAGAAGCTGGAAAACTATTCGTCGTCGGCGCAGGAACAACAGGCGCGCGGGCTGAAAGATTTCCTAAGGCAGTTTCAGGCAATCGATGCCAGCAAACTGCCGGCCGATACTGCGGCTGATCGTGAGTGGATCATGAGTGAGATTCATGCGCTTCTGCTCGAAATTGAAAGTGTGCAGATGTGGCGCAAGGACCCGGACCACTACACCTCCGGCGTGACCAACAGCGTTTTCATGATCATGAAGCGCAACTACGCTCCTGCTGAGGACCGTTTGCGTTCCGCGATTGCGCGTGAGAAGCAGATTCCACAAGCGCTCGAATATGCACGACAAAACCTGACAGTGCCGCCGAAGATCTATACAGAAATTGCTCTCGAGCAGCTACCTGGGGACACGGATTTCTTCCGTAGTGATGTGCCGGCAGCATTTGCGTCTGTTACCGATCCAAAGTTGCTTTCCGATTTCAAGGCTTCGAATCAAGCCGTGATCGATGCTTTTGAGGGTTATCAGAAGTTCCTGAAAGACTCGGTGCTGCCGCACGCGAACGGCAACTTCAGACTTGGCGCGGAAAACTATCGCAGGAAACTGCTATACGAGGAAATGGTCGATATACCGCTCGACCGTTTGCTGAAGATCGGCTACGACGACCTGCATCGGAACCAGGAAGCCCTGAAGAAGGTCGCTGCCGAGATTGATCCCAACCGGAGTACGCAGGAAGTTGTAGCAGACTTGCAGAACCACCATCCCGCGCCCGATCAGTTGCTACAGGCATTTCGCGACACATTCAGCGGATTGACGCGCTTCATCGAAGACAAGAAGATCGTCACCATTCCTGCCGGTGATCCGCCGGTGCTCGAAGACACTCCTCCTTTCGAGCGCGCAACTACGGAAGCTTCCATGGACACGCCCGGCCCATACGAGACGAAAGGCAGAAAGGCATTCTTCAACGTCACTACGCCGGACCCAAAGTGGCCGCCGCAACGAATTGAAGAGTGGATGAAGACGTTCAACAACTCCATGATTCCGGGCACCGCGATCCACGAAGTCTATCCGGGTCACTTCGTCCAGTTTCTTTGGATCGACCAGGTACCGTCGAAGATTCGGAAGCTGATTTATTCCGGCACGAACGCGGAGGGCTGGGCGCATTACTGCGAGCAGATGATGCTTGACGAAGGCTATGGCAATGGTGATCCGAAGCTGCGCCTTGGACAGCTTAATGACGCACTGCTCCGAAACGCACGATACATTGTCGGGATTCAGATGCACACGGGCAACATGACTCTCGATGAGGCGCGAGAGTTCTTCGTGAAGGAAGGCTTTCAGACACCCGCGGTTGCTGAGGTCGAAACCAAGCGCGGTACTTCCGATCCTACCTATCTCATGTACACCCTGGGGAAGCTGCAGATCCTTAAGCTACGCGACGATTATCGTAAAATGCGCGGGAAGGATTTCAGCTTGCTTGAGTTCCACGATCGTTTTATGCAACAGGGTGGTGTGCCGCTGAAGATTATTCGCAAAGCAATGCTTGGTAACGACAGTCCTACCCTTTAACGCGAATCCAATACACGAAGGTCGAAGCAGATGATGAAAGTTTGCAAGGCAGTTTTTCCAGCAGCAGGTTTGGGGACTCGGTTTCTACCCGCGACCAAGGCGCAGCCGAAGGAAATGCTCCCGCTGGTGGATAAGCCGATCATTCAGTACGGCGTGGAAGAAGCCCTGGCAGCAGGGTGCGACCAGATCATCATGGTCACCGGCCGCGGCAAGAGCGCGATTGAAGACCACTTTGATGTCAGCTTTGAGCTGGAAACGATCCTCGAGCAGAAAGGCAAGAAGGATTTGCTGAAAGTCGTCCGCGAAATTTCGGACATGATTCACGTGGCCTACGTGCGCCAGAAAGAAGCCATGGGTTTGGGCCACGCGGTGCTGACTGCGCGTGAACTGGTCGGCCACGAACCATTCGCGGTGCTGCTGGCAGACGATGTAATCGACGCCGAAGAACCTGTGCTCAAGCAGATGATGCGGGTGTTTGATCAGACGCAATGCTCGGTGATTGCAACTCAGATCGTCGAGGGCGCGGCAATTTCGGCCTACGGTGTGCTCGATGTGAAGCCGGCCGAGGGGCATCATGGCGGGCGGCTATACGAAATTCTGAACATGGTGGAGAAGCCAAAGTTCGAAGATGCGCCTTCGAACCTCGCGATCATTGGGCGCTACATTTTGACACCGGCTATTTTTGATCTATTGGAAAAGACTCCCAAAGGAACGGGCGGGGAACTGCAACTCACCGACGGCATGCGCCTGCTGCTCAAACAGGAAAAAATGTACGCCTATGTTTACGAGGGCAAGCGCCACGATACCGGCGACAAACTCGGATTCCTGAAGGCGACAGTCGAATTCGCGCTCAAACGCCCTGACCTGGGGGGGCCAATGAAAGAATACTTGCGGACTCTGAAACTCGACTAGAACTAGAAATGGATTGTCATTCCGAAAGCCTTTAGGCTTGAGGAATCTGCTTTTCTAAGCAGGCCCCAACCACTGAAGCGCTTCGGAATGACAGACAGGTCAGTGCGCGGATTGCTTCAGCTTGTTCGATTTTTCCTCTACTCCCCTTGCCAGTTTTTCTTTGTGCCCGTGAAGTTTCTGGGCGACAGCCGAGTCAGCGACACCTAAAATCTGCGCCGCAAGAATCCCGGCGTTCGTGGCGCCTGGCTTACCAATCGCGACTGTCGCGACCGGAATTCCCGCCGGCATCTGCACGGTCGCGAGCAGAGAATCGAGGCCGTTGAGCGAAGTAGAAGGAATCGGCACTCCGATTACCGGCAGCGTAGTGTGGGCAGCAATAACTCCGGCCAGATGCGCCGCGCCCCCCGCTCCAGCAATGATGACTCGAACCCCGCGGTCGGCTGCCTTGCGCGCGTATTCCGCGGTACGATCGGGCGAGCGGTGCGCAGAAGTGACATCAATTTCATACTCGATCCCAAAGCCTTCCAGCGCTTTGCCTGCCTCTCGCATAATTTCCAGATCAGAGTCACTTCCCATGACGATAGAAACTACGGGTTTGCTCATTCCTTCTCCTAAGTTTTTATGAAATGTTGTCCTAATTGCTTTTTATTGCGCGAGCCGCGATGTCCTTGCGGTAGTGCGCACCTTCAAACTGAATTCTTCCTACTGCTTCGTATGCGCGGTCGACCGCCGTACTTAAAGTTGCAGCTCGCGCGGTTACGCCGAGAACTCGTCCGCCCGATGTGTAAAACGCAGCGTCTCGCACACTCGTCCCCGCGTGAAAGACTTTTACCCCATCGATCCGGTCTGCTTCGTCTATTCCGGTAATTCTTTTTCCAACTTCAAAGGTGCCGGGATATCCTCCTGACGCCATCACCACGCATGCGGTTGCGTCCTGCGACCAGCGGAAATCTCCACTGCTTACTCGTCCCTCAATCGACGCTTCAACCGCTTCGAGCAGATCACTTTCAAGTCGCATCAGAATGGGCTGGGTTTCGGGATCTCCGAAGCGGCAGTTGAATTCGAGCACCATAGGGCCGCGAGCGGTCATCATCAATCCGCAATAGAGAATGCCTTTGTACTCGGCGCCCTCGGCTTTCATTCCTTCGACAACCGGACGCGCGATGTGTTGGATGAGCCAGTTGGTCATCTGATCGTCAAGCAGGGAAGAAGTCGAGTACGCGCCCATGCCGCCGGTGTTCGGTCCGGTGTCGCCGTCGCCAACGCGCTTATGGTCCTGCGCCGCGACCAGCGGAGACACGCGCTCTCCGTCGCTGAGGACTAGAAACGAGAGTTCGTCACCTTGCAGGCACTCTTCAATCACAACGCGGGTTCCGGCTTCGCCAACCATTTTGCCGGTCAGCATTTCACCCGCGGCGGCGGAAGCCTCGTCCTTTGTCTTCGCGATCACAACGCCCTTCCCGGCAGCCAGGCCGTCCGCCTTGATTACTATTGGCGTTCCGAATCGTCCAAGGGCTTCTTTGACTTCGTCGAATGAATCGCAAATCGCGTAGTGCGACGTAGGAATCCGGTGCCGCTGCATGAATTCCTTTGCGAAGCTCTTGCTGGTTTCAAGTTGAGCAGCGGCTTGCGTAGGGCCGAAGATGGGCCATCCGCGCCGGCTGAATTCATCGACAATGCCCAGCTGCAAAGGCAATTCGGGACCGACGACAGTCACGTCAGGCTTCAATCTGTTTGCAAGGTCCACGAGTGACTGCATGCTCTTCAGGTCAGCAGAGAAGCATTCTGCTTCCTCACTGATCCCCCCATTGCCGGGAGCACAATAGAGACTCGTCACTCGAGGGGATTGACGCAGCTTCCACGCAAGAGCGTGCTCGCGTCCACCGCTGCCGATGAGGAGAACTTTCATGGCCAGAGTAAATAAGGTTAGGGGCAGCGGGAAATTTGTGTCAAACGCGACAGAGCATCTTTCACAAAGAATTGTGCGCGTGAGTAAGATATTTATTCATCACCATGCCGGATTCGGAATCCAGTCGCGAGCAGCCTGCTGCGCTTCATCTTGAAGAGGTCAACGTAGCCGAATCGCGCCACGTCTCGCTCGAAGGCATGCACAGCAGTGTCGAAGTGCCGAGTCCCAGGGCCGGATTCTGGCAGCAATGGCGTGCGTTCATCGGTCCCGCGATTCTGGTCAGTGTCGGCTACATGGACCCGGGGAACTGGGGTACCGACCTCGCCGCTGGCGCCCAATTCAAGTATGGATTGCTATGGGTGGTAGCCCTCGCGAGCTTGATGGCAATTTTCATGCAGGTGATTGCTGCCAAGCTGGGGGTGGTCACAGGGAAGGACCTGGCGCAATGCTGTCGTGACTGGTATCCGCGCTGGACACGTTGGCCGAATTGGCTGCTTTGCGAACTTGCTATTGGTGCGTGCGATTTGGCTGAAGTACTCGGCAGCGCGGTTGCCATTAATCTGATGTTTCACATCCCGCTGCTCTGGGCGGTGATCATCACGGGTATCGATGTTCTGCTGTTGCTCGCCTTGCAGCGCTACGGAATGCGCACGATCGAATCTGTCGTGGTCATCCTGATCGCGACAATCGCTGCGTGCTACTTCCTGGAAATTTTTGTTCTCCCACAAACGCGGCCAGACTTTCTCGAAATGGGCCGCGCTCTTGTCACACCGAACTTTCGCCAGTTCGGGATGATTTATGTCGCGATAGGAATCATTGGCGCAACCGTGATGCCACACAATCTTTACCTGCATTCGGCACTGGTGCAGAGCCGCAAACTACAGAAGGACGAAGCGTCGATCCGTAGCGCCATTCGCTTCAACATCATCGACTCCACCACGGCCCTCAGCGTGGCGTTTCTGGTGAATGCGGCCATTCTGGTGCTTGCGGCTCTGGTGTTCTATGGCAAGACCAGCGTCTCCGTCGCGGGGGGAGGGTCGGTAACGTTTGGCGCGGGTAGCGATTGGATCCGGATCGCGTATCTGACCCTCGCGCCTCTCATGGGAACGGCCCTTGCGAGCACGGTATTCGTAGTCGCTCTGCTTGCAAGCGGCCAGAGCAGCACCATTACCGGAACTCTCGCTGGCCAGGTAGTGATGGAAGGCTTCATGCACTGGCGAATTCAACCCTGGTTGCGAAGGTTGATTACGCGCGCTCTGGCGATTATCCCGGCAATCCTCGTCATCGGCGTGCGTGGCGATGCCAGCGTGAATGACCTTCTGACCTTGAGCCAGGTGATTTTGGCATTGCAACTTCCATTTGCCATGTTCCCGTTGCTGCATTTCACCAGTTCGCGCGACAGGATGGGCGTTTGGAGGAACGGCTGGTTCTTGATTGTTACAGGATGGGGCAGCGCAATTTTGATCACCATGCTTGATCTTTGGGGTCTTCCCGAATCGTTGCGTTCGGCGTGGCACGCAATCGCCGGTGGATGAGGTTCACACATGTACCAGACAATTCTCGTAACAGTGGATGGGACGAAGACGGATCGCGCAATCATTGATCACGTAAAGGGGCTAGCCCGGCTGGCGCAAAGCCGGGTAGTCCTGTTACACGTGGCTGACGGATGGGCGGCACGCACCTACGGCCGTGATGCTGTGAGCCGCGAAATTACCGACGACACCAAATATCTGGCTGATGTCCGCGGAGAATTTGAGGCTGCGGGCGTTCCCGCTGAAACAGAGTTGGCGTACGGAGATCCAGCAAAAGAAATCGTACGCTGGGTAAAACAGAAAGGCTGTGACCTGGTGGCAATGAGCACGCACGGCCATCGCTTCTTTGCCGATTTATTTCTGGGTACAACCGCCAGCCGTGTGCAGCACAACGTGAGCATTCCGGTGCTGCTGCTCCGAGCCAAATAGCCGGTTTGTGTGGGGACCGGCGTCCCCGCCCGTCCGCGATCACGCAAACTCAGGCGCAACCCGATAAACTAATCTGTTGCAAGTCCCGATAAGAATTCATAGGAAGGCTGATTCATGGATAGCTTTCGGTCTCGTTCCACGTTAAAAGTCGCCGGTAAGGAATACGAAATTTTCCGGCTCGATGTGCTGGACAAGCAAGGCATTTCGACCAAGCATCTGCCGTTTTCTCTCCGGATTTTGCTCGAAAATCTGCTGCGAACCGAAGATGGACGGAATGTAAAGCCGGAAGATATTCGCGCTCTCGCCTCGTGGAACAGCAAGACAAAATCGGAGAAAGAAATCGCCTTCACACCAAGCCGGGTGTTGATGCAGGATTTCACCGGCGTGCCGGCCGTCGTGGATTTGGCGGCGATGCGGGATGCGATGAAGAATCTCGGGGGCGACCCAGCGCTGATCAATCCATTGCAGCCGGCGGAACTGGTCATCGATCACTCCGTACAAGTGGATGAATTTGGCAAACCTGCAGCACTGGCTTTGAACGCGGAACTCGAATTTATTCGCAACAAGGAACGCTATGCCTTCCTGCGCTGGGGACAAACTGCGTTCCGCAACATGGCTATCGTTCCGCCGGACACAGGGATCGTTCACCAGGTGAATTTGGAATATCTTGCCAGGGTTGTCTTCGTGAATGAAATCGACGGCAAGCCGGTGGCATACCCTGACACCCTGGTTGGTACCGATTCGCACACTACGATGATCAATGGCCTTGGCGTCCTGGGCTGGGGCGTTGGCGGAATCGAGGCGGAGGCGGCCATGCTCGGTCAACCGGTCTCCATGCTGATCCCGCAAGTCGTCGGCGTAAAGCTCACCGGCCGTTTGCGCGAAGGAGCGACCGCGACCGATCTCGTGCTCACCATTACCGAAATGCTTCGCAAGCACGGCGTCGTCGGCAAGTTCGTCGAATACTTCGGCAACGGATTGAAAGACCTTCCGCTGGCAGATCGCGCGACGATTGGCAATATGTCACCGGAGTACGGCGCGACCTGTGGCATTTTCCCAATCGATCGCGAGACGCTCAACTACCTGCGCCTGACCGGCCGCTCCGAAGAGCAGATCGGGTTGGTCGAAGCGTACTGCCGAGAGCAGGGATTGTTTCACGATGAGAATTCCCCAGAAGCAGAGTACTCCGAACTGCTAAGCCTCGATCTGGCGAGCGTTGAGCCCAGTCTTGCTGGCCCGAAACGTCCACAGGATCGAGTTGCTTTGTCGAACGCAAAGCAATCCTTCGAAAGTGCGTTGCCTTCGCTGATCAAGCCCGGTAAGGCTCCGCTGGCCGAAGCTGTTTCCGGCAACGGACATTTGAGTCACGGCAAGGTCGTGATCGCCGCAATCACAAGTTGCACCAACACTTCGAATCCTTCGGTCATGCTTGCTGCCGGCCTGCTTGCGAAAAAAGCCGTCGAGCGAGGATTGCAAGTTCCAGAATGGGTGAAAACCTCGCTCGCGCCAGGATCGAAGGTGGTGCGCGATTACCTTGAGAACGCCGGCCTGATGCCGTATCTCGAGAAATTGAAATTTCATATTGTCGGGTATGGCTGCACAACCTGCATCGGAAACTCGGGACCGCTGCCCCAGGAAATTTCTGACGAAATCGACCGCAAGAACCTTGTGGTCGCGTCGGTACTTTCCGGAAATCGCAATTTCGAGGGACGAATCAATCCTGACGTGCGCGCGAATTACCTGATGTCTCCCCCGCTGGTGGTGGCGTTTGCGTTGGCCGGCCGGATCGATGTAGACCTGCGCAAAGATCCGTTGGGTACTGATCGCGAGGGGAAGCCGGTCTTCCTGGCAGACATTTGGCCGATGCAACGCGAGCTCGACGAAGTTGTGCAGCACTCGATTTCATCGACCATGTTCCGCAAGAGCTATGGCGACGTATTCTCCGGGGATGAGCACTGGCAATCCTTGAATGTGCCGAAGGGCGACACATACGCTTGGGACGCGAGCTCGACCTATATTCAACGCGCGCCATATTTCGACGACATGGCCGTGAAGCCGACGCCAGTCGAAGACATTCGCAAGGCACGTGTACTTGCAGTGCTTGGGGACAGTGTGACAACCGACCACATTTCGCCCGCCGGTTCAATTAAGAAAGACAGTCCCGCGGGTAAATATCTGCAGGAGCACGGAGTGAAGCCTCCTGACTTCAATTCTTACGGATCGAGGCGCGGAAATCACGAAGTGATGGTGCGAGGCACATTCGCGAATGTTCGCCTGCGGAACAAAATGGTCCCGAACCTTGAAGGCGGCTTCACGAAACATCTGCCGGATGGGGCGGAGATGACGATTTTTGAAGCTTCCGAGAGATACATTGCAGAAGATGTTCCGCTGATCATCATCGCAGGCAAGGAATATGGTTCTGGTTCCTCGCGCGATTGGGCGGCTAAGGGGCCACGGCTGCTGGGAGTACATGCTGTTATCGCGGAGAGCTATGAGCGAATTCACCGCTCGAATCTAGTGGGCATGGGTATTTTGCCGCTGCAATTTCTTGCTGGAGAGAACGCGCAGAGCCTCGGATTGACCGGTGAAGAAGTCATTGAGATCACCGGCATTCGAGAGATCGTCCAGAAGTTCTCCGCAGGGCGCAAAATCAAGATTCTTGCCAAACAAGGTAAGGAGAAAAAAGAAGTCGAGGCGTTGGTCCGGATCGATACGCCCCAGGAAGCGCTTTACTACGCGAATGGCGGAATTTTGCAATACGTGCTGAGGCAGTTGCTGTCGGGGAGTAGAGAGACCATTGATGCATAAGCGAAAGGCAGCCCAACAGATCTCAAACCCCGATATTGATGCCGCTTTCGTTTCCATGGCTCAAGACACTACGTACACCCGAGAAGCAATAGCACTTGCTCAGAAATTTGAGAAGAGTGATTGGGAAGCCTTTCAGTCGGGTCTCGAGATTGTTCCAGCCCCCACGGGGAGCAATACCAAAGAGAGCAAACTGAAGCCCCACCATCGCAAGTGAGGCTCATCTCGCTGCTATAATCAATTCTTGCTCTCGTCGCATTTCCCCCATGCCTAAGCGCCTGATTCGCTCCACTACAGTTCTCTGCGTTCGCCGGAATGGCAATGTAGTCATGGCCGGAGACGGACAGGTCACGCTTGGCGAAGGGGTGATCAAGCACTCGGCAAAGAAGATTCGCCGCCTGTATCAGGACAAGATTCTTGCCGGGTTTGCCGGGTCGACTGCCGACGCCTTTTCTCTTTTCAGCCGCTTTGAAGGAAAGCTGGAACAGTATCACGGTAATCTTGGCCGCGCGGCCGTGGAACTTGCGAAAGACTGGCGCACAGATAAATTCCTCCGGCACTTGGAAGCATTGTTGCTCGTTTCCGACAAAGAACAAACATTTCTGCTCAGTGGTCAAGGCGACGTAATCGAACCCGACGGCGGGATTGCTGCCATCGGCAGCGGTGGTCCGTATGCTTCAGCTGCGGCACAGGCGCTTGCTGAGCACACGCAACTTCCTGCCCGCCAGATCGCTGAAGAAGCAATGAAGATTGCCGGCAAAATGTGCATCTATACCAATGAGAAAGTGACGATCGAAGAACTCTAAACTCGGCGTTAGCGTCAGGCTTTAGGCTTAAGGTGGTCTGAAGCCTACTGACGCCTGAAGCCTAGAACCTGAAGCCGCATTTATGGCCATTTATCTGCCAGCTACCGCTGATGAAGAACAGGTTGCTCTTGACGAGCTGACTCCGCGCGAAATCGTCGCTGAGCTCGATAAGTACGTTGTCGGGCAGAAGGACGCAAAGCGCGCGGTCGCCATTGCTTTGCGAAACCGCATGCGGCGTCAAAAGCTTCCCTCCGACATGGCCGAGGAAGTTATTCCCAAAAATATCATCATGATTGGGCCGACAGGGGTCGGGAAAACAGAAATTGCGCGCCGCCTGGCGAAGCTTGCGAACTCTCCGTTTCTTAAAGTCGAAGCTTCGAAGTTCACCGAAGTTGGGTATGTCGGCCGCGATGTGGAATCGATGATCCGCGATCTCGTCGAAATCGCAATCGACAATGTTCGCGGAGAGAAGCTCGAGGATGTCTCCGATAAAGCCGAACTCAACGCAGAAGAACGTTTGCTCGACATTCTTCTTCCTCCCGCCGCGCCTGCGTCCCAGCCACAGCAAGCCGGATTTACTCTCGAAGCTTCAACCGGCGATTCTTATTCCCGCAGTCGTGAAAAGCTGCGCCAGCAGCTTCGCGAGGGCAAGCTCGACGACCGGACGGTTGAGATTGAGGTACGGGAGCGCAATTTTCCGTCATTTGAAATTATTTCCAATCAGGGTGTCGAAGAGATGGATGTCAACATCAAGGACATGCTGCCCAACATCTTCGGCCAGCGCACCAAGAAGCGGAAGATGAAGGTCAATGAAGCCTTCGAGTATTTGATCCAGGAAGAAGAGCAGCGGCTGATCGACATGGATCAAGTAACGCGCGTTGCCATCGATCGAGTTGAAGATTCGGGAATCATGTTCCTCGACGAAATCGACAAGATCGCAGGGCGTGAAGGCGGACATGGGCCGGACGTTTCACGCGAGGGAGTGCAGCGCGACATTCTGCCGATCGTCGAAGGCACCACCGTGAACACCCGCTATGGCATGGTGCGCACCGATCATATTCTCTTCATCGCTGCGGGTGCTTTTCATGTGTCAAAGCCCAGCGACTTGATTCCAGAGTTGCAAGGCCGGTTCCCAATCCGGGTCGAGTTGCAATCTCTGACCATGGATGATTTCATCCGCATTCTCACCGAGCCAAAGTCATCGCTGGTCAAACAGTACACGGCGCTGCTCGAAACTGAAGGCGTAAAGCTCGAGTTCACGAAAGATGCACTTGAAGAGATTGCACGCTTTGCGTTTCGCGTGAATGAAGGTACGGAAAACATTGGCGCTCGCCGCCTGCACACGATCATGGAGCGCGTACTCGATGAAATCAGCTTCTCGGCACCCGACAAAAAAGGCGAGCAGATCACAGTCGATGCGGAATACGTCGGCAAGATGCTCGCGGATATCGTCAAAGACCAGGACCTGAGCCGGTACATACTTTAGAGATTCTTCTGCTCACGTTCGTCTGGCGCCAGGCGGCACCTCGCCTCGCTTCGGAAATGATAATCTGTCCACCCGCGAATGAACGCTGCATCCACCCGCATTCTATTTTGTTTCACTAGTGCGTTGCTGCTTTGCAATTGCGGTTCACCCGGCATTCCCGAACCGCCGGAGCTTGAATTGGCTCGCCCAGTTCGCGATCTTCAGGCCGTGCGCAAAGGAAATGAAGTTCGGCTCACGTGGACGGTTCCTACTGAAACCACGGACCATCGCATATTTCGACGCCTTGGCAACACGCAAGTTTGCAGGAGTATTGGCGCGGCGATGAGTGGATGTCCGGCGATTGTCGACCTGCCTGCAAAGGAAGTTGGAGGCGGCAAGTCCGGGCCCAACCCATTGCAATCTGCCGCTGCTGCGCAAGTCAGCTACACCGACCATCTTTCCTCAAGGTTGGAAACTCAGTCGCCACTCGCCGACATCATTTATGCGGTAAATGTCTTGAACTCTTACGGCCGAAGTGCCGGACTTTCCAACCAGGTCCAAGTCCCATCTGCTCCCGTTTTACCTGCTCCCCAAAACCTTCGCGCAGAAGTCGTCGCAGAAGGCGTCAAGGTGTCGTGGGACCCGGTCGTTCCAGAGCTAAATATTCCTCAGTTGAAGTATCGATACCGCGTTTATCGCCGGGACACGGCAACCCACCACGATGAGATTGCCGGGGATGTCCCGGTTGCGAGCCAAACAAGCCCTGAATTGATGGATACCGGATTTGAATGGGAAAGAACCTACGAGTATCGCGTAAACGTCGTGACCATTGTTCAGCAGGCTGATGTTCAACAAGCTAATGCGCAACAGACTATTGCTCAACTGGTCGAAGGCGACGACACGCAAGCCATCAGAGTCTTTGCGCATGACGTCTTCCCTCCGGCCACACCGGTCGGAGTGCAGGCCGTGTTCTCCGGCCCAGGGCAGAAGCCTTTCATCGATCTCGTATGGACTGCGAATACTGAAAGAGACCTGGCTGGCTACAACGTCTACCGCCACGAATCAGGCTCTGACGACGTGAAACTGAATTTGGAGCCGGTCAAAGCACCAGCTTTCCGTGATTCAGAAATTTCTGCCGGTCACGAATATTTTTATTCGGTAACCGCCGTTGATGCGCGTGGCAATGAAAGCGCTAAATCAGAGGAAGCACACGAGAGTCTTCCGGAACATTGAATCAAAACACTGATCTCTGAAAAGAAACAAAAAGCGCAAGTGACGGCGTTGCTACTTTATCCAGAAATAGATCAGACCGGCGGCAGCGGCGAAAATCGCCGCAGTAGTGAGCCATCCCAAAATATTGAGAACGCGCGTGTTCACCCACCGTCCCATGATCCGCCGATTGTTTGTCATGCGCATTAGCAAGAGCATCAGAAAAGGTGTTGAAAGCCCTTGCACAATCCCAGCCCAAACCAACGCCTTCATGGGATTGATTCCCAGAAAATTCATGCTCATTGCTATCGCAGTGATGATGACGATGGCGGTGTAAAAAGCGCGTGATTCCCGCGCCGGCGTATGAAGCCCATGCTTTAAATCGAACGTCTGGCAGAGGTCATACGCTGCTCCTGCGGTCATGACTGGAACCGCGACAAATCCGACGCCGAATACGCCGATTGTAAACAGCAGTTCCGCGAATTTTCCCGCTAACGGTCGAAGCGCCTGGGCGGCTTCGGCTGCAGAACTGATGTCGAATTTCCCGGCGCGAAAGAGGGTTGCACCGGTGGAAAGAATGATGAAATACATCACCAGGCTGGAAAAAAACATTCCCAGTGCTACGTCGTGTGCGGAATGCGTGAGTTCGGCTTTGGTTGTGCCCATGCGGTCCACGAGTCGCCTTCGCCCCATGGAGATGTCTTCCTCAACTTCCTGGTTCGACTGCCAGGTGTAGAGGTAGGCAGAAAGGGAACTTCCGATGACGGCGACCACTATCTCCAGGAACTCGCGGTCGAGTCGAATCGTGGGCACGAAAGTGCCTTTCAGCGTAGATAACAGGCCTGGACGGGCCAGCAGCGCCGATCCCAAGTACGCAAGCAAAGCTAAGGCCAGCCACCGGAAAATACTGCGGATCGAGGTGTACGATCCCCAGATCTGCAGCGCGAGTACCGTCAAGGTAACTAGCACAACAATAAGCATGGGTGGGATCGGTACGACAAGATTCAGCGCTGCTGCCATGCCTCCAATGTCAGCGCCAGCTTCAATTGTGTTGCCAATAAGGGCCGTCCCCAGGAAAACCAGCAAGAGCCATCGCGGATAGTGCTGGCGAATCACCGCGAACAGACCCCGCCCAGTGACTTGGCCGAGTTTCGAGGACAGATACACGACCGCAAACATCATGGGCATTGCGACCGGCGCAAGCCAGAGGAGGGCGGGTCCGAATTTCGCACCCGCGGTCGCATAGGTCCCGATCGCGACGGGATCGTCGTCGGCGGCACCCGTAATCAACCCGAGGCCTATGGATCGGAAAACGTCGCCGGGGACGGGCTTGGGAGCATGAGCGGCATTTCGCGCCTCAGTGGCAGGGTCGTGCTTACGGCGTTCGACCGGCACCGGTCCCGTCGGTGGAGTTCGTAATCCGCTGCGTTGCGGCGAAGGTCCCATGGCCACGAAGTGTCGTTCTTTCCTCGAGAAGCAGATCAGGAGGGAAGCAGCCAGACGTTTCTGCACCCTCGGGCCGAAGGTATTGGCAAATCCCCGTTCTCGTTCTAAATCAAGCTATTCAGATGCCCACTTCCAGTTTGGGTTTGTTTTGTGCAGCTCTGAATTCGCTTTGCTTGCGCTTTTGCGGCACCTTCTGGCATAGTCCGAACCGTTCGTAAAACACGAGGTCATACTGACAGATGAAATACTGCCGCTTCGAACACGACGGTATTCCGAAGTTTGGTTGGATCGAGACAATCGCGGGGAAAGAGGAAATCACGCGAATACTTGCTTCTCTTCCCACGACTAACGGGTCTGCATCCCCGTCAGACACGATTTCCAGGATTCCACTCTCGGAAGTCAAACTGCTTGCGCCGGTTGACCCGACAAAAATTGTCTGTATCGGACGAAACTATCGCGAACACGCTGCTGAGCTGGGCAACGAAGTCCCGCCCGAGCCGCTGCTGTTCTTGAAACCACCTTCTTCGGTGATCGGCCCCGGAGAGACGATTATCCGGCCCAAACTCTCTGCGCGAGTGGACCACGAGGCGGAGCTCGGGGTCGTCATCGGGAAGAAGTGCCGTGGCCTGCGTCCAGATGAGGAGGTCAGGCCCTATATCCTCGGTTACACCTGCGTGAACGACGTAACTGCGCGCGATCTGCAAAAGAAAGATGGGCAGTGGACTCGTGCGAAGGGATTTGACACTTTCTGCCCGGTTGGCCCGATTGTTGTAGACGAGCTGGATCCGTGGAAAGGCGTTGACGTTGCATGTCGAGTGAACGGCGCCACGAAACAGCAAGGCAACACTCGTGACTTCATCTTTGCGCTAGATGTCTTGATTCGGCACATTTCGCAAGTTATGACATTATTGCCGGGCGATCTGATTTCAACCGGCACTCCGAGTGGTGTGGGGCCGCTGGTAACGGGAGATGTTGTTGAAGTCAGCGTGGCCGGAGTTGGCACGCTGCGTAATCCGGTAAGCGATTGATCTCGGCCGACCAGGCTATCGTGGCTTGACTCTGATCTGAACTGTGGTTCCGTCCGGAATGGTTCCATTCAGTAATTCAATTTTTCCGCCGCGTACGATGCCTTCAAATTCCTGATGAAGCGGCTTTGGAGGCGAGATGGGCGTCCGGAAAGGACTTCCTCCAGAGCCTTTGTCCATTGCGGCGTTGGCGAGTTCGTCGGCTTCGCGATTGTGACCGCGGAGTACGTGCTCGATGTCAAACCAATCCAACCGCGAAGCCAACTCCCTTGCTCGCGCGTGCAGGTCGCGCAGTGTGGGCTCCTTTACTTTGTAAATGCCCTTGATCTGCCGTACCAGAAGCTCGGAGTCGCTTATAACCTTCAGGGCCCTTCCATCGTGCTGGACTGCGTATTCAAGTGCGGCAATGAGGGCCTGGTATTCAGCAAAGTTGTTGGTCTGTTTCCCGAGATATTGGCTCAAAGCCGCAATTTTCTGCCCTTGCGAATCATGAATGATCACTCCGTATCCCGCCGGGCCGGGATTGCCGCGAGCTCCGCCGTCGGTGTGCGCGATCCAATAGTTCTCGGGAAGAGGTTTCATGACTAGCGTCCTGCCGCGAGGCGAGTCGCAAGGCGAGCTGGCAGGTTCGCAGCAAAAATTTTATCTTGTGCAGAGCGGAGATCGTAGGCCGCGCGACAAAAAGTGACCAACTGAGTTTCTGAATCGAATACTGCGAATGCGGCGCGCCAATCGCCATCTCGGGGCTGACCGACAGAACCGGGGTTCACCAGATAGGCGGTACCCGTTTCCAACTCCATCTCCCAGGTTTCATTTTTGCCGACGCTCAGGTATTCCGGCAAAACATCCGCGACTCTGCCGTTGCGTGCTCGAAACGCTCCTTGTATGTGTGTATGACCGAAAAACGTGACGGTTGCGTCAGAATGAGCCAGTTGCTCTGCGGCATCATCCAACGTTACGACATAGCGGTCTTCATTGTCCGCAGCGCCGTGAACGAACTTTACTCCCGGCAGTTTTTCGTGCACTTGAGGTCCGCGTGGAAGCGCTTGCAACCACTCCAGGTTGTCGCTCTTCATCTGATCGCGATTCCAAAGCGCGGCAACTCCAGCGATTGGATTGAAGCTCTCGATGCTATCGATGCCGGCAACCACCTTGTCGTGGTTCCCACGGACGAAAGTTGTGCCCAAAGCGCGAGCTTTTTCAGTGACTTCGTTTGGGCTCGCCCCATATCCGACTATGTCGCCAAGATTGACCACCGCGTCGTGCGGCGGAGCAACAGCCAGACACGCTTGCAGGGCTTCAAGATTGCTATGAATGTCGCTGAGCAGGAGTATGCGCAAGCGTGGATTATAAAGCGCGTGCTTGATTCACGACTGGACATCTGGCCCAATGGCCCGCCGCGATCTCAACAAGTGGCGGCGATGTATGAATACATTCTGAAACGCGCAAATCGCACCTGGGTTCGAACGAACATCCAGCGGGAACTGATTGCGGCGCGGGAACCGTGCCTTCGATTGTGGTCAGCGGGCGATCGCGTTCGGTTTGGAGCGTCGGAACGGCTTTCAGCAATCCGCGGGTGTAGGGGTGAGCTGGTGCGCGGAAAATATCATCGCAGGAACCAAGCTCGACGATGTTTCCGGCATACATCACAGCAACCCGGCCTGCAACTTTGGAAACAACTGCGAGATCGTGAGAAATGAAGAGCATCGTAAGTCCGAACTTCTCACGCAACGTTCCAAGAAGCTCGAGAATCTGGGCCTGGATAGTCACATCCAGCGCGGTGGTCGGCTCGTCGGCAATCAGAAGTTCCGGGCGGTTCACAATGGCCATTGCGATCATCACGCGCTGCCGCATTCCGCCTGAGAGTTGGTGAGGATAGTCGCGGGCGCGGCGTTCGGGCTCAGGAATGGCGACTTCGCGCAGCGCTTCGACGGCACGCTCCCACGATTCCTTTTTCGAAATCTTGTTGTGAGCGCGCACGGCTTCGGCGATCTGTTCTCCAACTCGCATTACCGGATTCAGCGCGGTCATAGGCTCCTGAAAGATCATGGAGATTCGAGAACCGCGGATGGTACGCATTGGCTCGGGTTCCAGCGACAGCAAGTCCTGCGGCCCGGCACCTTCAGCCGAAAATCGGATTTCGCCTCCGACCGTCGCTTGCGGTGGCAGCAGGCGCATGATGGCGAGCGAAGTGACGGATTTTCCCGAGCCGGATTCGCCGACCAGACCCAGCACTTCGCCCCGATCCAAACCGAAGCTAACGTCGCGCACAGCCGGAATTGGCTTGGGACCACCTGCGAATTCGACACGCAAATTCTTGAGCTCTAGCAGCACACCTCGATGTTATCAGCGTTGCGCCAGCGATCAGGCTGAAGCAGACGATACAATGTGCTCTGGTCAATGAAGCCGCCTTTTACCGCCATCGATCATGTGCAATTGGCAATGCCGCCGGGCCAGGAGGAGACCGCGCGTGGCTTTTACTCCGCTCTGCTCGGAATGCGAGAAATTGCCAAACCACCCGAACTGGCCAAGCGCGGCGGCTGCTGGTTTGAAAGCGGCGCAGTGCAAGTGCATCTTGGGGTGGAAGAAAGTTTTCGGGGAGCCAGGAAAGCCCATCCGGCGCTGCGTTGCGCGGATTACGTGATGCTGGTTTCAAAGCTGCGGCAGGCGGGGATTGAAGTCATCGAAGCCGAAGACATTCCGGGCGTGCGCCGTTGCCATGTCTATGATCCATTTGGCAACCGGATCGAACTCGTGGATGGCACGGCATCCGAATGATGCAAGTTGCGGTGGCGCCCTTTGCGGTAAAGCTCTTAACCGCAGACTTCGCAAAGGAAAGCCGCAAAGTTCGCCAAGTTCGCCAAGCAATAAAGAATGTCTTTCAAGATTTCCTTCGCGCCCTTTGCGAATCCTTGGGCCCTTTGCGGTAAAAGCTTTTAACCGCAGAGTTCGCAAAGAAAAGCCGCAAAGCTCGCCAAGCAAAAAAAGAATGTTTTTCAAGATTTCCTTCGCGCCCTTCGCGAATCCTTCGCGTTCTTTGCGGTAAAGCTTTTAACCGCCGAGTTCGCAAGGAAAAGCCGCAAAGTTCGCCAAGGCCCAAAGAATCACTTCGGAGACTTTCTTCGCGCCCTTTGCGAATCCTTAGCGCGCTTTGCGGTAAAAGCTTTTAACCGCGGAGTTCGCAAAGAAAAGCCGCAAGATTTTGTTCGAATCCTTGCGAATCCCCGGGCTGGCCAGTACAACTGAGTGTTGCTGCTCGGCTCTCGACTCATTAGCATAGAAAACACCACATCCAGCATCTTAGGAATTGGGAGTAGTGCATCTGCGAATCCGGGGACCTCATTCAAATCGCATCGGATTGTATTGGTGTGTTCTCTTCCTGGCTTTTTTCGCGACCGCGCACGCCGAGAACGCTGCCTTCGATCTGGTAGGCCCGAAATTTCAGGTCCACGTAGAGCGCTCGGGCAAGACTCTGCCGATCGCAGAGGTCCCGAATCTTCAGCCTGGCGATCGGCTGTGGATACATCCCGATTTGCCCGACACCCAATCCGTCCATTACCTCATGGTTGTTGTATTCCTGCGCGGAGCCACAAACCCTCCACCTGAGGCGTGGTTCACGCGTGCCGAGACATGGACAAAACCCGTCCGCGAAGAAGGTATCTTCGTCACTGTTCCGAAGGAAGCGGAGCAGGCCATTGTGCTGCTCGCGCCGGATACCGGCGGCGGATATTCCACTTTGCGCAACGCAGTTCGCGGGAAGCCCGGCGCATTCGTGCGCGCCGCGCAGGATCTAGAGCAGGCGAGTTTTGATCGCTCGCGTCTCAATGCTTACCTGGACGCGGTCCGCGAAACTTCAGTCAGTGATCCCGACGAACTGAAAGTTCGCACGACTATGCTTGCGCGCAGTCTGAACATCAAGCTCGACCAGCAATGCTTCGACAAACCTACAGCCCAACAGGTCCCGTGCCTCACACAAAACACCGACCAGTTGGTGCTGGACGATCAGCACAGCCAGAGCATGGTCGCGACTCTTACATCGGGTGCTTCGACTGATTTGATAACTCAGTTGAGTGCCACCCCTACGGCGAAGGCCGGCTATTACAGTCCATATGTCGGAGCAGTCGTCGATGTAGTACGCATTCTCGGAACAACCCATTCGCCGCAGTTTCAGTACATTCCCGCGCTGGCACTGCCGAGAAAAGACGATCTGCACTTGCGGTTGAACAATCCGCCTTCATTTCGTAATCCAAAATCGGTGCTGGTTATTGGGCTTCCGCCAATACGCTCCACGGTGCCGCCGCCGTTGAAAAATATTGATGTGTCGCAGGTGTTCTGCCTGAACAAGCCCAATCTTGTTCTGCCCGTCGACGGGGCGCCGCTCGCTTTCGCAACTGAGCTGGCACACAATCTCGTGCTGCATGTGCCGAGTGAAAAGGGGCAAGGTATCGATCTTCCGGCGCATCCCGACGCTGCCCGCGGCGGCTTTGTAATTGACACCACTGGCTCATCGTTCAAGAGTCTGCACGCGGATGCAACAGGCGTGCTGCGGGGATCTTGGGGGTTTCAGACTTTTGATGGACCAAAATTTCATCTTCGCGTCTCCGGCCCTGCGCAATGGACTGTCGCTTCGAAAGATGCCAGCGCTTTAATCGTGGGACGCGAAGATACGCTGCATATTGAATCGCCTGATGTTTGTTGTGCCAGCCAAGTGTTACTCGAGACCGCAGACGGAAAGACGTCTTCCCTTGGATGGAAGCAGGTGAAGAGTGACCAGTTGGAAATCAAAGTTCCGCTGCAGAATGCGAGCGCGGGCCCGGTCCAGTTATTGATCAAGAAATTCGGCTTGGACGAACCGGACAAAGTAGCCTTGCACACGTACGCCGAAGCTGCGCGGCTCGACTCATTCACTTTGCATGCCGGCGATCTGGATGGGACCTTGCGTGGCACTCGTCTCGACGAGGTTTCGAAACTCGAATTAGAAGACGTCGTTTTCACGCCTGGAAATTTAACGCGCGCCGATCAGCAGGATGAACTCAAACTGGCAACCACAAATTCCTCTGCCGCGGAAAAGCTAAAACCTGCCGCTCCGGTCAAGGCTCGAGTTTTGCTCAAAGATGGCCGCACGCTTGGACTCAATGTAGCTATTGAGACCGCGCGACCGAAGCTAGCTTTGTTAAGTAAGAGCGTGCAAGTTGGTGGTCCCGCTGTGTCGGCGATTCAACTGGGCAATCGGGATGAACTCCCGCAGGATGCCCGGCTGAATTTCTTTTTAAAGACGCAAACACCGGAATCATTTCCCGCAGCAGAAAAGGTCGAAGTCGCGACCGAAGACGGATCATTTCATGTGCTATTGACCGAAAAAGACGGCAATCTTACGCCGCAGGATTCGAAGACCGTTTTTGCTGTGCTCGATCCCATGAAACTGCTTGGGCCTTCAGCTTTCGGCCATTTGAAGTTTCGCCCGGTGAGTGTTGATGGAGTTGAAGGTGACTGGCAGCCGCTGGCAAACCTGGTGCGTGTTCCGGAGTTGAAGGAAGTTCGCTGTACAACATCAAAGCCGAAAGAGAATCCCGCAACTCAACTCGCCCCGGAGAAAGACGAAAAAGACGAGGATGCGGGCGGAGCGGTTGCAGAAGAGGAAGCGGCCAAACCTGAAGAGGAAGCCTCTGCTTCAGGCAGTACGAGCCAACAAAAAACCGGTGAAGCTTCAAAGCCTGCCGGGACCACCGAAGCTGCTCAGAAAAATGTTACCGCTGAGAAGACTTGTACGCTGAGCGGAGACAAGCTCTTTCTTCTGGATGCGGTGAGCGCGGAACCTGATTTTTCCAATCCGGTTATGGTTCCAGACGGATTCGTCGAATCAGGCCTGAGCATTCCAGCGCCGAAAGGAAAGACCTTGTACATCAAGCTGAGGGACGATCCGGCTACGGTAGACACTGCCGAACTTCCCGTCACGAACAATCAGCAATAGCTGTACTCAAGCGATACTCGCCATTTCGTACAAATATTCCACGTGTGAACGAACAGCCCCGTCGATTCCTTGAACTTTAGGATTCTTTGATTCAATGACGTAGTACTCGTCGGGCGCGTGCGCTCCATTGCCATGTCCAAGGCCGAAGTGGCCGGCGGCGAGGTGCAACGGATCGCCGGTGAACACATATCCGGGCCATGACCCCGCGCTGCGGGGCAGAATGATGGGATCAATCCCATTCCGCTTGTACAAAGCGACCTGTGCACGAATCAGCGGAGCGTCGGCAGAGGTGCTGTTCGGATCGTAGCCGCCGGTCATGTTTACTTCAATATCGCCGAACCCGTGTTTAGCTAGATGGGCTTTGAGCGCGGCATGCGCCTCTTCGGCCTTCATGTCGGGCACGAGTCGCAAATCAAGCTTAGCTACGGCGCGATGCGGAAGGATTGTCTTGCCGCCTGGGCCGGTATAGCCGCCGACTAGTCCCTCGATGTTTACCGTCGGACGTGACATCAGAAGCTCGAGCGCCTCCTCCCAGCTCACATCGTGCACCCAGTGATCGACGCCCAACTGTTTCTTCGCGGTCTGCTCGTTCAGGCGGCGCGCAGCGTTGGCGATCATGTTCTTTTCTTCCGCTGAAACAGGGCGCGCCTTCTCGGCGAAGCCTTCGATTGCTGGATCGTTACCGTCGGGCGAAACCAGAGTGGCCAATGCTTCGATCAGATGCCACGCGGGACTGTCCACACGCGCTTTGTTGCTGGAGTGAATGTCCTTTCGAGGACCTCGCCCCCAACGCTCGCCGCTCGAAACAAGCTGAACTTCAATCACTCCCTTGGCGCCAAGAGTCATGGTCACCGTGCCATCGAGGTCCTGCTCGGCGGAGGGCATATAAAGTCCCGAGCAATGCTTCAAAGCAGCGAGCACCTCCGGCCGCCTGACGATCTGCGGAAAATGCGGCGAGCCGATCTCCTCTTCTCCTTCTGCGACCAACACGAGGTTCACGGGGATTTTGCGGCCAGCTCCGCGAATAGCATGTAGTGCAGCAAGGAACGAAGCCTCGGGTCCTTTTTGATTGACGGCGCCCCGCCCGACAACCACCGTGCCGAGTTCCGGTTTCTCGATCAGCTTGGCGTCCCATGGCGGTGACGACCACTCCGCGGGATCGGCCTGCTTTACGTCATACATGAAATAAAGTCCAAGCGTCCGCGGCGCGCCGGCATCGAGCGTGGCAAATATTCCTGGCTGCCCATCGGTTGGAATTTTCGTGACCTGGCCAAAGCCTGCATCACGAAGCATGCGCATGGTCAGCTCACATCCTTCGTTGACGCCGCGATTTTCCGCCGCGATTGAGGGCTGATGGATCCACTCCTGCAGCCTTTGCACAGATTCCTCGTGTAGCTTGGCTATTTGCGCACAGATCGGCTGGAGATCGTTATTTTCCGACTTGGCTGAACGGGGAAGAGCGAAAGCTGCTGCACTGGTAGCGGCTGCCTGAAGGAAAGTCCGTCGGTCGAAAGGTCGATTTTTCATGGCTGAACAGCATAGTCCCGAGGTGGATTTGCTGTCCAGAAGCGAACACGAGGCGCGATTTTCCTGCCAATTTCGAGGGTTACGCAAGTGAGTGGCCAAATCGGAGTAAATCCGGCGAAATCCTCGCTTACCAATCATGGCCTGCTACGTCTATCTGGTTGTAGCCGAGGAGACTAGGTGCCCCGGCGCAACCGAGGACAAAGAGCGATGCCGGCCGATGCGTGGGCAGTACAATTTCCGGTTGGCAGGTGTTCTCATCCGGCTGGACGCCCCATAGCGCAACAAGGGCGCGCGATGGGACCTGCGGAGAGTGTTCGTGGCCCGGGATGCCATGCGCTCCCGCAACGGGTGGAACGAAGCAGTGGAATCCCGCAACCCCCAACACGGGCCCACATGTTGAGTCAGAGCCGTATCGATGACACGCTCCTGGTGCGCGAGGCTCAGCGCGGTAGCCGCGCTGCTTTCGAGGAATTGGTGCGCCACTACGACCAGGCGGTATTGCGGCTGGCCCTGCACCTGACGGGATCGGAACACGAGGCACAGGATATTTATCAGGATGCATTCCTGAAGGCTTACAAAAATATCGGCCGCTTCCGGTTTGAGTGCTCGTTTTATACGTGGATATACCGGATCGTGACGAATCTTTGCCTCGACAACATTCGCAAGAAGCAAGTGCGAAAAGAAGAAGCTCCGGTAGCCACCGATGCCGATGGCGAAGTCTACGACATGCTCTCGCAGGTTGCGGATGATCGCAGCGGAGCCGACCCGGAGCGCGACTTGCTTCGCCGGGAGCTAGGCGGAAAGATTGCGCGCGCACTCGAGAAACTTACGCCGCGTGAGCGGATGGTTTTTGAGTTGAAACACTATCAGGGACTGAAATTGCGGACCGTCGGCGAAATGCTGAACACGACTGAAGAGACGGCAAAGAACACTTTGTTTCGCGCGACGCAGAAGTTGAGATCGACGCTGGCCGAGATGAGATGAGAAGGTTTCAAGGTTTCAAAGTTTCGCTGGTTTCAGTTTCCGTACGCAGGCTGTGAAACCTTGAAGCCTTGAAACCTCGGAAGCCTCGAAACCTGAAGTTGGGAAAGTGCAGACCGAGGGACTAAAGCTATGAAGTGCGAATGGGTACAACAGAACGTGCTTCTGTATGTGTATGACGAGCTGCCTGATGACGCTCGTCATGAGCTGGAGCAGCACGTCGCGCGCTGCAAAGATTGCGCGGCGGAACTGCAGTCGACTCAGAAATTCCGTGGCGACTTCTCGCATGCTCCTATCCAGGAGCCGAGCGCCAGCTTTCTCGCAGCCTCGCGCATGCGCCTGCAGGAGGCCTTGGAATCGGCGGAACAAGGGGGCTGGTGGTCGCGGCTGATCTTCGATCCCGTTCACTGGCTGAATCAAATCCGATTTGCTCCTGCGCTCGCGGCGGCAATTTTCATTATCGGTTTCGCGGGTGGGATTGGCGCAACTTACAAGATTGCAAAGGCCGGACAGCCGACAGATGTCAGCAGCATTCAGAATTCCCAACCACCTTCGCTTGCATCAATCAGCGGCGTCAGTTCTATCGTGCAGCAGCCTAATTCAAACCAGGTCACCATTAAATACGACACAGTTTCTCCACAGGAAGCGCATGGATCCATGAACGATCCCAGTATCCAGCAGCTTCTTCTTTATGCCGCGCGTAATAACTTCAATCCCGGCCTGCGTATGGATTCAGTCAATCTGCTGACGCAGCAGCCAAACAATCAGCATGTGCGCGAAGCTCTGCTCTATGCGCTGCGCTACGACTCGAATACCGGCGTTCGGCTGAAAGCTCTGGATGGACTTGGGCCGTATGTGAAAGACGATGTGCAGGTACGCGACGCTGTGTTGGAGTCACTCATGTCCGATTCGAACCCAGGAATCAGAATCGAAGCTTTACGGCTGCTCGAGCCAGTGCGTGGCGACAGCAGTGTGCGAATTGTCTTGCAACGTCTGGCGCAGAAAGACGAGAACCGCTACATCCGGTCGCAGGCGCGCACCTTGGTCGCGCAGTTGCCAGAAATGAATTGAGGAACAAAACAAACAACAAATGCGAAAAACTCTCAGCAAATTCGGGCTGCTGGTGCTGCTTGCCACAACGTGCTTCGCTCAGCAGGGTTCAGTTCAAAAAGAAGGGAATTATTGGACGAGCCTGGTCAATGGATCGCTCTCGAGTGTTCGGAACCTCCATATAAAAGTTGACGTTGGGACTGTGCGGGTGCAGGGTGGCTCGTCGCAGGGGATCACTTACGCGATTCGCAATAAATCCTACGAGGGCTCTGAAGACCGCGCCCGTCACCAGTTTGATAGCTACAAGATCAGCTCGTACGTTCGTGGCGACACCGCCTGGATCGTCGGCGAGTGGGAGGGCGGACATCCGCACAAGTTTTCGTCCGATGTTTCAGTCAGCGTGCCACGCGATATCGATCTGGTAAAGATCGAGACCGAGGGTGGCGAAATTGTGACTACGGGCATTGCGGGCCGGCTTGAGGCGGAAAGCGGCGGAGGCTCGATACACCTCGACGACATCGGCGGATCCATCAATGCGGAGACCGGCGGCGATTCAATCGATGTTGGCAATGCAGGCGGCGACGTGATAGTACGCACGGGTGGTGGCGCGATCCATATCGGCTCGGCAAAGGGCAAGGTGGTAGCCGAAAGCGGTGGTGGGAATGTAATGCTGGTCTCTGGATCGCAGGGCGCATCGCTCCAGACCGGGGCCGGAACGATTCGCGTTCAGAAGTGCAACGGGCAGGTAAAGGCTGAAACCGGCGGGGGAAGCATCGAGCTGGGAGAAGTCGGCGAAGCAGTGATGGAAACTGGCGGCGGGACTCTCAAACTGAGCTCTGCAAAAGGAATGGTCAAGGCTGAAGCAGGCGGCGGGAACATTGAACTATACGGTGTGCCGGCGGCTCACGTCGAGACCGGCGCGGGGGCGATCATGGCAAAGTTTATTGCTTCGTCGACGGCCACTGATTCGGAAATCGAAACCGGGGCGGGCGATATCACGATTTATCTTGATGCGAATATGCATGTCACCCTACGCGCCAGTATTGAAGCAGCCAGTGGCCACCACATCACGAGCGATTTTTCCGAGTTCAGAGTTTCTTCTGAGGGTGGCCAGTGGGGGCCAAAGCTGGTTTCGGCAGAGGGAAGTCTGAATGGCGGTGGCCCAGTGCTGAAGATTCGCACGACGATGGGCAACATCAATATTCGGCGAGCCCAATAGGAGGGGCGATGGGGACCAGATCAATCATTCGCGGAGTTTTGGCGACAGTGGCAGTAGTCTGCTTCACTATGCCTGCGGGGCTTTCTGCTCAACCCGAAAACCAGACCTACGCTATTCTCGGTGAGGAGGGTGGAGGCGGTTCCTACCTCGGTGTTGACACGGAGAATGTGACGCCGGAACGCGTCTCGGACCTTCACCTGAAAGAGGAGAGCGGCGTCGAAATCACCATGGTCGACCAGGATGCCCCGGCCGGGAAAGCCGGGCTGAAGGACCACGACGTAATTCTCAGCATCAATGACCAGAAAATCGAGAGCGAAGAGCAGTTGCGGCGCGTGATTCACGAAATTCCCCCCGGGCGCACGATCACAATCGGCATCAGCCGAAACGGGCAACCGATGACGCTCAAGGCGCAACTCGGAGAGCGCAGCATGGATCATGCGTTCAATTTCAACATGCCGGCTGTAAACGTTCCGGCCATACACATTCCACCAATCAACATGCCGGAAATCGATATTCCCAGTGTTGTAGTGATGCATTCACCTCGTAACAGCGGCATGATGGTTGAAAACCTGACCCCGCAGCTTGGCGAGTTCTTTGGCGTGAAGAGTGGCAATGGGGTTCTTATTCGCTCAGTCGAAAGGGGCAGCCGGGCTGAACAGGCGGGACTTCGTGCTGGAGATGTAATCGTTAAAGTGAACGGATCGGCGGTGAGTGATTGCAGTGACTTCACACGTCTGCTGCGTGACCGCAAAGAAAACAAGGCTTCCGTCACCGTAATTCGCGATCATAAGGAGCAAACCCTCACGCTTGCCATGCCGGAGCCGCGACGTTCCGGCTCGCTCGAGAATTGCGGTTTTGACGAAACTGCGACTTGTGCACAATTCGTGGATGAAGGAACGAAAATTGCGGCTCTTGTACCGGAGATAGGCACCGCTGAACTGAAGCGGATCCAGCCCGAGGTGCGCCAGTTGCGCAAGAAGCAGCTTGCGGAAATAGAGAAGCAACAGAAGCAGCTTAAGCAGGAAATCAGTATCGAGCTGCAAAACGAAGGCTCTACGCTCAAAAAAGATATGGAAGAGATGCAAGAGCAACTTCACAAGCAGCAGATGGAAATGCAGCGGCAAGTCAAGCAGTGGATGAAGGATTCCGAAATCTAGCTCTAAGTTGTCGGAGGAGCGTCCTCGCGCGACCCATGATGTTCTTTAGCGGCCTTGTCGTTCGCTCGACTTTTCATCGCGCTTCCAAACTGTTTTAACGATTCCCAGGAATACCAGGCAGAACCAGAAATCCACAAGTACACCTAAATCGAGCTTCATAGGATTGTGGCGCGCGGCCGGTGGAAGGTGCGGCATCAACAGAAAATAAACCAGGTTGCCCGCCAGCACGGCGATCAGCGACTGCACGAAGTTCATAGCTGGTTTTGACACCGGAGACCTAAAAGCGCTCAGCAATCGGCATTCAGCCTTAGCAGACGTAATCTTCTTGGAATGCGTCGGCGCATGCAGGCCTCTAAAGGCCTGAGTGCTGACGGCTGATTGCTGACTGCTCCTTTGTTACCATCCCTTCAGATGCTGGAACCCTCTACCCCCGTCCAATACGTCAAAGGCATTGGTCCGCGAGTGGCCGAAATTCTGGCCGGGAAGGGAATCCAAACCCTTGACGACCTGCTTCATTATCTGCCATTTCGCTACGAAGACCGATTGAACCCGCGAGGAGTCTCGGAACTGCGGTCCGGTGAAATGGCCACAGTCATTGCCGAGGTCCGCACGTCGGGCCTGTTCCGCACGCGCCGCATGCCGATCTTCCAGATGACGGCTGGTCAGGGACGCAATCGCCTGAGATGCATGTGGTTCAATGGCGCATACCTGAAAGATAAATTCCAGCCTGGGCAGATGGTAGCACTTTACGGTCGAGTAGAAGAAAATCGTGGTGAACTGCAGTTGATGCAGCCCCAGTTCGAAATTCTGAGCGAGCCTGACGCAGACGCAGAGCAAAAGGCGGCAGAATCACTTGAGATCGGACGCATTGTTCCGGTTTACGAGTCTGCTGGCAATGGACGACTAACTTCGCGCTGGTTTCGCCGGATTATTCATGGTGCGCTTGAAAGCCTGACACCCGAGCTGCCGGAGGCAATTCCTGCTGCAGTGCGCGGCCGGTTGAACCTTTTGCCGTCACGAGAAGCGTTGTGGAAGGTCCATTGGCCCGATCCCGGCGAGAGCCTGCAACAACTCTTGGCTTCCCGTACTCCCGCACATATCCGGATGATCTTCGAAGAGCTCTTTTTCATACAGCTTGGTCTCGAACTCAAGCGGCGAGAGCAAAAGGCGCAAACCGGAATTCCTTTTGTGCTGAATGATCAGGTGCGGAATGCCATCAAAAAAATTCTGCCGTTTCATCCTACCGGCGCGCAAAAACGCGCTCTGAAGGAAATTGCCGCGGACATGGAAAAGCCATTTCCCATGCGGCGATTGCTCCAGGGAGATGTGGGTTCGGGCAAAACGTTGGTCGCGTTCGAAGCCGCGATTATTGCGATCGAAAATGGGTATCAGGTTGCGCTCATGGCGCCAACGGAAATTTTGGCGCAACAGCACTATTTTTCCGCCCGCCGAATCCTTGAGCCCTCCGGTTACCGGGTGGTCTTGTTGACGGGATCTCTCGAAGATGACCGAAAGCGCGAAATACGCAGGCATATTGCTCAGAGAAACGCCCAGTTGGTGATCGGCACACATGCGTTGATCGAGCAGAAAGTCGAATTCGCGAAATTGGGGCTGGTAATCGTAGATGAGCAGCACAGGTTCGGCGTGCTGCAACGGTTCAAGCTGATGAAAAAAAGCGAAGAGCTTGGAAGCAGTTCGGCGCGTATGGGAACGGGCACTCGGGGCCGGCCGGCCGAGCAGAGCTCGACAAGGATCGATGCTGCGATGCCAGCAGAGCCCGACGTCCTCGTCATGACCGCGACGCCTATCCCGCGTACTCTCGCGCTCACACTCTACGGCGATCTGGACATCAGCGTTCTTGACGAATTGCCGCCGGGGCGCACGCCAATTCTCACGCGGAAAGTCAGTGATGATCACGCTGATGAAGTCTGGCACTTTGTCCGCAAGCAGGTCACTGCCGGGCACCAGGCGTATGTGGTTTATCCAGTGATCGATGAAAATCAGGAAAACGAACTCAAGGCCGCTATGAAGATGTACGGCGAGCTGAGTAAGAAAACCTTCCCTGATCTGAATGTCGCCGTGCTACACGGACGCATGGAGACAGAGCTGAAAGAACAAGTGATGCGCCTGTTCCAACAGGGAAAAATCCAGGTTCTGGTTTCGACAACAGTGATCGAAGTTGGTGTTGATGTGCCGAACGCAGCGGTCATGGTCATCGAGCACGCCGAGCGTTTCGGGTTGGCTCAACTGCATCAGCTTCGCGGAAGAATTGGACGCGGAGCCGCTAAGTCCTATTGCATTCTGATGACCGGCGGCAAAGTGTCTGAAGAGGCGGAGCGGCGTCTCGACGCAATGGTCCGGACTACCGATGGCTTTCAGATTGCCGAACTCGATCTCGAAATGCGCGGCCCGGGAGAATTTTTTGGCACTCGCCAGGCGGGAATGCCGAGTTTCCAGGTCGCCAATCTGGTTCGCGATCGTGACCTGCTCGAGATCGCGAAGAGAGAAGCTGCTGCCGTACTCGCGCGTCCGAATTCAGAAATATCCCAGGCTGAAATCGATCGGGCCCTGTGGCACATGCGCACGAAATGGCAGAAGACCTATGGCCTTGTAGAAGTTGGTTGAGACGGGCAGTTACTCGATGTGGAGCGTGACGTATTTCCTTCCCGTGTACAGGCGATAATCGGTTCCGTCTTCCGCAAATTTTAGAGGCACCGGGTGCTTCAGTTCGCTGTCACTTTGGGCCGAAGCGCTGAGCACATTATTGGCGCCAACATTGGTAATCACGAACTTGTCGCCAACAAAACCGAAGCCGTATTCGCCAGGTCCGAGCTCTGCGTCGCCAATCTTCAGCTTCACTTCCGTGATGAACAGGCCCTGATATTTTTCCGCAACATTCGAAGCATAGCCCGCCGTATCAACCAGTCCCGCGAGTACGTAACGGCCGTCACTGGTGCGAATGGCGCCCGAATTTCGTAGCTGCACACTGGCCGATTTGCCGCGGTAAAAGAAACTGCTGGGCACGACCGTCTTGCTTTCAGTTGCGGACACAATACCGGCGGGTTTTGTCTCCTGAGCTGAGGTAAATACCACGGATATCGTGAGCAGAAGAAGAGCGCCAAATACTTTCATGAAGTTCTCTCCCGAAATTGGTGCAATGAATGTAACGTTCCTGGCTTCGGAACGCAAACTGCCACTTTGGAAGATCTGCAACAGTGCAGTTGCGGGCGAATAGTACGTTGCAGATAATCATCGCTGATGAAAAGTCACCCCGAGTTGTACCGCGAGCTGCCTTCAGTTGATGAACTGTTGCGGCTTCCGGAACTGAAAGAACTGGTGGCGCAAGATGGCCAGACCGCCGTGGTCGATGCGTGCCGGAAGGTCTTGGACAGACTGAGGTCAGAGATCGCGGACGGTCACATGAATGAGAGCAAGCTTGTGCTGGCTTTGTCCGGCATGGCTCCTGCGATTCGAGCCGAGTTGAATCGGATGCTGAACTATTCGCTGCTTCCAGTAATAAACGCGACCGGCGTGATTCTGCACACCAATCTTGGCCGCGCGCCACTGGCGGGGTCTGTGATCGATCATATTCGTGAGACAGCGGCTACCTATTCGAACCTTGAGTTTGATCTCGAGTCTGGCGAGCGAGGCAGACGTGATGTGCACGTCGATAGGCTTTTTCGCAAGCTGCTCGATGAAACAACTGGCGTGGTTCGCCCGACAGGAGTGCCGGTCCCCGCGCGTGCGCCAATCTCGACCATCGTCGTCAATAACAACGCAGCAGCCGTGCTTCTGGCACTCAACACGCTAGCCGAAGGCGGAGAAGTAATCGTCTCCCGCGGAGAACTGGTAGAGATAGGCGGATCATTTCGCATCCCCGAGGTGATGGCGAAATCGGGGGCCGTTCTGCGTGAAGTAGGAACTACCAATCGCACGCGCGTTTTTGACTACGAGCAAGCGATCAACGAGAGGACCAGGCTTCTCCTCCGCGTCCATCGCTCCAATTTTGAAATCAGCGGCTTCACAGAAGAACCGGGCATTGAAGAGCTACTGGCGCTCGCGGCGAAGCACAAGCTGCCGCTGATGGAAGACCTGGGAAGCGGCGCGCTTATTGATTTGAGGACTGTAGGTATCAACAATGAACCCGGCGTGCTCGACAGCCTACGAGCGGGAGTTCATCTCGTAACCTACAGCGGCGACAAACTCCTTGGTGGCCCACAAGCTGGCCTGATCAGCGGCCGCGAAGATCTGGTCGCACGCATGCGTAAAAATTCGCTTTTTCGGGCGCTTCGCGTCGACAAGCTGACCTATGCAGCACTTGAAGTAACGCTTCTTGCATATGTGAAGCGCGACTACAATTCGCTGCCGACGCTCAGGATGATGCAGCTTCCGAAGGAAGAGATCACGAAACGCGCTGAGGCCGTGGTTTTGGCAATTGGCAACAAATCAGGCGACGAGGCACACTCTCCACGATCAGAGTTCGGGAAGGACCTTGCGGCGGATTTAGTTGAGGGCGAGTCTTTGGTTGGCGGCGGCTCGGCTCCATCGGCGGTCTTGCCGACAACCTTGATTGCACTCACCTCGCGTTCCCATAGCGCCGATGAACTTGCCGCGCGTCTGCGTGCCGCCCAGCCGGGGGTTATTGCGCGGGTAGAAGATGGGCGAGTGCTCCTTGATCTACGCACCGTTTTTCCTGCTCAGGATCAAGAACTGAGCCTAATACTCCGACAACTAGCGAACTAGATCTCCAGCGTATTCCATTGGTAGTATAATCGGTGGTATGAAACAGAAGACATCTATCACACTGTCCCGCGAGGTGTTAGTGGGAATTGACCGCGTCGCCGGAGCCAAGCACTCACGTTCTGCAATCATCGAGGTAGCGCTTCGTGAGTACCTGAAACGTCGGAAGCGCGCTCAGATTTACGAACACGATCTCAAAATTCTGAATGAAGCTGCGGATCGCTTGAACGCGGAAATGGAAGACGTTTTGCGGTACCAAGATTTGGAACTCTGAGTCAGGCTATGCGTCGAGGCGAACTTTACCGGGTACACGAACCAGAAGATGATCCTCGGCAATTCCGTGTGTTCGTGGTCGTAAGTCGCCAAGAGTTGATCAATTCGCGATTCTCTACCGTGATCTGCGCGCCCGTGTACAGCCACGCCGAGGGCTTGTACACACAAGTTCAGGTGGGAGTTGATGAAGGGCTGAAGCACCCGAGTTGGATCGTTTGTGACAACTTGGTGAGCATGCGCAAGAACAAGCTTCGAAATTTCATCGGTTCTCTTTCAGCGCCAAAGCTGGCCGACCTGAATCGATCATTGGCCCTGGCGCTAGGTTTGCAATAAGCTTTGGGATTCCCATGGCCACTCTCTTCGCTATCGGCCATTCCACTCGCACCATTGAAGAACTCATCGAAGCCCTCCAGGCCCATTCGATACAAACTCTGGTTGATATTCGCCTGATTCCCATGTCGCGCCGTCTTCCGCACTTCAATCGCGAGGCGCTGGAGCAATCTCTCAACGCTGCCGGTATTCGGTATATCTGGATGAAGCAGTTGGGCGGGAGACGAAAGAAAATCCTTGCCGATTCGCCGAATGTGGCTTTGCGGAATGACAGCTTCCGCAACTATGCCGACTACATGCTGACACCCGAATTCGAGAGTGCGATGCAAGCGTTGATCGGGATTGCCGAACCCTCACGCACCGTATACATGTGTGCCGAGCGGGTATATTTCCGATGTCACCGCATGCTGGTTTCTGACTGGCTGGTCGCGCATGGACACGAGGTGCTGCACATTGATGACGCGAAGCCCGCAAAACCGCACAAGCTGATGTCTGAAGCCAGAATTGAACAGGGAAAAGTGATCTACCGGGGAGATCGCTTGTTGTAATACTCCGGTCGGACAAGAATGTCCGACCCACACGTGCTACCTTATCGCAATGATCGTCGGTACAGGAATCGACATTGCAGAGGTGCCGCGAATAGCTGAGTCCATTGCCCGCTTTGGCGATCGTTTTCTCGGTCGCGTATTCACTGAAGGTGAGATTCATTACTGCGACTCTAAGGCGAATCGCGTGGAGCGTTACGCCGCGCGATTTGCTGCGAAAGAAGCTGCCATGAAGGCCCTTGGAACCGGCTGGAACCACGGCGTCCGCTGGCGCGACGTTGAGGTTTTCCGCGAGCCCGGGCGCCGCCCAACAATCAAGTTTCACGGCAAGGCGGCGGAATTTGCCGCGCGCCTGAATACGAACAACATTTCACTTTCTCTCTCTCACACTCCCGAGCAGGCGATTGCCAGCGTAATTCTCGAAAGCTAGTGGTTTGATAGACTGGCGTCTTTCATGTCGATCGCCGAAACCGCGCTGCCCACCTCACAATCTACGTCGCAGCCGCTGAAGAACACGACTCTAATTGCCGGCATCGCGCTGAGCAGCTTTGCGGCTTTGCTGCTGGAGCTTTCCCTGACGCGGCTTTTTTCTGTAGTGCTGTTCTACCACTTCGCGTTTCTCGCAATCTCAATTGCATTGCTTGGACTCGGCGCCGGGGGAGTGTTTTCGTATCTGCAAAAGCGGCGTCTCGACCAAATCGATCCGCGCGATATCGCGATGATGGCGGCGGCCCTGACTGCGATCACGATTCCTGGGGTTCTTGAAATTGTGCTGCACACTCCGGTTTCTTTGAACCTCACAGCCGGGAACTTCCTGCGACTGAGCGCGATTTACGCCTCTGCGGCTGTGCCGTTTTTTCTGACCGGCGTGCAGTTTTCGGCTGTTTTCGCCAGAATGCCGCAGCGCATTTCGCAGCTCTACGGCGCGGACCTGGCTGGCGGCGCGCTTGCCTGCATGGCTGTGGTTCCATTACTCAACTGGATTGGCGCACCGAACGCAATTCTCTTGTCATCTTTCGTTGCCGCAGTTGCCGCGGTAGTCTGGAGCACGAAACCACGAGCGCGCAAGCGAAGCGGCGTTCTTGCAGCGCTTCTCTTGGTGGCAATCATCCTCAACCACTCCGGCAAAGTAGCGGACATAATCTGGGCCAAGGGCGTTCGTCGCAAAAACGTCGAGTTCGCGCGTTGGAACGCAATCTCGCGCGTGGAAGTGGATCGCCAGGCTGACGGTGCTCGGGTAATCGTGATTGACGCCGATGCCAATACTTACATCATGAATGCCGATCCCAAAGAGTGGGCAGGATCCGACTGGCAGAAAAGGCTGATGGCTTCGCCTCCGGCGGTGGTCAATGTGCTTCGGCCTCACGGGGATTACGCGATTATCGGCCCGGGGGGCGGAGTTGACGTCCTGCGTGCCGTCGCTAGTGGCAGCCCGAACGTCACTGGAATCGAAATCAATCCGATCATCGTAGACACGATCATGCGCGGCCGGTATGCCGAGTTTGCGAATCACTTATACGAAAGCCCGTCGGTTCACATTCATGTGAGCGATGGCCGCTCATTTATCAGAAATGCCAGTCAGCAGTTCGACGTGCTCGAAATGACTCTCGTTGATACGTGGGCTTCCACCGCCGCGGGTGCATTCGCACTCAGCGAAAACAATCTCTACACCACCGAGGCATTCCGCGAATACTTCGAGCATCTCAAGCCTGACGGGCTTCTTGCCATTACTCGCTGGGAGTTCCGCGAGCCACGCGAAGCATTGCGGGTCGCGTCTGTCGCAATGAATGCGCTCCATCAGCTAGGGGTGGAGGATGTCAGTTCACATTTTATTGTGGTTTCGCAAGATCGGCTCGATGAGGACGGAATCAACGTCGGTGTGTTTGCAAAACGAAGCCCGTTTACGCCGCAGGAAGAGGAGGCGGTGCGGCAGCACGTCGCGTCAAATCGTCCGATGGAGGTTTTGTACTCGCCTTCAGGTCACGAGCAGAATGCATTCTCTGAATTGATCCGCAGCGGCGACCCATCCGCGTTCAGCGCGAACTACGCTTTCAATGTCACCCCCGTGACTGACAATAAACCTTTCTTTTTCTTTACGCTCAAACCGGGCCAGATCCTAAACATGCAGACCCGCCACTCGATGGACTGGAAGGTAAACCTCGGAGTCGCAGTGCTTGCGATGCTCCTGGTCATTTCAATTCTCGCGGTGCTTGCGTTCCTGATTTTGCCTTTATTGCTCCGCTCGGGTAAATCGGCTACTCCCCCAGGCGCTTTGTTGTACTTTGTCGCGATCGGACTCGGCTACATTCTGGTCGAGATAGCCTTCATTCAACGTTTCGTTTTGTTCCTCGGCCATCCTACTTACGCCCTCACGGTTGTCGTATTTCTGATGCTGCTCTCGAGCGGAGCGGGAAGCGTTCTCTCAAGAAGATGGCTGGTTAACCCTGCAAACTTGCGTGTTCCGATTGCGATTATTATTTTGGCGCTTGCCCCTTATGTTGCTGTGCTGCCAAACATTTTGTTTCGCCTGGTGGGTACGCCGTTTCTGGGTAAGCTTGCGATCAGCGCGCTTTTGCTGACTCCCCTTGCGCTCGTGATGGGCATGCCTTTCCCGGGCGGATTACGCTTTATTGGAGGCGAGGGCGAAGCCAGCAACTCCATTGAATGGGCATGGGCAATGAATGCCGGTTCGAGCGTTCTCGGATCGGTGCTCGCTATCGTCATTGCTATCGAATGTGGGTTGAACGTCACACTGGCCTGTGGCGCCGCCGCATACGTCATCGCGTTGCTATTGAGGGGAAAGCTACTCGCTCGCACGCATCCCGCATAGAGCCCGAGCGCATTCTGCTATCATCGAAAAAATCCGGCGTTAGAACCGGTCGACGACGGCTTGAAACAGCCGGCGTGTTGCTGCTTGGGAGGAGAGTTGCCTAGCCAAAAGCAGTTGAAGTGGTCTGAATTGAAGGTTGGCGTAACGGTCGTAGTGGCCGCCATTGTACTGCTGGTGCTGATCTTTCTGATGAGCGGCACGGGCGGCATCTTCGCAAAAAAGCTAGTTCTGAAATCCTACTTTTTTGATGCGCAAGGCCTGCGCGTGGGCGCTCCGGTTCGCCTGAGTGGCGTGGACATCGGTAACGTCAGCCACATCAGCATTGTTCCTAAAAGACAAACCGCTCCTGTTGAAGTGTTGATGAAAGTGAACACTCGATATCAATTCAATCTGCGCAAGGATTCGAAAACTTTGCTCTCCACCGCCGGCGTTCTAGGCGAAACCTATATCAACATCGATAGCTCAAAGGCTACGGGCCGGGAAGTTGAAGACGGTGACGTTCTTGAGACCGATGAGCAGCCCGGATATCAGGACGTAATGCGTTCGACACAGAATGCGTTGCAGAACATGCAGGCGCTACTCGCACGTACGGACCGCATTATCGCTTATGTTGAAAGTGGCCAAGGCACGATCGGTAAGGTCATCTACGATGCGGCTTTGTATAACCGCTTGAATTCGACGGTCAATGAATTTCAGAAGCTGGTAAGCGATATCTCCCAGGGTCAGGGAAGCCTTGGGAAATTGATCACGGACGACGAACTTTATAACAAGGCGAATGCGACGATCGACAAAGTCAATTTGATGATCGATGACCTGAATGCCGGAAAAGGTACGGCCGGGAAACTGCTGAAGGATCCATCGCTCTACGACACAGCCAACCAGACCATCTCGAATTTCAAGCAGCTAACGGATGACATTAATGCCGGGAAGGGCGCCATTGGTACGCTTACCAAGGACCAGGAATTTGCGAACAAGTTGAAGAATACGATGAGCCGGCTTTCCAGCATTTCAGACAAGCTGGATAATGGCGAAGGGACTGCAGGACGATTCCTGCATGATCCGTCGCTATACGACAACACGAATAAGCTCCTGAAGGATAGTCAGGATTTGGTGAAGGCCATTCGACAGAACCCGAAGAAATATCTGACGATTCGTCTGAAGCTCTTCTGATGTTTTCCGGGCCAGGGCGACGGGCCTGGATGGCCGCCGTTACACGATTTATCTTTGAAGCAAATCCACTGGTTGTTTTACATCGTGAACGCGGAAATATTTGGCCAAAGCCGGGTATTTCTTTTGCACTTCTTCAAACATCGCGTATGCAACATTCCGATAAGAAAAGTGCCCGGCTGGCCCGCTGCGTAATTCCGAAATATAGACTGCCTCGGCGAAATCCATCTTGAAGAGTGTGCGCTTACGGAAACCCAGCGGGATCACGTATTGCGAGTTCTCGGTGGCTTCTGACGACGCGCTCTTGGCGAGCGTGCTCACGGCGAGCGCAGCCCGGTCCATGGCTGCTTTGTACTCTGTGAGTGCTCCTGCGCCTTCCAGTTGCTCTGGAATGTCGTATCCGTTTTGAGTTGTGAATCCCTGTTCGATCTGAATGCAGCGCCGGTGGCGGTGCATGTCCCGGAACCCGCCAATATCCATAAGAATGTCGAAGCGGAACTGCTGCCCCGCGCGGAAAGCGCGAAGCATTTCATCGTGCCGGCCGCGGTGGCGCAATCCGGCGTCGATGATCTCCTGTCGCTTCTTTGCATCGAGTCCTTCCACTACGCGGCGAATTTGCCGATATGAGTAGTGGCAATGTTCGTACAAAAGCGTGCAGGCCAGTTCAACTTCAAGAGGTTCATCGTCGAGCAAATCCACCAACGGCGCGTTTTCGATGGCGGCATTCCCCATAACCTCTGCCGCGATCTGGTGTAACTGGGGGCGAGTTTCTATCTCATATGAATTCGGATCGGCATATTTGACCAATGTCGGCGCGACGCGAACTTCTTTCAGTAGCGCGGATACCGCGCGCTCACCGAGTTGCGGTGACAAGGCCTTGATATCTTCCACCAGCTCGCGCCAGGAGTCGTGATTCACGTTGTACACCGCTGACGTTGCGGCGCGCTTCAGAAGTTCGCCTAGTTGGCGGACCTCTCCGTGCGTATGCGAGAGCAGATGCGAGACCTGCATTTCCAGCGTGCGTGCGTTAACAATTTCGCCTAAGGAAGTATTCGTTGCCAATGGCAACAGGTATCGCGAAACATCGAACGCGCGCGCTTTCAGCGTGCGATCGTAGGCTTCTTGTTTCATCTCCGCAGGCTTCGGCGTGGTCTCGGCCAGATAGCGGAACATGTGTTCGGAGAGTCGCTCGTACTGCGAAAACAAATTCTCGATAGTTTCTGTGTAGAGCTCTCGTGAGCGAGAGTCGGCGCCAAAGTCAGGCGTGTAATAACCGCTCTTGCGAAAGTCCTGATATCGCGTCGAACGCTCCTGTCCGTCCCAGCGCTGCTCGTCGGCAACGACGATCGCGGCCAAAATGGAGAGTTTTTCAATTGCAAGAGCAATATGCGCCAGGTCCGCGATCGAGCGATGGCCGTATTGGAAATAGAAAGTATTTAGGAATTTTTCCGCTTTCTGTGTGCTGATTTCTCTCAGCGACTCCTTCATCGACAGCGCCGAGCGCGAGTATTTCGCCATTGCATACGCCTGAACTTCAGGCTCGGCGCCAAAGATCGCGTAGACCTCTGTCGCGGGAGTGCCAGAGGAAGGGCCGGTTCCGTTTGTGGGTGCAGATTTCAACGCGCTGTCGGACATGTGGAACCTCGAAAAGGGAAGAGAGATTGAATCTTAACTGTCGGCTAGCGAGCGTGCAATTGAGCGAATTAGCTCCTCTGTGAAAACCTTCGTGTAACTCTGTGCTCTCCGTGGTTAAGCTTTTCTTAGACCAAGCGCATTTCGAAGGCTCACCACAGAGAACGCAGAGTTACACAGAGGAACGCCACAGAGGATGCACTACAATGTGTGCAAATATGCGAGCAGATCGCTGATCTGCTCGTCTGTCAGCACGTTCGCAAAGCCTTCCATTTTGTTGCGGCCCATCCTGATGATATCTCTGGCCCGATCGTCATTCGCCGGCATGCCGCTCCCAGTGAAGTACTGGCGCTTGAATACGCCTTTCAGACTCGGGCCTTGGCGTTTTCGTGACGAATATGGCGAGTGGCATCGGTCGCAATACTGATCGTAGATGTGCCGCCCTGCTGCTTGCTGCGCGTTCAGCCCGAGTTCGGCGTCGCTTTTTCGCCGCTCGACCTCACAGCCGCTGCAGACGAGCAAGAGCAGAGCGACAGAGCACACCAAAGCTGCCACGAATTCTTTTGAAAAATGCACGCGAATGTTAACGTGAATCTCTTAAGTTATACCGCACGCGCCGAAATGAAGTTTTCACTTCCCGCAACCAGAGCGGAATCTGCCGGATTTTCACAGTTGAAAGTTCGCCTCATGCAGCCGATCAATCGAGTCATTGATTAAGAATTCTTGGGAAATTCGCAAACTTGTTTGAGTTGACTCGGCGAGAGTGATGCCATTGCACAACTTCTGCTGCACACGCCTGTGAACGAGCTGCACTCGATTGAAAACAAAGCACCTGGAATTTGATTTTTTCTGTTGACCCAAAAATCTGAAGGTGTAAAACCATAATCGTTCTTTGACAGTTTCTGAAGTTTTACCGGTTGGTGCGGCGTCCGGGGGTCAAGCGAGGTCACCATCGGCAAGACGCAGGAGCTAACGTAAGAACGCTGAGCAATCAGCGAACCGACGTACAGCTCATGCAGAATGACCGACGGAGGGCCAGTAAGGCTCTATAGCAAAGCGCTGGTCGAGAAGAACAGGAAACACAGTCAAAGGCAGGATAGAGTCCCGAAGGCGTTGAACTGATTTATCCGGTTGGCGGTGAGCCCGGAGCCCGAGTACGATCGCCGGTCGCGGTCCGCAAGGATAGTGATCAATGCAGGTCGGCAAGGGTCTAAAGCGAGCTACTGGCCGAGACGAATGAGATCA